>JAEYUL010000098.1 GCA_023432565.1 Actinomycetes bacterium | reverse complement strand
CCTCGACGGCCTGCGCCTCGGCGAGCTGCCGGTCGCGCTCGGCGTTGCCCGCGCGGATCGTCGCCTGCGCCGCGGCCTCGGCGTCGTTGACGGCCGCGACCTTGTTCGCCTCGGCGATGCGCGTGCGCTTGAACGCGTCGGCCTCCGTCGCCGCGTTCGCCGCGTCGCGCTCACCGGTGGCCTGCTGCACCGCCGCGTAGGCGGCCGCCTCGGCCGGCTTGCGCACGTCGATGTCGAGCTGCTCCTCGGTGACCTTCGCCTTCTCGGCGAGCGCCTCGCGCTCCTGCGTGGCGACGAGCTTGTCCTGCTCGGCCCGAGCGAGACGGCCCGCTGCCTCGGCCTCGGCGTTGGCGCGGTCGGTCTCCGCCTTGATCGTGGCCTGCTTGAGGGCCAGGTCACGCTGCCGCTCGGCGATGGCCTCGGCGGCGACGATCTTGGCGAACTCGGAGACCTGCTGCGCCTCGGCCTCCTTGACCTCGGCGACCTGACGGGCACGCGCGGCCTCGGCGCGGCCGAGGTTGGCCAGGTAGTCCGAGCCCGGCGTCGAGATGTCGGAGATGTTGAGCAGGTCGACCTGAAGACCCTGCTCGGCCAGGTCGGCCTTCGTGGAGGCGACGACCGCGTCCTGCAGCGACTTGCGGTCGCTGATGATCTGCTCGATCGTCATGTCGCCGATGATCGAGCGCAGCGAGCCCTCGAGCGACTCCTTGATGACGTCGGTCAACGTGGCCTGCTGCGACAGGAACCGCTGCGCGGCACGGCGCACGCCTTCCTCGTCGCCGCGGACCTTGAAGTTGATCGAGGCCTTGATCGCGAGCTTGATGCGGTTCTTGTCGACACCCTCGACCGTGATGCCGATCTGACGCTGCTCGAGCGAGATCGGGAAGCCCTGCTGCAGCACGGGCCAGACGAACACGCGGCCGCCGACGACGACGCGCTGCCCACCGTCCCCCGAGCTCTTTCCGGCCCCACGGCCGACGATGATGAGGGCCTCGTTCGGGGGGACGCGGCGGATGCGCTTGGTGACGAGGGCGATCACCGCGAAGAACGCGATGATCAGGGCGAGCACGGCGATGGTCGCCGCGCCGTTCTCCAAGATCTCGGGCATGGTGTCCGGGGTGTCCCCGGGCTCCTTCCTGTCCGGCCGCGGCGCGTGCCGTGGCGTGGGTGGGTTCGGTCGATGACTCGGTGAGCGGGCCGCAGCCCGCGGAGGGTCAGGCTCGTGCCACCTGCACGCGCGAACCGGACACACCCACGACCACCACGCGCGTCCCGGCCTGGAGCGTCTCGTCCGACCACGCCAGACGACTCTCCAGGTCCCGCACGCCTTCGAGCCGCACCTCGCCGCCCTCCGGCCCCGTCGTCGAGGTGAGCACACCGAACGCCCCCTCGAGCGGGGGCGGGGGCGCGTCCTCGGACGCCGCGAGTCGGTTGACGAAGAGCTGGGCGACGAGACCGGCCGCGGCCGCGAACGCGACCGCGATGACGTACGCCCAGATCACGTCGAGGTCCTGGGACAGGGCGAGCACCCCTGAGGCGCCGAACACCACGGCGCCGATGCCGACGGCCAGCCCGGAGATCCCGCCGTCGCCGATCTCGAACGACTCGAAGATCTCGCCCACGACGAGCGAGAGCACGAGCAGCACGAGGCCGATGGCTCCGACCACGAAGAAGACCGTCACGACTGTCCTTCCCTGTTGACAGACCGGGACGACCCGCCGAACGGGCCACCCCTGACGTGAGTAACGGAGCAGTATGTCAGAGCAGGCGGCGGGCCCGTGGGCGGTCTGTGGACGAGTTCTGACCCGTCATCGGCCCGGGTCCGCCGGCTCGCGGTAGGCGTACGAGTCGACGACCACGAAACCGAGGTCGTCGTACAGCGCGCGTGCGATCGCGTTGCTCCGCTCGACCTGGAGGAAGACGCGCGTCGAGCCCTGCTCCTGCGCGAGGCGCAGGGCGGCGCACGTCAGCGCACGCCCGATGCCGCGGCGGCGAGCGTCCGGGGCCACCGTCAGGCACGACAACGCCGACCAGCCGTCAGCCTGCGCCACACGGATCACGCCGACGACCCGCCGTCGCGGTCCGGCAGCGTCCCGCGCGGTCAGGTGCCACGCGTCGCCGCTCGCCAGGACCCACGTCAGCACCTGCTGGTGCCGTCCCGCGGTCTTCGCCGCGAGGTACGTTTCCAGCCACTCGCCGTCGGGCTCGCGCGCGGAGGTGACCTCCAGGCTCACGGGCAGGGCGCCCATGGCGGTCTCGTCGCCCAGCTCGCGCGCGAGCACGTCCGTCTGGGACAGCGTCGCCCAGCCGCGCCGGTCGAGCTCGTGGTCGACCACGGCGTCCGCGACGGTGCCGCCCACGCGGATGACCGGGCGCTGCCCGTGCTCGCCGTAGAGCGCCTCGACCTCCTCGACCGCACTCGCGACGTCCACGGGCACGTGCAGCGGGACCGCGCTGTTCGCCCGCCGGGTCACCCCTGCGGACAGCCCCACGCGCCAGCCGTCGGACGTCTGTAGCGTGCGGGCCGGCGGCCAGCAGGCCATCTCGGTGACAGCGCCGGGCGCCGGCAGCTTCGCGGAGGTGCTCACGCGAGCGCCTCCGGCCCGCCCGCGAGCAGCCGCTCGAACGCGCCCTCGTCGAGGATCGTCAGGCCGAGCTCGCGCGCCTTGGTCTCCTTGGACCCGGCGTTCTCCCCGACCACGACGTAGTCCGTCTTCTTCGACACGGACCCGGACGCCTTGCCGCCGCGGGAGAGGATCGCCTCCTTGGCCTCGTCCCGGGAGAACCGCTCGAGACTGCCGGTCACGACGACGGTGAGCCCGTCAAGCGTGCGCGGCGCCGACTCGGCCGCCTCGTCGATCATGACCACACCGGCCGCGTGCCACCGGTCGACGATCTCGGCGTGCCACGGCTCGGCGAACCAGTCGACGAGGGAGGCGGCGATGGTCGGCCCCACGCCGTCGACCGCGCTGAGCCGCTCGGCCGCCGCGCCGGGCTCACCCTCGACGACCTCGCGCAGGGCGGCCATCGAGCCGAACTCCTGCGCGAGGGCCCGCGCGGCGGTCGGTCCGACGTTGCGGATGCTCAGCGCCACGAGCACGCGCCACAGCTCCTTGCCCTTGGCCAGCTCGAGCTGGTCGAGCAACGTGCGCGCGGCCTCCGACGGCTCCCAGTCGGGCAGCTCGCGGCCCTGCGCCGCTGCCTGCGCGCGCTGTGTCTTCGTCCAGGTCAGGCGACGGCGGAACGGGGTCCGGCGACGCACGTTGCCGTCGTCGTCCTCGCGCGGCAGACCGGTCTCCGGGTCCCGCACCACGACCTCGATCTGCCCGAGGGTGGCCAGGCTCGCCGCGCGCACCCTGTCCCGCTCCTCCTCGGGCGCGTCCGCCGCATAGCCGACCAGGTCGAACAGGTCGGCCTCGGTGCGCAGCGGCGGCGTCTGCGGCACGTCCGGCTGCGTGAGGGCGGCCGCCGTCACCTCGCCGAGCGCCTCGATGTCGAGCGCTCCGCGCGACCCGATGTGCTCGACACGGCCGCGGACCTGCGCGGGGCAGGACCGCGCGTTCGGGCAGCGCAGGTCCACGTCGCCCTCGCGCATCGGCCGCAGCGGGGTCCCGCACGCCGGGCACTCGAGCGGCATGGTCCACTCGACGCGCTCGACGTCGTCACCCGGCGCGCGCGGCGCGGGACCGACGATCTCCGGGATCACGTCACCGGCCTTGCGCAGCACGACCATGTCGCCGATCCGCACGCCCTTGGCCTTGACCACGTCCTGGTTGTGCAGGGTCGCCTGGCGCACCGTGGAGCCCGCGACCACGACCGGCTCCATCACCGCGAACGGCGTGGCACGGCCGGTGCGACCGATGCCGACCTCGATGGCCAGCAGGCGCGTGTTGGCCTCCTCGGGCGGGTACTTGTAGGCGATCGCCCAACGGGGCGCGCGGCTCGTCGCCCCGAGGCGACGCTGCAGCGCGATCTCGTCGACCTTGACGACGATGCCGTCGATCTCGTGCTCGACGTCGTGCCGGTGCTCGCCGTAGTAGGCGATCATGTCCCGAACGCCGTCCAGACCCTGCACCACCCGCGTGTGCGAGGACGTCGGCACGCCCCAGCCGCTCAGCAGCTCGTACACCTGCGACTGGCGCAGCACGTCCGCCGGGCGACTGCCCTGCGCCCAGCGCAGCGCGCCGATGCCGTGCGCGTACATCCGCAACGGCCGGGACGCCGTGACGCGGGGGTCCTTCTGGCGCAGCGAGCCCGCCGCCGCGTTGCGCGGGTTGGCGAACGGCGCCTTGCCCGCCGCGACCTGGGCCGCGTTGAGCTCGGCGAAGGCCTCGACCGGCAGGAACACCTCGCCGCGGATCTCGATGAGGTCCGGGTGCCCCGCGGGGTCACCCGCGAGCACGTCCGGGATCGTGGTGATCGTGCGGACGTTGAGCGTCACGTCCTCACCCGTGCGCCCGTCACCGCGCGTCGCGGCGCGAACGAGGCGGCCCTTCTCGTAGAGCAGCGCGATCGCCAGCCCGTCGATCTTGAGCTCGCACAGGTAGTGCGGCGGCTCGTCGGTCTCGAGGTCCCGCTGCGTGCGCTCGGCCCACGCGCGGATGTCCTCGTCGGAGAAGGCGTTGTCGAGCGACAGCATGCGCTCGACGTGGTCGACCGAGGCGAACTCGGTGGAGAACGTGCCGCCCACGACCTGCGTGGGCGAGTCGGGTGTGCGCAGGCCGGGGTACGTCTCCTCGAGCTGCGCGAGCTCGCGCATCCGGGCGTCGTAGTCCGCGTCCGACGACGACGGGGCGTCGCGCACGTAGTACGCGAACTGGTCCGCGCGGATCTGCTCGGCCAGCTCCTCCCAACGGTGCCGGGCCTGCGCGGGGACGGCGTCCGGGGGCAAGGTGGCGTCGGTCGTCTCGGCGGGCTGCACGTCGGTCACCTGCTCATTGTGGCCGTCGGCACCGACACGCGGCACCCGACCTGAGGCGGCTGTGGACGCCAGGGGGCGTCAGCCTCGCGGCGCGCTGCGCAGCCGCGGCGCGAGGAGCAGGACCAGGCACGTCGCGGTGCCGGCGAAGAACAGGGCCGCCCCGGCCCAGAACACCGCTGCCGACGGCTGCGCCACCACGACCGTCTCGATCGCGCCAGACGGCGCCTTCCAGGTGCACGTCGTGCTCGGGGGCAGCACGTGGTTCTCCAGAGTGGCACCCGGTACCTCGTCGCTCACCGCGACCAGACAGGGCACGTCGCCGGAGCTCGACGCGTCCATCGAGCGCGCTCCGAGCATCACCAGCGTCGCGAGCAGCAGCACGATCCCGACGATGGCCGCACCGCTGGCCAGCAGCAGCAGCCCGGGGTGCGCGAGGTGCAGGCGCAGGGCCGCCGCACCCCCGAGCCCCTGCCTACGCGTCCCGTCTCGTCGCTCGCTCACGCCTCACACCCCGTTCGTCGCGCGCCGGCCGCGCCCGTGCAGCCTACGACGAGCCGCACCGCAGGTCCGACGCGCCTGTGCGGCAGACTCACGCGTGCGCGACCTCCGCCACCACCCGCGCGGCACGGACCACGCCCGCGAGCGCGCCGCGCGCGTCGTCCGGTCGCGACGGCCCGTCCCCGGCCAGGAGCACGACGTCGTCCAGCCCTGCTGCGGGCAGCCCGACGGCCCGCCACGGCTCGGTGAGGGCGCGCGCCTGCCCCACGGCGTCCGGTCCGGCGCACTGCGAGGACCGCTGCGGGGGCACGTGCGCCCACAGCGCCAGCCCCTGCTCGACCGTCTCGGCGACCCGCTCCCACGCGCGGTCGTCCAGGGTGGCGACCTCGAGCGCGAACCCGTCGGCGCCAGACGCGCGGATGGCGGGCAGCGCGGTCCAGGCCGTGCCGCCGTGCACGACGACGCGAGCGCCGGCCTCGCGGGCGGCGGAGACGACCGCGCCCACGCGCTCGGCGGCGACGGGTCCCGGGACGGCGCGCAGCCGCGCGTAGCCGGAGAACGACGGGAGCACCCCCGCCACCGCCTGCGCGAGCAGCTGCTCGTGCAGCAGCACCGTCGGCGTGACGCCGGGGACCGCACGGTCGAGGGCGGCGAGGTGCTCGACCAGGCCGGCGGCCGACGAGTCCGCGAGGTCGCGCAGCGCGCCCGCGTCGGCGAGCACGCGGTCGCCGCGGGCCAGGTACGTCGAGGCCGCGAGGGTCACGGGTCCGGCCACGGGCACGACGAGCGGTCCGGTGTAGCCGTGGCACGCGACCGCGAGCGCGTCGAGGTCCTCGCGGAGGAGCGCGCGGGTCCGCGCGAGATCGGCGCCCGGCCGGTCGGCGAGCTTCCAGCCGTGGGGGCCGAGCTCGGCCGGCAGGTCGACGAGCATCCCGAGGCCCTGCCCGACGAGCGTCGCGCCGGGCCCGCGCGCGCCCAGGCGCACGGCGAACGGCAGTCCCTGGACCTCGGGCGGGGTGTCCGTCAGGTCGCCCACGACCACCGACTGGGCCTCGAGCACGTCCTCGCCGGGCCAGGCCCCCGTCCCGCTGACCCCCGTCACGCGTGCGCCCGCTCGCCGGCTGCGGGACGCACGCCCTCGGCCCGGTCGGCGTCCGGGTGAGCGGCGCCTGTCCGCTCGGCACGGGTGACCGTCGCCTGACCGACGACACGCGTGCCGTCGTAGACGACGAGCGACTGACCGGCGGCGACCCCCCGCAACGGCTCCGCGAGCCTGACGCTCAACCCGTCGCCGTCGGCGCGGCTGAGCAGCGCCGCCACGGGCGCACCGTGCGCGCGGACCTGGACGCCGTGGCGGGGGCTCCCCGCCGCGAGGCGCACGTGAGCGGCCGGATCGTCGTACCAGACCGCCCGGTCACCGTGCACGAGGTCCACGACGAGCTCGTCGGCGGACCCCACGACGACCCGGTTCTGCACGGGCTCGACCGCGAGCACGTACCGCGGCTTGCCGTCGGGTGCCGGTCGACCCAGCGCGAGGCCGCGCCGCTGACCCACGGTGTAGGCGTACGCGCCGTCGTGCGTCCCCACGACCGCACCCGAGGTGTCCACGACCTCGCCGGGCCGCGAGCCGAGCCGCTCGCGCAGGAAGCCCTGCGTGTCACCGTCGGCGACGAAGCAGATGTCGTACGAGTCCGGCTTGGCCGAGACCGACAGCCCGCGAGCGGCGGCCTCGCGCCGTGTCTCCTCCTTGGAGGCGACGTCGCCGAGCGGGAAGATCGACCGCGCCAGACGCTCGGGCCCCATCACCGCGAGGACGTAGGACTGGTCCTTGGCGAGGTCGCGCGCGCGGTGCAGCTCACGCGTCCCGTCGGACCGTTCCACGACGCGCGCGTAGTGCCCCGTGCAGACCGCGTCGAAACCCAGCGCGAGCGCCTTGTCCAGCAGCGTCGCGAACTTGATGTGCTCGTTGCACCGCACGCACGGGTTGGGCGTTCGGCCCGCCGCGTACTCCGAGAGGAAGTCGGCGACGACCGTCGCCTCGAACCTCTCCGACAGGTCCCACACGTAGTAGGGGATGCCGAGCACGTCGGCCGCTCGCCGCGCGTCACCCGCGTCCTCGAGCGAGCAGCATCCACGCGAGCCGGTCCGGAACTCCTGCGGGGTGCGGGACAGCGCCATGTGCACCCCGACGACGTCGTGCCCCGCGTCCACGGCACGCGCCGCGGCGACGGCCGAGTCGACACCGCCGGACAGGGCGGCGAGCACGCGCACTCAGGCCACCCCCGCGCTCGTCGCGGCTGCCAGGCCTGCGGCACGTGCGCGCCCGAGCACCGCGGGGAGCGCCGCCAGCAGCGCGGCGACGTCGTCGGACGACGAGGAGTGACCGAGCGAGAACCGCAGCGCACCTCGTGCGTCGTCCTCGCCGACCCCCATCGCGAGCAGCACGTGCGACGGGCGCGGCACGCCGGCCTGGCACGCCGACCCGGTGGAGGCCTCGACGCCGGCGGAGTCCAGCAGGTAGAGCAGCGAGTCGCCCTCGCAGCCCGGGAACGTGAAGTGCGCGTTGCCCGGCAGCCGACGCGCGGCGTCCTGCGGGCCGCGCAGGACCGCGCGGGGGTCGATCGCCCGCACGCCCGCGACGAGCTCGTCGCGCAGCGCGGCCAGACGCGGTGCGCTGCTCGGACGGGCCGCGACGGCCTCGTCGACGGCCGTCGCGAACGACGCGATCAGCGCCGCGGCGAGCGTCCCGGAGCGCACGCCCCTCTCCTGGCCGCCGCCGTGCAGCACGGGCGTCAGCTCGAGGCCGCGCCGGGCGAGCAGCGCTCCCGTGCCGCCCGGCCCGCCGAGCTTGTGGCCCGAGACGGTCATCGCGTCCAGGCCGCTCGCCGCGAAGTCGACCGGGACCTGCCCGACGGCCTGCACCGCGTCCGCGTGCACGGGCACGCCGAACCGGCGGGCCAGCGCGACGACCTCGTCGAGCGGCTGCAACGCACCCACCTCGTTGTTGGCCCACATGACCGACAGCAGCGCCGCGTGCTCGCCGTTCGCCTCGAGCTCGGCCCGCAAGGCGTCGAGGTCCAGCACGCCGTCGGCGTCGACGGGCAGCAGCACGAGCTCGGCACCCGCGTGCTCGGCCATCCAGAACGCCGGGTCGAGGACCGCGTGGTGCTCGACCGCGGACACGAGGATGCGTCGGCGTGCGGGGTCGTGCGTGCGCCGGGCCCAGAACAGCCCCTTGATCGCGAGGTTGTCGGCCTCGGTGCCACCCGACGTCCACAGGACCTCGCTCGGACGTGCGCCGAGCGACGACGCGAACCGCTCCCGGGACTCCTCGACGACGCGCCGCGCGGCACGGCCCGCCGCGTGCAGGGACGAGGGGTTGCCGGTCCGGACGAGCTCGTGCTCGAGGGCCCGGACCGCTGCGGGGAGCATGGGGGTGGTCGCCGCGTGGTCGAGGTACGCGGCCGCCGCTGGGCGAGCAGTCACCCCACGAGTCTACGAACCACCGGGACGTGCGCAGGTGCACGGACCGGGACATCCCGCACGGCGACAGCCAGACCTGGCAAGATGTGCGCCGTGAGCGCCGACGACGACGTCCTGTCCCTGCCGCTCGCCTTCAGCGGGCAGCGACTCGGCTGGCGCGATCTGCCCCGGACCGTGCGGACCCGCATCGGCGAGCTCGCGGGCGCCCAGGTGAGCGCCGAGATCGACGCGACGAGCGGGTTCTCCCCCGGTTTCGCGGCGGTGCTCGAGCTCGCCGACGGTCGGGACGTGTTCGTCAAGGCGGTCTCGCCCGAGCAGAACCCGCACTCCCCCGAGCTCGCGCGTGCCGAGATCCGCAACGCTGCGGCGCTCCCCCCGCAGGTCCCCGCTCCGCCCCTGCTGTGGTCGCACGACGACGGGGAGTGGGTGCTCCTGGGCTTCGAGGCGGTGCACGGGCGGTCACCCGTGCTGCCGTGGCGCCCCGGCGACCTGGACGAGGTCCTGGAGACGATCGGCCGCCTCGCCGACGCCGAGCCGCTGCCGGGCCACGACCTGCCGCGGACCGACGACCGGCTCGCCGACGACTTCCAGGGCTGGCGCCGCCTCGCGGCCGGGCCGGGCTCCGCGCTCGACGACCTCGCGTGCGAGGGCGGGGCGACCGGTCGGTGGGCGGTGGACTCGCTCGAGCGGCTCGTGCTGCTCGAGCAGGACGCGTTGCCCGCGTGCGCCGGTGACGCGTTGGTGCACGGCGACCTGCGCGCGGACAACGTGATGATCGACGACCACGGCCGCGTCTGGCTCATCGACTGGCCGCACGCGAGCGTGGGCGCCCCGTGGCTCGACCTGGCGTTCATGCTGCCGAGCGTCGCACTGCAGGGCGGTGGCGACCCCGCGGTCGTCTTCCGCGGTCACCCGCTGTCCGTCGGCGTCTCCGACGACGAGCTGCGCGCCTGCCTCGCGGCGCTCGCCGGCTACTTCGCCTGGGGCAGCGTGCAGCCGCCGCCGCCCGGCATCCCGAACCTGCGCGGCTTCCAGCGTGCGCAGGCGTACGCCGCGCTGAGCTGGCTGCGCTCGATCAGCGAGCCGGGCGACGCGAGCTAGCTCCGCCGTCAGTCGCCCAGCCCGGTGCCGACCTGCCGTGCCGCCGTGATCCACTCGTGGTCCTGCGGCACGAGCTTGACCTTGCCCGCCACCTGCGCCAGGGGCACCGCCTCGGTGCCCTCGCCGCGCGCGGCGACCATGACCCCGAACTCCCCCCGCGCGACGAGATCGGCGGCGGCCGCGCCCAGCCGCGAGGCGAGCAGGCGGTCCGCCGCGCACGGCGTCCCACCGCGCTGCACGTAGCCGAGGATCGTCACACGTGACTCCAGGCCGGTCGCGGCCTCGAGCTCGCGGGCGAGCCGGAACGTGTGCTCCCGCTGGGAGTCCTCGACGTGGCGCAGGTGCGCCTTCGCCGCGCGCGCCGCCTCGGGTGTCTTGGCTGCCTTCACCAGCAGCTGGGCGGCCTCGTAGTCGGCGGTGTCGTCGGTGTCGCGCGCCCCCTCGGCGACCGCGACCACCGAGAACGTCGAGCCCCGAGCCGTGCGGGCCCGGATCGTCTCCGCGACCGACTCCACCGTGTACGGGATCTCCGGGATGAGGATGACGTCGGCACCGCCCGCGATCCCGGCGCCGAGCGTCAGCCAGCCCGCACGGTGCCCCATGATCTCCGTCAGGATGATCCGGTGGTGGCTGTGCGCCGTGGAGTGCACGCGGTCGATCGCCTCCGTGGCGATCTCCATCGCGGTTGCGAAGCCGAACGTCGTGTCGGTCATGGCGATGTCGTTGTCGATCGTCTTGGGCAGGGTGATCACGTTGAGGCCCGCGTTCACGAGTCGCAGCGCGTTCTTCGCGGTGCCGCCTCCGCCCAGCATGATGAGCGCGTCCAGGCCGTCGCGCTCGTAGTTCTCGACGACGGTCGGCACCATGTCGCGCACCTCGCCGTCGACGTTCCAGCGGTGGACCTTGTCGCGGCTGGTGCCCAGGATCGTGCCGCCCACGGTGAGGATCCCGGACAGCGCCGCCCCGTCGAGCTCGACGTACCGGTTCTCGACGAGACCGGTGACCCCGTCGCGGAACCCGATCAGCTCCATGCCGTAGTGACCGATCGCCGTCTTGCCGAAGCCGCGGATCGCGGCGTTCAGGCCGGGGCTGTCGCCCCCGGCCGTGAGGATCCCGACGCGCTTGGTCGTCCGTGCAGTCATGCCGGCTCCTGTTCTCGCTGGGGAGCGGCGCGTGCACGCCGTCGAGCACGAGCCCCGCCCCGCCCGCCGGTGGCGAGGGGGCTGGGGAACAGTTTCGTGACCTGCGGCGACGTCGCACAAGTCGCCGCGGCGTCGCGGCGACTCGTGCACTCAGCCCTTGAGCTTGCGCAGCTCGGCGGTCAGCTGGGGGACCACCGTCGTCAGGTCCCCGACGACGCCGAAGTCCGCGATCTCGAAGATGGGGGCGTCCGGGTCGGAGTTGATCGCCACGATCGTCCCCGACGCCTGCATGCCTCCACGGTGGTGCACCGCGCCCGAGACGCCCGCGCCGATGTACAGGCGCGGCGAGATCGTGACGCCCGTCTGGCCGATCTGGGCGTCGTGACCGATCCAGCCCTCGTCCGTCGCCACCCGGGTCGCGCCCACCGCCCCGCCGAGCACGTCCGCGAGCTCCTCGAGCGGCGTGAAGTCGCCCTCGGTGCCCCGACCGCCGACCACCACGATGTGCGCGGAGCCGAGGTCCGGGCGCCCCGTCTCCGGGCGCTCGGTCCGCTCGACGACCCGGACGCGCGACGCGCCGGCGCTCGCCGTGAACGCGTGCTCGCCCACCTGCGGGTCGGCCGCGACGGGTGCGGGCGTGACCGTCACGCTGTTCGCCTTGAGGAGCACGACGGCGAGCGGCGCGCGCACCGCGGTGCGCGTGGTCCACGTGCCGGCGAACACGGTCTTGCCGACCACGAGCGTGGAGTCCGCGCGCTGGACCGTGTCCGCGTCGGTGACGACGCCCGCCCCGGTCGCCACGGCCAGGTGGGCGGCCAGCTCCTTGTTCTCGAACGACGAGACGGCCAGGAGCACCCCGGCGCCCGTCGCGTCGAGCAGGCCCGCGACGCCCTCGGCGAGCACCGCGGGCACCCGCAGGTCGGCATCGCTCGTCAGACGATGCACGTGCGTGACGCCGAGCTCACCGAGCTCACCGAGCGTGGCGAGGTCGGGCTCGGCGCCGTCGACCGGCCACACGCCGTGCACGCCGCCGCTGGTCAGGTCGCGCGCGAGCGTGACGAGCTCACGCACGGGAGCGCGCAGCGCACCCGTGCTGGTGTGGTCGAGCAGGACGAGGATGTCGCTCACGGTGGTCCTCAGATCGGTGTCGCGTTCGGCGGTGGGCGAGGCGCGTCGTCAGACGAGCTGGTTCTCGACGAGGTAGGCGGCGAGCCGGACGCCGGCGTCCCCGGTGTCGGTCAGGAGCACGCGGTTCTCCCGCGCGGGCCGCGGCGCGGCGTCGAGCACCTCGGTGCGCGCACCGGCGGCGCCGACGAGCGCGGCGTCCAGGGCCAGGTCCTCGAGCGTGAGCGTCGTGACCGGCTTCTTGCGCGCGGCCATGATGCCCTTGAAGTTGGGGTAGCGCGGCTCGTTGGCCTGGTCGGTCACCGAGACGAGCGCCGGCAGCGGCGCCTCGAGCACCTCGGTCGCGTGGTCCAGGTGGCGCGTCACGCGCACGGTCGTGCCCGCGACCTCGACCTGCGCGGCCAGCGGCAGCGCAGGGACGTCGAGCAGGGCCGCGAGCGCCGTCGGCACGACGGACGTGAGGCCGTCGAGCCCGGCCATGCCGGTGACGACGAGGTCCGCGCCGCCGAGGTGCCGCACGGCCGCGGCGAGCACGCGCGCGGTGCCGATCGCGTCCGACCCGGCGATCGCGTCGTCGAGCACGTGCACCGCCTCGTCGGCGCCCATCTGCAGCCCCTTGCGCACCGCGTCGACCGCGTCGTCGGGGCCGACCGTCAGGACCACGACCTCGCCCTCGCCCGCCGCCTCGACGAGGCTCAGGGCCGCTTCGAGCGCGTTCTCGTCGAGCTCGTTGAGCGTGCCGTCGCCGCCGTCGCGGACGGTGCGCCCGTTGGCGAGCTGGCGGTCAGACTGGATGTCCGGGACGTGCTTGACGCAGACGACGATCTTCACGTCCGGAAACGTTACCCTCCCCTCGTCCCGTACATCTCGGACGGTTCGCCCAGCGGACGCAACGCACCTGCGACGGGCCCGGACCGTCGGGCGTGACATCGAACCGACACGCGCGTCGGTCACAATGGCGCCGTGAACGCCCGACCGACGAGCCCGCGCCGCCCCCCGCGTCTGGGCGTGCACCCGGTCGACGGGGGTGTCGAGGTCGCGGTCCTGGCCTCGCACGCGACGGGCGTCGAGCTGTGCCTGTTCGACGGGCACGGGACGCAGCCGCACACCACGGAGCGGCGGGTCGCGCTGGACGGACCTGTGCAGGGCGTGTTCAGCGCGTTCGTCCCCGGCGTGCGGCCCGGCGACCGGTACGGGCTGCGGGTGCACGGTGCCTGGGACCCCGTGCACGGCCTGCGGCACAACCCGGCCAAGCTGCTCGTCGACCCGTGGGCCCGCGGGCTGGAGGGTGACCTCGGGTACGGCCCGCAGACGTACGGCCATGTCGTCGACGACCACCTGCGGGGCGACGTGTACGGCCCGCCCGACCCGCGCGACTCCGCGGGCCACGTGCCGTACGGCGTCGTCGTCGACACCGCGGCCCAGACCGGGCCCGACCCGGCGGCGAACCGGCCGTGGGTCCCCTGGGAGAGCACGGTCGTCTACGAGGCGCACGTGCGCGGCCTGACGAAGCTGCACCCGCAGGTGCCGCCGGAGCTGCGCGGCACGTACGCCGGCCTGGCCCACCCGGCGGTCGTCGACCACCTGCTGACCCTCGGGGTCACGAGCATCGAGCTGTTGCCGGTGCACGCGAGCACGTCCGAGCCGCACCTCGTCGCGCACGGCCTGCCGAACTACTGGGGGTACAGCACCCTCGGCTTCTTCGCGCCCGAGCCGCGCTATGCGACCGAGGCCGCGCGCGCCGCCGGCCCTGCGGCCGTGCTCGCGGAGCTGCGCGCGACGGTGCACGCGCTGCACGAGGCGGGGATCGAGGTCCTGCTCGACGTCGTCTACAACCACACGTGCGAGGGCGGCGACGCCGGCCAGCACGTCTCCTGGCGCGGCCTGGACAACACGCTCTACTACTGGCACGACGGCGCGGTCCCGGCGAGCCTCGTGGACGTCACGGGCACGGGCAACACGCTGGACTTCCGGCGTGCCGAGGTGGTGCGCATGACGATGGACTCGTTGCGCTACTGGGCGGACGTCGTCGGCGTCGACGGCTTCCGGTTCGACCTCGCGGTCACTCTCGGGCGCCGGTCCGACGGCTTCTCGCCGCACCACCCGCTCCTCGTGGCGGCGTCGACCGACCCCTCGCTGCACGGGCTCAAGCTCGTCGCGGAACCGTGGGACGTCGGTCCGGGCGGCTGGCGCACGGGGCAGTTCCCCCTGCCGTGGGCCGAGTGGAACGACCGGTTCCGGAACACCGTGCGCTCGTTCTGGCTCGCCGAGCCGGCGCGCGCGGCACACGGGCTGCCCGGGGACCGCGTGCGCGAGCTCGCGACCCGGCTCGCCGGTTCGGTGGACCTGTTCGGGCACGGCGACCCGCCTCTGGTGCGCGGACCGTTCGCGTCCGTCAACTTCGTCACCGCGCACGACGGCTTCACGATGGCCGACCTCGTCGCTTACGACCACAAGCACAACCTCGCGAACCGCGAGAACAACCATGACGGCTCGGACGACAACCGTTCGTGGAACCACGGCGTCGAGGGGCCGGTGCAGTCCGACTCCCCCGCTGCCGCCGTGCTGCCGCTGCGGCGACGCTCGATCCGCAACCTGCTGGCCACCCTGACGTTGGCCGCCGGCACGCCGATGATCACGGCGGGCGACGAGATGGGCCGCACGCAGCGGGGCAACAACAACGCCTACTGCCAGGACAACGAGCTGGCCTGGGTCTCGTGGGACCTGTCGTCGTGGCGTCGTGACCTGCTGGCGACAGCGCGGTGGCTGCTGGCGCTGCGCCGTGAGCACCCCGCGCTGCGCGCCGGGCGGTTCTACACGGGCCGCCCGCTGCACGACGGCGGACGGCCCGACCTGGCCTGGTTCGACGCCTCGGGCGAGCGGTTCGACCACGCCCGGTGGCACGACCCGCAGGTCCGCACGCTGCAGATGGTGCGCGCCGTGGAGGACCCGGGGACAGCCCCGGACGTCGTGCTCGTCGTCATCAACGGCGCGCTGCAGGAGGTCGCCGTCACGCTCGCCGGGGAACGCGCGGCATCCGACGACGAGCGGGCGGCGGGCCGGACGCCCGACCGATGGCGACTCGCGTGGGACTCGATGTGGGAGAGCCCCGACGAGCTGCCCTCGTCGGCGATCGCCGGCGCGGTGCACGCGCACGCGGGCCAGGTCACGGTGCTCGAACCGCTCAGCCTGCGCGTGTACGTGCTCGACCCTCCCGACCCGGCAGGTCAGCACGGCGGCGCGCGCCACGCCTGACCGGCTCGTCAGGACCTCGGGCCCACCCGGCCCGCCAGACCCACGACGATCCTGGACGCATGGCGGGGGTCGTGGTCTTCGAGTCGATGTTCGGCTGCACGCGCGCCGTCGCGGCGGCGATCAGCGAGGGCATGACAGCAGCGGGCCTGGAGACGGTCGCGCTCGACGTCAACGACGCGCTCGCGCAGGACGCCGTCGTCGCACGCGCTCGCATCCTCGTCGTCGGAGCCCCCACGCACATGCGCGGGCTGAGCACGCCGAGATCACGCGCGATCGCCCGGTCGCGAGGCGGCGGCGAGGGCGAGCTCGGGATCCACGAGTGGCTCGAAGCCCTGCCTGGCCTGTCCGGCCGGCACGTCGCGGTGTTCGACACGCGCTCGTGGTCGCGGTTCGCGGGCTCGGCCGGCTCGCGCATCGAGAAGCTGCTGCGCCGCCGCGGCGCGGACATCGTCGCGCCGACTCAGGCGTTCGGCGTCGAGGGTGGTGAGAACGGCCGGGCGACCATCGACGAGGCCCAGCTCGCGCTCGCGCGGGCGTGGGGCGGCTCGCTCGCCGCGCACCTGCTCGCGACCGCCTCCTGACCTGCGACACGGGAGGCATCGCCCGGTCGGGTCACGCCGGAGCGGCGCCCTCTGGACGTTCGTCCAGCGGGTCTAGGCTGCCCGCCATGGGTACCCACGACGTCGTGGTCGTCGGCGCCGGCCTCGCCGGGCTCGCCGCGACAGCCGAGCTGACCCGGGCCGGCCGCCGCGTGCTGCTGCTCGACGCCGAGAACGCCGCGTCGCTGGGCGGTCAGGCCTTCTGGTCCTTCGGAGGGCTCTTCCTCGTCGACTCGCCCGAGCAGCGGCGGCTCGGCGTGCGCGACAGCGCCGAGCTCGCGCTGGCCGACTGGTTCGGCTCCGCACAGTTCGCCGACGACGGCTCGGACCGCTGGGGCCGGGCCTGGGCCGAGCGCTTCGTCGACTTCGCGGCAGGCGAGATGCGCTCGTGGCTGCACGGCCAGGGCGTGCGCTGGTTCCCGCTCGTCCAGTGGGCCGAGCGAGGCGGGTACACCGCGGGCGGGCACGGCAACTCGGTGCCGCGCTTCCACGTCACCTGGGGCACCGGGCCGGGGATCCTCGAGCCCTTCGTGCGCGCGCTGCTCGACGCGCGCGCGTGCGGCCTGGCCGACGTCCGCTTCCGTCACCGGGTCACGGGCCTGGTCGTGACCGACGGGCGGGTCACCGGGGTGCGCGGTGACGTGCTCCGGGCGGACGGGTCCGCTCGCGGCGTGCCGTCGTCGCGGGACGTCGTGGACACGTTCGAGGTGAGCGCGCAGGCCGTCGTCGTCGCCACCGGCGGGATCGGCGCGAACCACGAGCTGGTCCGCGCGAGCTGGCCGACCGCCGCAGGACGCCTGCCCGCCCGCATGCTGTCGGGCGTGCCGGACCACGTCGACGGCTCGGGAATCGCCGCGGCCCGGGACGCCGGCGCGGCGGTCGTGCACACCGATCGCATGTGGCACTACCCGGAAGGCATCGCCAACCACTCACCCGTGTGGACGGACCACGGCATCCGCATCCTGCCGGGCCCGTCCTCGCTCTGGCTCGACGCGGACGGGCACCGCCTGCCCGTCCCGCTGTTCCCGGGGTTCGACGCGCTCGGCGCGCTCCAGCACGTGACCGGCCGCGGTGACGACCACTCGTGGTTCGTGCTCGACAAGACGATCCTCGGCTCGGAGTTCGCGCTGTCCGGGTCCGAGCAGAACCCCGATCTGACCGGCAAGGACGTCCGCCTGCTGCTGCAGCGCGTGGCACCCGGCGCGGTCGGTCCGGTCGAGGCGTTCGCGCAGCGCTCGCCCGAGTTCCTGTGGGCGGACACGCCCGCCGAGCTCGCCGCCAGGATGAACGCCCTGACCGGCGAGGACCGCATCGACGCGGTCGAGCTCGAGCGCACGATCGTCGAGCGCGACCGCCAGGTCGCCTCGGGCCTGGCCAAGGACCTCCAGGTCGTCGCGACCGCCCAGGCCCGGCGCTACGTCGTCGACAAGCTCATCCGCGTCGCCAAGCCGCACCGGCTGCTCGACCCCGCGCACGGCCCGCTGCTCGCGGTCCGGCTGTCGGTCCTCACCCGCAAGACGCTCGGCGGCCTGCACACCGATCTGGAGGGCCGGGTCCTGGCGTCCGACGGTGCGCCGGTGGCGGGCCTGTGGGCGGCCGGCGAGGCCTGCGGCTTCGGCGGTGGAGGCGTGCACGGCCACCGCGCGCTCGAGGGGACGTTCCTCGGAGGTTGCCTGTTCACGGGCCGCACGGTGGGTCGTGCACTCACAGCCGACGTGTCGTGAGACGACTCGCGCGCTGCAGATGCCCGTGACGGGCACCTCCGGATAGGTTCGGGACCGTGACGACCTCCCCCGCAGCACCGGGTCGACGCCGCAAGACTCCACGGGCCGCGAACCTGGCCGCCCAGGCCGACCCGCAGCACCCGACGAGTACCGCGAGCGCCCCCGACACCCCCGCTCCCGCTCCCGCCGCCTCGACCACCACGTCGGCACCGAGCGTGCCCCGGTCCGGCGCCACCCGGTCGGTCGCTCCCCGACCGAGGACCGTCGACGGCGCCGCGCCCGTCGGGCGCATCCCGGTCGTCGACGTCTCGCCGGTCGCGGAGGCCGGGCGGTTCCCCGCCAAGGCGGTCGTCGGCGAGGCCTTCCCGGTGCGTGCGACCGTGTTCCGCGAGGGGCACGACGCCGTCGCGGCGACCGCGGTGCTCGTCGACCCGGACGGCGTCGTGCACGCGCGCGTGCCGATGGTCGACATCGCGCCGGGGCTCGACCGCTACGAGGCGCGCCTCATGCCGGACCGGACCGGGTTGTGGACCTTCCACGTCGAGGGCTGGTCCGACCCGTACGCGACGTGGGCGCACGACGCCGCGATCAAGGTCGAGGCGGGCATCGACGTCGAGCTCATGCTGGCGGAGGGTGCACGTGTGCTCGCCCGGGCCGCCGACCGCACCGGCGAGGAGGCGATGAGCGCGCACGGCGCGGCCACGCTGCGGGAGGCCGTCGAGGCGCTGCACGACGTGCACCGCTTCCCGGGCGAGCGACTCGCGTGGGCGCTGTCCCCGCACGTGCGGCAGGCCCTGGCACGCGAGCCGCTGCGCGACTTCGTCACGGCCTCGCCGTCGTACCCGCTGGTCGTCGACCGCCCGCTCGCCCTGGCGGGCGCGTGGTACGAGATGTTCCCCCGGTCCCACGGGGCCACGTGGGACGACCGCGCGCAGGAGTGGCGCTCCGGCACGCTGCGCACCGCCGCGGAGCAGCTGCCCCGGATCGCCTCGATGGGCTTCGACGTCGTCTACCTCACGCCGATCCACCCCATCGGCCTGACGAACCGCAAGGGCCGCAACAACTCCCTCGGGGCCCTGCCCGGCGACCCCGGCTCGCCGTACGCGATCGGGTCCGCCGACGGCGGCCACGACGCGATCGAGCCGAGCCTGGGCACGTTCGCCGACTTCGACGCATTCGTCGCGCGGGCCCGCGACCACGGCCTGGAGGTCGCGCTCGACATCGCGCTGCAGTGCTCGCCGGACCACCCGTGGGTCCGCGAGCACCCGGAGTGGTTCACCACCCGGATCGACGGCTCGATCGCCTATGCCGAGAACCCGCCCAAGAAGTACCAGGACATCTACCCGCTGAACTTCGACAACGACCCGGCCGGGCTGTACGCGGAGATCCGCCGGGTGCTGCAGGTCTGGATCGACCACGGCGTCACGCTGTTCCGGGTCGACAACCCGCACACCAAGCCGCTCGACTTCTGGCAGTGGCTCCTGGCGGACGTCGCCCGCGACCACCCCGAGGTGATCTTCCTGTCCGAGGCGTTCACGCGCCCCGCGATGATGCTGACGCTCGCCAAGGTCGGGTTCCACCAGTCCTACACGTACTTCACCTGGCGCAGCTCGAAGCAGGAGCTGGGCGAGTACCTGCAGGAGGTCTCCGGCGAGCAGGGCGCGTGGATGCGCCCGGCGTTCTGGCCGACGACGCACGACATCCTGCCGCCGTACCTGCAGGGGGCCGGTGGCCAGGCGTGGGCGATCCGCGCCGTGCTGGCCGCGCTCGGCTCGCCGACGTGGGGCATCTACTCGGGGTACGAGCTGCTGGAGAACGTGGCGCGCCCCGGCGCCGACGAGCAGATCGACAACGAGAAGTACGAGTTCCGGCCCCGCGACTGGTCGCTGGCTCAGCACCTGGGGCTGGCGGACCTCATCGGCAAGCTCAACGAGATCCGACGCGCGAACCCCGCCCTGCTCCAGCTGCGCAACCTGCGGGTGCACCCGACGAGCGACGACGCGACGCTCGCCTTCTCCCGGCACCTGGCTGCGGAGCACTCGCCGACGGGCCGGCCGAGCACGGTGGTCGTCGTCGTCTCGCTCGACCCGTGGAACGTCCGCGAGGGCATGCTCGAGCTCGACCTGGCGGCGGTCGGGCTGCCCGCGAACGGGCCCGTGACGGCGCACGACGTGCTGCGTGACGAGCGCTACTCCTGGGGCTCGCAGGTCTACGTCCGCATCGACCCGGCCGAGCGTCCCGCTCACGTCGTCGTCCTGGAGCACCCGTGACCGAGACGCACGCCTCCTCGGTGGCAGCCGCGCACCCGCCCACGGGACAGCTGCCGCGCGTCCGCGAGCCTGCGCCCACCACGTCGCAGATCCGCCTGCCCATCGGCCGGCAGCCTGCGGTCCCTCCGGTGCCGGTCGGCGGCTTGGACGACGACCCGGACTGGTACCGCACGGCGGTCTTCTACGAGGTGATGCTGCGCAGCTTCTCCGACTCCACGGGCACGGGGAGCGGTGACCTGCGCGGGCTGATCGACCGGCTCGACTACCTGCAGTGGCTCGGGATCGACTGCCTGTGGCTGCCGCCCTTCTACCCCAGCCCGCTGCGCGACGGCGGCTACGACGTCGCGGACTACACCGCGGTCGCGAGCCAGTACGGGACGCTCGAGGACTTCGTCGAGCTGGTCGAGCAGGCGCACGCGCGCGGCATGCGCATCGTCGTCGACCTGGTGATGAACCACACGAGCGACGCGCACCCGTGGTTCCAGGCCTCCCGCAGCGATCCGGACGGTCCGTACGGCGACTTCTACGTGTGGTCCGACGACGCGACGCGGTACCAGGACGCACGCATCATCTTCGTCGACACCGAGACGTCCAACTGGACGTTCGACCCCGTGCGGCGCCAGTACTTCTGGCACCGGTTCTTCTCCCACCAGCCGGACCTCAACTTCGAGAACCCGCGCGTGCGCGAGGCGATGCTCGACGTCGCGCGGTTCTGGCTGGGCCTGGGCATCGACGGCTTCCGTCTCGACGCCGTGCCGTACCTGTTCGAGGCCGAGGGCACCAACTGCGAGAACCTGCCTGAGACGCACGCGTTCCTGCGGACGGTCCGCGAGATGCTCGACCGCGAGTTCCCCGGGCGGATCATGCTCGCGGAGGCCAACCAGTGGCCCGAGGACGTCGTGCACTACTTCGGCACGGAGCGTGAACCCGAGTGCCACATGTGCTTCCACTTCCCGGTCATGCCGCGGATCTTCTTCTCGATCCGCGACCAGCGCGCGACCCCCATCGTCGACATCCTGGCGGACACCCCGCCGATCCCCGCGGGGGCGCAGTGGAGCACGTTCCTGCGCAACCACGACGAGCTGACGCTCGAGATGGTCTCGACCGAGGAACGCGCGTCGATGTACGGGTGGTACGCCCCCGACTCGCGCATGCGCGCGAACGTGGGGATCCGGCGACGGCTCGCACCGCTCCTGGACAACTCGCGCAAGGAGATCGAGCTCGCGCACGCCCTGCTGCTCTCGCTGCCCGGCAGCCCGTGCCTGTACTACGGCGACGAGATCGGCATGGGCGACAACATCTGGCTGCCGGACCGGGACGCCGTCCGCACCCCCATGCAGTGGACCCCGGACCGCAACGCGGGCTTCTCCGTGGCGGACCCGGGCAAGCTGTACCTGCCGCTGGTGCAGTCGCTGGTGTTCCACTACGGCCACACCAACGTCGAGGCCCAGCTCGCGCAGCCGACGAGCCTGCTGCACTGGGTCCGTGGCATGCTCGCGGTCCGTAAGCAGCACCCCGCGATGGGGCTCGGCGACTTCCGGGTCGTGCCGAGCGACAACGAGGCGGTGCTCACGTTCACGCGCAGCACCGACGAGGAGACCGTGCTCGTCGTCGCGAACCTGGCGGCCACCGCGCGCTCCGCTCGCGTGACCCTCGCGGACGCCCCCGACGCCGAGCTGCACGACGTGTTCGGCGGCGCGCCGTTCGGCACGCTGGACTCGTCCGGGTCGATGCGCTTCACCCTGGGCTCGCGCGAGTTCTTCTGGTTGAGGGTCAGCCGCACGTCACCAGGAGGCGCGTTCTCGCGCCCGCAGGCGGGGCAGTGACCGTGCTGGCCGCCCGAGCACCGGACGCCTCCGATCAGCGGCTGCTGGCCGCGATCGCCGCCGACCTGCCCGGCCGGCGGTGGTTCCCGGCCAAGGGCACCGCGGCCGACCTCAGCGTGCACGCCGTGCTTCCCCTGGCGGACCCGCTGGGCGCAGCCGACGTGCGCGTCCTGCTCGTCGCCGTGCGCTCGACCCGCGGCGCCACGCTCCTGCAGGTGCCTCTCGTCGTCGAGGCGGCGGACACGACCGGCCCGGACGTGCCGGGGGTGCCGCTCGGCGACGGCCGCACCGTGCTCGACGGCGCGGCGCACCCGGCGTTCCTGCGCGCGTGGTTCGACCACGCCGAGGGTCCGCACGGCACGCCCGCGCCCGTCGACCTGGACCGCATCAGCCCCGTCACGACCGAGCAGTCCAACTCCTCGGTGATCCTCGGCGCCCCCAAGCAGTCAGGCGGCGCACCCGCGCGCGCGATCCTCAAGATCCTGCGCACGGTCCAGCCCGGAGAGAACCCGGACGTCGACGTGCCGCGACGGCTCGTCGAGGAGGGCTACACGAGCGTGCCCGCGCCGCTGGCGTGGCTGCGCGCCACCTGGCCCGACCTCGCCGAGCCGCAGACGTCGGTGACCGGCTACCTGGGGGTCGCCTCGGCCTTCGTCCCCGACGCGCACGACGGCTTCGCTCTGGCGTGCGAACGCGCCGCGGAGGGCACGCCGTTCGACACCGAGGCGTACCGGCTCGGTGCGGTGACGGCACGCATGCACATCGCGCTCGCGCGCGCGTACCCCACCGTGACCGACGAGCAGGGACCCGACCGGCTCGCAGCCGCCCTGCTCGAGCGGTTCGCCTGGGCGAGCGACGCCGTGCCGGAGCTCGAGCGGTACCGCCCGGCCGTCGAGCGCACGGCCCAGCAGGTCCGGTCCCTGCCGAGCACACCCGAGCGGCAGCGCGTGCACGGCGACCTCCACCTCGGCCAGGTGCTCCACGTGGGCGACGACTGGCTGGTGCTCGACTTCGAGGGCGAACCGCAGGCTCCGCTCGAGGCGCGCACCCGGCCGGATCTCGCGGTGCGTGACGTGGCCGGGCTGCTGCGCTCGTTCGACTACGCCGCGGCGGTCGGTGGGCTCACAGGCGAAGCCGCACGACGCTGGAGCGGCACCGCACGCGCGGCGCTGCTGGACGGCTACCACCAGCACGCGACGCCCGCACCGCCCCCCGTCCACCGGTCCTCCATCGACCCGTCGGCCACGGACCCGTCAGCCACCGACCCGGCCGCCACGGAGGCATCGGCCGCCGAGGCGTGGACCGGCCTGTCGACCACCACCGCGCCCGACGGATCGTCGGCTGCCACCTCGTCGACCTCTGGCCTCTCCACCGCCGGCTCGTCGGGCACGGGCGCGTCGGGCACGGCCACGTCGGGAACGGCCACGTCGGGAACGGGCGCGTCGGGCACGGGCGCGTCGGGCGGTGGCGACGACGCCACGCAGGCGCTCCTCACGCGCGTGCTCGAGCTCGACAAGACGCTCTACGAGGCCGTCTACGAGGCGCGCAACCGGCCCACGTGGCTTCCGATCCCGCTCGCGGGCCTGGACCGTCTCACCGCCGACGCCTGAGGGCGCGCAGCAGGACACGTCCGAGCAGGTCATCCTGCGGGGCGGCCTGCGAGGCACCGCCGGTGGTGGTTGGCTAGGTGCATGAGTGCGACCGCCCCCTCCCCCGTTCCTGCCGACTCCGACACGCTACGGGCCGTGGCGCACGGCGCGTGGTACGACCCCCACAGCGTGCTCGGCCCGCACCCGGGCGACGGTGGCGTGACGATCCGGTTGCTGCGCCCGCTCGCCGACTCGGTCGTCGTCGTCACGCCCGACTCGCGCGTGCCCGCGGTGCACGAGCAGGACGGCGTCTGGGTGGCGGTGCTGCCCGGCCAGGACGTGCCCGACTATCGCGTCGAGGTCACGTACGGCGAGACGACGACGCTGGCCGACGACCCGTACCGTTTTCTGCCGACCGTCCAGGAGCTCGACCTCCACCTCATCCGCGAGGGTCGTCACGAGCAGCTGTGGACCGTGCTGGGCGCACACGTCCGGACGTACCCGAGCACGCTCGGCGAGGTGGTCGGCACGTCGTTCGCGGTGTGGGCCCCGAACGCCCGTGCCGTGCGCGTGGTCGGCGACTTCAACTACTGGCAGGGCGCGACGCACGCCATGCGTTCGCTCGGCTCGTCGGGCATCTGGGAGCTGTACGTCCCGGGCGTGACCGCAGGAGCGCGCTACAAGTTCGAGATCCTCACGCCCGACGGCTCGTGGCGGCAGAAGGCCGACCCGATGGCGCGCGGCGCCGAGGTCCCTCCGGCGACCGCGTCGGTCGTCGTCGAGTCCACGTACGTCTGGGGTGACGCCGACTGGATGGAGGCCCGCGCCGCGACGGACCCGCACACCGGACCGCTGTCGGTCTACGAGGTGCACCTCGGCTCGTGGCGAGCGGGGCTCTCCTATCGCGAGCTCGCGCACCAGCTCACCGAGTACGTGCAGGAGCTCGGATTCACGCACGTCGAGTTCCTGCCCGTCGCCGAGCACCCCTATGCGCCCTCGTGGGGCTATCAGGTCACCGGGTACTACGCCGCCACCTCACGGTTCGGCCACCCCGACGACCTGCGCTACCTGATCGACACGCTGCACCGCGCCGGCATCGGCGTGATCGTCGACTGGGTGCCAGGCCACTTCCCCAAGGACGAGTGGGCGCTCGCGCAGTTCGACGGCACCGCGCTGTACGAGCACCCCGACCCGCTGCTCGGCGAGCACCCGGACTGGGGAACCCTGGTGTTCAACTACGGGCGCAACGAAGTGCGTAACTTCCTCGTCGCGAACGCCGTGTACTGGCTCACCGAGTTCCACGTCGACGCCCTGCGCGTGGACGCGGTGGCCTCGATGCTCTACCTGGACTACTCCCGGCAGCCGGGCCAGTGGCGCCCGAACCGCTACGGGGGCCGTGAGAACTTGGACGCGATCAGCTTCCTGCAGGAGACGAACGCGACGGCCTACCGACGCGCGCCGGGCACCATGATGATCGCCGAGGAGTCCACCGCGTGGCCGGGCGTCACCGCGCCTACCGACCACAACGGGCTCGGGTTCGGGCTCAAGTGGAACATGGGCTGGATGAACGACACCCTCCGGTACCTCCAGGAGCAGCCGATCCACCGGCGCTACCACCACGGCGAGATCACGTTCTCGATGGTGTACGCGTACTCGGAGCGCTACATCCTGCCGATCTCGCACGACGAGGTGGTGCACGGCAAGGGCTCGGTGTACGGGCGGATGCCCGGGGACCACTGGCAGAAGACCGCGGGCGTTCGCGCGCTGTACGCGTACCAGTGGACTCACCCGGGCAAGCAGCTGCTGTTCATGGGGCAGGAGTTCGCCCAGCCCGACGAGTGGACCGAGTCGCACTCGCTCGACTGGTGGGCGCTCGACGACCCGCTGCGCGCAGGCGTCCAGCGCATGCTGAGCCAGCTCAACGCCCTGTACAGGAGCACGCCGTCGCTCTGGGCGCTCGACCACACGCCCGACGGGTTCGAGTGGATCGACTCGGACGATGCCGACCACAACGTGCTCGCCTACCTGCGCAAGGGGATCGACACGCCACCGGTGGCCGTGGTCGTGAACTTCGCCGGCGTCCCGCACGAGAACTACCGGCTCGCGCTGCCCGAGGGCGGCAGGTGGAAGGAGATCTTCAACACCGACGCCCACGAGTACGGCGGCTCCGGCGTCGGCAACCTGGGCGGCATCGACGCGCGGCCTGATCCGCACCACGGACGCCCGTACTCCGCGCTGGTCCGGGTCCCTCCGCTCGGCGCGATCCTTCTCGAGCTCGAGCGGTAACCCTCCCTCGGCCCCCGCACGGCAGACGACCGCCGGCCCCGGTGCCTCCGCCCTCCGGGGCTGTGCCTGATGCGCACGGCCCCGGAGGCTTGGCGTACCCGCGATCGCACAAGACGCTTGTCGCGATGCACGAGACTCCCCCGTCGCTCAGAGGCCCGTCCGGCGACGACCGTGCAGCACCACAGGCAGCGACGCCGGCGCGCACTCGAGCCATGGCCCTCGCGCTCCGGCCGTGCACGCGCCGCCGCGCTCCGGCCGTGGCCGCGTCGGACCGAGTGATACCACGTCGCGGACGCCTAGGCCTCAATGCACGACTAGTGCCGGGAAACAGAAGAAGCCACCCCGTGTGGGGTGGCTTCTTCTGAATGGTGTCCGGCGGCGTCCTACTCTCCCACACCCTGGCGAGTGCAGTACCATCGGCGCTGAAGGGCTTAGCTTCCGGGTT
>JAEYUL010000079.1 GCA_023432565.1 Actinomycetes bacterium | reverse complement strand
GTGCAGGACGCGGGCGGCGCGTTCGGGCCGACCGCGATGGAGCGCGCCCTGCTCGTGCACCTGGGCGTGCCGCGCGGGCGGCTGGACGCCACCACGCTGGTCGGCCTGGTCGGCTGGGCCGCGCTCGGGCATCTGGCCGCGCCCAGCCTGCGGCCCTGGGCGCACGTGGCCGGCCTGGCTGAACTGGCCGACGAACTGCGCACGGCGGGCTGACCAGGGCGCTAGCGTCCGAGCATGGACGCAGGGACCTGGGTCGCGCTGACGCTCGGCACCGTTGGAGTCGTCTGGGCGGCGTTCACGTACTTCCGCAACGAGCGGCGCGAGAACGAGCGTGAGGACGCCCGCGCCCACGCCGAGCGAGCGGCCGACCGCGAGAAGCGGTGGGTGCAGGAGAAGCGCCTGATGTACGTCGAGATGCAGCGAGCCCTGCGCGACCTCCTCGACGCCGTCGCGGACCTCACGATCTACGACGCGACCGAGGACGGTCATGCCGCCCGCGAGAAGGCCGCCGATGCGGCGTGGCGCCGCTACGAGCGGGTCCGGGACGAGATCGACATGCTCGCTCCCGAGTCGGTGCGGCAAGCGATCCAGGACGCCACGAATGAGATCAACCATCTCCGATCGCTCGCCAACGGCTTCGCGACCCATGTGCTGCGGGACGAAGGCCCGACGTTCGAGGGTGCCGAGTGGGAATGCCATCTGGCGCTGGAAGCGATGCGCGCCGACCTAGGCGTCGAGCCGCTGCCGCGGGCCCCTCGCACGGCGTCCGACACGCCTTCGAGCACGATTTCAGAGGCCACAAACGGCAATCCCGCAAGCCTGTGAACTGCGGAAATACCGCATAATGTTCAACTGTGGCGGAACTCGACGACGTCGCCGTCGTGCATGACGTAGTCCTTGCCCTCGATGCGGGCCTTGCCCGCCGCACGGGCCGCCGCGACCGAACCGGCCTCGACCAGGTCGTCGAACGAGACGACCTCGGCCTTGATGAAGCCCTTCTGGAAGTCGGTGTGGATGACGCCGGCGGCCTGTGGGGCGGTCCAGCCCTGGCGGATCGTCCACGCACGGGCCTCCTTGGGCCCCGCCGTGAGGTAGGTCTGCAGCCCCAGCGTGTGGAAGCCGACGCGGGCCAGCTGGTCGAGGCCCGACTCCGTCTGGCCGTTGGCCTCGAGCATCTCGCGAGCCTCGTCCTCGTCGAGCTCGACCAGCTCGGACTCGAACTTCGCGTCGAGGAAGATCGCGTCGGCGGGGGCGACGAGCGCCCGCAGCTCGTCCTGCATCGCGGTGTCCGCCAGGCCCTCGTCGTCGGTGTTGAAGACGTAGATGAACGGCTTGGAGGTCATGAGCTGCAGCGCGCGCACGTGCTCGTCGTCGCGCAGGCCCGCGGCGAACAGCGTCGTTCCGGTCTCGAGGACCTCCTTGGCGCGCTGCGCGGCGGCGAGCACCTCCGGGTCCGTCTTCTTGCCGCGGACCTCCTTCTCGAGCCGCGGGATCGCGTTCTCGAGGGTCTGCAGGTCCGCGAGGATCAGCTCGGTCGAGATGATCTCGATGTCGTCCTTCGGGTTCACCTGACCCGACACGTGCACGACGTCGGGGTCCGCGAACGCACGCGTGACCTGGCAGATCGCGTCGGCCTCACGGATGTTCGCGAGGAACTTGTTGCCCAGACCCTCGCCCTCGGACGCACCCTTGACGATGCCCGCGATGTCGACGAACGACACCGTGGCAGGCACGATCCGCTCGGAGCCGAAGACCTCGGCGAGCTTCGTCAGGCGCTCGTCCGGGAGCGGGACGACACCCACATTGGGCTCGATGGTCGCGAACGGGTAGTTCGCGGCGAGCACCTGCGCGCGGGTGAGGGCGTTGAAGAGGGTGGACTTGCCGACGTTGGGCAGGCCGACGATGCCGATGGTGAGTGCCACGGGCCCAGAGTCTACGGGCGTGCTCGCCCGGCCCCGTCCGCGGGGCCGCTCACTCGTACGCGATGACCTTCTGCAGGAGCATCGGCGCGCGCCGGTCGAGCAGACGGCCACCGACGCGGACGCCCACCGTCAGCCACACCGCCCCGAGCACCAGGCCGACGGCGAGCGTGACCCACCCGAGCAGCGCCGAGGAGCGCGTCACCGCGAACCACGCGAGCACGGCTGGCGGGAGCGACGCCACGAGCACGACGACGGACCCGACCATCTGGGACACCATCGTGGCCATGGATGCGCCCTGCTTCGTCTGGAACGGGTTCTCACCCGGCTGCTGGACGGGCTGGACGAAGAGCGCGGACACGATGCTCGCGCCCCCGTACGTCGTCATCAGGATCCCGATCGACGCTCCGAGCAGGGCCGCGAGGGCGTCCGCGCGGTCCCGCAGCACCGCCGTGACCGCGGTGATGACCACGACGAGCGGCACGGCGATGACCCCGGAGGCGATCACCCGTCCCAGCCGGTCCACCCACCCCCGCACTCCCGCGCTCACGTGCATCCAGAACGCCGACCCGTCGTAGGACACGTCCGCGCTCAGACCCCACCCGCACACGAACGCCGCGATCGCGCCCGCGATCAGCAGGAGGCCACCGTCGCGGCCCAGGACCCACAAGAGCACCGGGATGAACGGCACGATCGCCATGGCGACCGCGTAGCGAGGGTCGCGGACCCAGTAGACGAGGCACCGGCCGGCCACCGCGCCGAGCGGGGACGCCGGGACCCGTGCCAGCACACCGAGCCCCGCGGGACGGGTGACGCTGCTCGCGGCCCGCGCGGGCTCGACGAGCGTGCGCGCGAGCGCCAGGGCCCAGAGGCGGAACGCGAGCCACAGCGTGGCGGCGGCGATCAGCAGGCGCGCCAGGGCGCTGCCCCAGTCGCCGGTCGCGACGTCCGCGGGCGCGGCCCACGAGGCACCGAACGGCGTCCACGCCAGGACGCCCACGAGCTCGTCGAACGTGTGGGCGTCGACCTCGACCTCACTGACGCCGGACAGCACGGGGCCGATGCTGATGAGGACGACCAGGCCGATGACCGCGATGACCTCGCGTGCCCGACGCCGCGCGACGAGCGGGGCAGCGAGCGCGACGAGCGCCCGACCGCCGACCACCGCGACCGCGAGCCCGAGGGCCGCGCCCACCACCCCGACCAGGAGCGCGAGCGGGTGCTGGAACCACGCGAGGCTCGTCGCGAGCGCCGCGATGGCGGACAGCACCCCGGGGATCCCGATCAACGCCGCGACCGCCAGACCGGTCACGAGCGTGCGACGAGGGATCGCGAAGGTCGCGAACCGCTCGGGGTCGAGCGTCGCGTCGACACCGAACGCGAGCAGCGGGACCACCCACCACCCGAGGACGAGCGCCGAGCCCAGCAGCACGGTGACCGTGCGCTGCAACCCGACGTCCTGCGTGCCGACGGCGACCAGCCCCGCGACGGCGATCGCCGCGATGCCCAACCCGTACAACGTGGCGAAGACGAGCCCGATGATCTGCCACACGCTGCGCCGCAGGCCGTTGAGCAGCAGGGCGAGCTTCAGTCGGACGAGGTGCGCAACCACGCCAGCCCCTCCCCGGTGCTCCGGCCGCCCACCAGCTGCACGAACCGGTCCTCGAGGCTCTCGCCCGCACGCACCTCGTCGACCGTGCCCGCCGCGAGCACGTGGCCGCCGGCGACGACCGCGACGTGGTCGCACATGCGCTGGACGAGGTCCATGACGTGCGAGGAGACGATGACCGTGCCGCCCGAGGCGACGTACTGCGCCAGGATGTCGCGGATGTTGGCCGCCGAGACCGGGTCGACCGCCTCGAACGGCTCGTCGAGCACCAGCAGTCGCGGTGCGTGCACGAGCGCGCAGGCGAGCGCGATCTTCTTGGTCATGCCGGCGGAGTAGTCGACGACGAGCGTGCGCGCGTCCGCGGCCAGGTCCATCGCGACGAGCAGGTCACGCGCGCGCTGCGCCACGGTGTCCCGGTCGAGCCCGCGCAGCAGTCCGGCGTACGTGATGAGCTGCTCGCCCGTGAGCCGGTCGAACAGCTTCACGCCGTCGGGCAGGATCCCGATCAGCGCCTTGCCCGCGATCGGGTCGGCCCACAGGTCGTGCCCGTGCACCAGCACGATCCCGGCGTCCGGCACGAGCAGGCCGGTGGCCATGGACAGCGTGGTCGTCTTGCCCGCGCCGTTCGGGCCGACGAGCCCGTAGAACGACCCCGCGGGCACCACCAGGTCGATCCCCGCCACGGCCACCTTGTCGCCGAAGCGACGCCACAGCCCGCGCAGCTCGAGCGCGGGGACGCCACCGGGCGCCGCCGCGGCGTCGTGCACACCGACCGCCGCCTGCGGGGCGGCCGCGTGCGGCACGCCGGCAGCGCCGACAGGGCCGCCGGGACCAGGCACGGAGCCGGAGGAGAGCGGTCGGGGGGCCTGGGGAGCGTGCGGGGGCGGGAGCTCGGGAGTCACGTCGTCGGGCACGCGGGTCAGCATAGGCAACCGCACCGACCCGGCGCCGCGGACGTCCGACCCCTGCCACCAGCGCGATCACGCCGCTCCGGCCGGCAGCCGGGCGGGCGGCCCGGTCGCCGCACCGTGCCGAGCGGCACGTGACCGGACGGCGCCGTCGCGGCTCGGTTGTCGGTGGTCCCTGGCACGGTGCGGGTCATGGGACAGATGCTGCTGTGGCTGCTGGTCGGGCTGGTCGTGGGCGGCGTGGCGGGTGCCGCGGTGGGCTGGGTGCTCTCCACGCGCCGAGGTGAGCACGCGGTACGCACGGCGCAGGTCGCCGCCGCCGCGGCGCAGGCGCGTCTGGAGGCCGAGCGCGCCGCCACGCAAGGCGCCGCCGCGCACGTGGCCGAGCAGTTCCGGGCGCTCGCGTCCGATGCCCTCGCCCAGAGCTCCGAGCAGTTCCTCGCGCTCGCGTCGCAGCGCTTCGCGGCGGACCGCCAGGCCCAGGTCGGCGAGCTCGCGCAGCGGGAGCAGGCGGTGCGCGCGCTCGTGGACCCGTTGGCGCGCACGCTCGAGGAGGTGCGCGGTCAGATGCACGCCGCGGACCGCGCTCGTGCCGAGGCGGCCGCCGCACTACGCGAGCAGGTCGACCAGATGCGCTCGACGTCCGAGCGGGTGCGGGCCGAGACGGCCCAGCTCGTCAGCGCGCTGCGTGCCTCGCAGGTGCGTGGGCGCTGGGGTGAGATGCAGCTGCGCCGGGTGGTCGAGGCGGCGGGGATGCTCGCGCACGTCGACTTCGAGGAGCAGGAGCAGGCGCGCACGGACGACGGTCTGCAGCGCCCCGACATGGTGGTGCGGCTCGCGGGCGGCAAGCAGGTCGTCGTGGACGCGAAGGTCGCCTTCCTCGGCTACCTCGAGGCGCACGAGGCAGCCGACGAGCAGGTGCGCGCGCAGCGACTCGCCGCTCACGCCCGGCACGTGCGCGCGCACGTCGACTCCCTCGCGCACAAGCGGTACTGGGACCAGTTCGCCCCGGCGCCCGAGTTCGTGGTCATGTTCGTGCCGGCCGAGGCGTTCTGGCACGCCGCGCTCGAGCAGGACCCGGCGCTGTGGGAGTACGCGGCGGACCGCAACGTGATCGTCGCGACGCCGACGACGCTGCTGGCTCTGCTGCGCACGGTCGCGTACGCCTGGCGGCAGGACGCGCTCGCGCAGAACGCCCAGCAGGTGCTCACGCTGGGCAAGCAGCTGCACGGCCGGCTGGCGACCCTCGGCAGCCACCTCGCCAAGCTCGGCCGCTCGCTCGACGCCGCGGCGGGCGCCTACAACCAGACGGTCGGCTCCCTGGAGACCCGGGTGCTGGTCAGCGCGCGGCGCTTCGCCGAGCTCGGGGTGGTGAGCGAGGCGCTGGAGACCCCTGCGCCGGCGAACCCCCAGCTCTCGGCGCTGAGCGCCCCCGAGCTCGTCGCCTCTGCGGCCGATCAGCTCGTCAGTCTCGACGGCTTCGACACCACAGCCGAACGGGACGCCCTCGCCCTCGCCGACGAGGCGGCCCGCGACGCGGACGACCTGCCGGGTTCCGCCACGACTGCGTGAGCCCGCAGGCGAAGCGGTGCGGCGGGCGCCCCGCCGGGCGCCAGGGCAGACCCGGTCGGGCGTTACGCCCGGTCAGGCGGGAAGCCCGGTCAGGCGGGCGTGGCGCCCGGTCAGGCGGGAGGGACGCTCGGTCAGGCGGGAGGGACCGTCGGTCAGGCGGGCGGGACGCCCGGTCAGGCGGGCGTGACGTCCAGTGAGCGGCGGCCCTCACGGCGCGGGCGGGCGGGTGCGTGGCCTGCGGCCTTGAGGTCGGCACGCAGCTCGCGCGGCAGGGAGAACATGAGGTCCTCCGTCGCGGTGCGGACCTCCTCGACGTCGCCGAAGCCGTGCGCTGCCAGCACGTCGAGCACGTCGCGGACGAGGATCTCCGGCACGGAGGCTCCCGAGGTCACGCCCACGGTCGTGGCGCCCTCGAGCCAGGCCGCGTCGATCTCGTCGGCCTTGTCGATCCGGTAGGACGAACGCGCGCCGTTCTCCAGCGCGACCTCGACGAGCCGCACCGAGTTCGAGGAGTTGGCGGACCCGACCGTGATGACGACGTCGCACAGCGGCGCGATCTTCTTCACCGCCACCTGGCGGTTCTGCGTGGCGTAGCAGATGTCGTCGCTCGGCGGGTCCTGCAGCGCGGGGAACCGCTCGCGCAGGCGCCGCACGGTCTCCATCGTCTCGTCGACCGACAGCGTGGTCTGCGAGATCCACACGACGCGCTCCGGGTCCCGCACGACGACGTCCGCGACGGACTCGGGCGAGTTCACGACCTGGATCCGCTCGGGCGCCTCGCCCTGCGTGCCCTCGACCTCCTCGTGCCCGTCGTGACCGATGAGCAGGATGTCGTAGTCGTCGGCCGCGAAGCGCACGGCCTCCTTGTGCACCTTGGTCACCAGAGGGCACGTCGCGTCGATGGTCTGCAGCGAGCGCGCGGCGGCCGCGGCATGCACCGCGGGCGAGACGCCGTGCGCGGAGAACACCACGCGAGCCCCCTCGGGGACCTCGTCGGTCTCGTGCACGAAGATCGCCCCGCGGGCGGCGAGCGTCTCGACGACGTACTTGTTGTGGACGATCTCCTTGCGCACGTAGACCGGGGCGCCGTAGTGCTCGAGCGCCTTCTCGACGGCGATCACCGCACGGTCCACGCCGGCGCAGTACCCGCGGGGCGCGGCGAGCAGCACCTTCTTGGGTGCGGAGACAGGGGTCACGGGTCCGAGTCTAGGTGCTGGGCGCGCGACGACCTCCTGGCCCGTCGCCGACCGGCCCGACCCTCGCAACACGTTCACCCCTCATCCCCACCTTCCCGCCCGCGCCCGACCACCCCGCGCCCGAGCACCGCGCCGGCCGCGCACGGGGCAGAGCCACCGCGAGCGCGGGCGATCGGACCCGAGCGCGCACATCCCCCACCCGCGCTCGCACCCGTCCACCCGCGCTCGCGCCCGTGTGGGCGCCGCGCCGGCCGCGCGCGGGGAGGGCCACCGCAAGCGCGGGCGATCGGACCCGAGCGCGCACCTCCCCCACCCGCGCTCGCACCCGTTCGGCCGCGCTCGCGCCGCCCTTGTGGGCGCGGTAGGGCAGGGTGGTGTCGTGAGCGAGAGGACTGCGGACGAGACGGATGCCGAGGGGGCGCAGGGTGCGCCGGGTGCGCCGGGCGCCCGCCTGCCCTTACCGCTCAAGGCCGCCGACACGACGCCCGACCGGCCGTGGCCCGTGCGGCACCTCGCGCCCAAGATCGCGGACTATGTCCAGCGCATGCCCCCCGTCTGGATCGAGGGGCAGGTGCTCGACCTCAAGCGCTGGAACTCGATGTGCTTCCTGACGCTGCGCGACTCCGACGTCGACATGTCGATCTCGGTGACGACGAGCTCGGCCGCCGTCGCCCGGCTCGGCAAAGGAGTCGGGGACGGCGCTCACCTCGTCGTGCACGCCCGGCCGACGTACCACCTCAAGCGTGGCAGCCTGTCGTTCGCAGCCGACGACGTGCGGCTCGTCGGGCTCGGTGAGCTGCTCGAACGCATCGAGCACCTGCGGCGTGTGCTCGGCGCGGAGGGCCTGTTCGACGAGTCCCGCAAGCGCCCGCTGCCGTTCCTGCCCGCGGTGGTCGGGCTGGTGTGCGCACAGCAGGGGGACGCCGAGCACGACGTGGTCTCGAACGCCCGCGCGCGGTGGCCCGCGGTGCGGTTCGAGATCCGCCGCGTGACGGTGCAGGGACCGCGCGCGGTGCCCGAGGTCAGTGCCGCCCTGGCCGAGCTCGACGCGAACCCGCAGGTCGAGGTGATCGTGGTGGCGCGCGGCGGCGGGTCGTTCGAGGACCTTCTGCCGTTCAGCAACGAGACCCTGGTGCGGGCGGCCGCGGCGTGCCGCACACCGCTGGTGAGCGCGATCGGTCACCACCTCGACGCCCCGCTGCTCGACCTCGTCGCCGACCTGCGCGCCTCGACGCCGACGGACGCGGCCAAGCGCGTCGTGCCGGACGTCGCCGAGGAACGGGCTCGGATCTCGCAGGCCCGGCTGCGCAGCCGGGGCGCTCTGCTGCAGCGGCTGCAGCGCGAGCAGTCCGCACTCGACCACTGGCGCACCCGCCCGGTGCTCGCGCAGCCCTCGACGCTCGTCGACGCGCACGAGGCCCGCGTGACTGCGCTGCGCGACGGCGCGCGCCGCACCCTGGGCCACCTGCTCGAGCGCGCGCAGGCCGAGGTTCGCGGCCTGGCCGGGCACGTCCGCGCGCTGTCCCCCGCTGCCACGCTCGATCGGGGGTACGCCGTGGTGCAGCGTGCGGACGGCGACGTCGTGCGCGACCCCGGTGATGTCGCGCCCGGGGACCCGTTGCGGCTTCGGGTCGCTCGTGGGGAGCTGTCGGCGCAGGTCACGGAGGGCTGAGCGCGCGCTGGTCCACGGCGCAGACCGCTCCGCGAGGCGGGGCAGTCCCTGGCAGGCGGACGTCCGGCGCCGTGCCGGCGGGGTCGCCCTCGGTCGCACGCACCGTCGCGCGAGCGTCGCGCCCAGGGGTCGCGGTGTGGGCGCGTTCTGGTTGACTGGCGGCCGTGCCGAAGCAGACACCCGCAGACGACGTGCCGACCGCCGGACCGCATGCCGACGTCGCGGCGCTGAGCTACGAGCAGGCGCGCGACGAGCTCGTCGCCGTCGTCGGGCGGCTGGAGAGCGGCGCGGAGTCCCTCGAGGAGTCGCTGGCCCTGTGGGAGCGCGGGGAGGCGCTCGCGGCGCGGTGCCAGCAGTGGCTCGACGGCGCGCGCGAACGGCTGGCGTCGGCGCGCGGCGAGACGCCCCGTGGCACGCGGGACGAGGCCGACGACGCGCGGGCGCCGCGGCCGTCGGACGAGAGCGAACCGTCGGATGGTGACGCGTGAACCTGGGGCCCGCCCACGACGAGGAGCGTGCGAACGACGAGCGCGCGCTCGTGATCGGTGAGGCGCTCATCGACGTGGTGGTGCACGCCGACGGCACGCACGACGAGCACCCCGGCGGCAGCCCCGCGAACGTCGCGCTCGGCCTCGGCCGCCTGGGGCGCCGGACCGAGCTGCTGACCTGGCTCGGCGAGGACGCCAGGGGCGCCCTCGTCCGGCGACACCTCGAGGACTCGGGCGTCCGGGTGCTGACGGGCGACCGGCACGCCGCCCGGACGCCCGTGGCCACGGCGCGTCTCGACGACGAGGGCGTCGCCACCTACGAGTTCGACCTCGAGTGGGACCTGCCGACGTCCTGGGACGGTGACGACGCCGCGCCGCTGGTCGTGCACACCGGGTCGATCGCCGCGGTGCTCGAGCCGGGCGCCACGCGCGTCGCCCGCGAGCTGACGCAGGGCCGGGCCACCTCCACGTTGACCTACGACCCGAACCTGCGGCCCGCGCTCATGGGCAGCCCGGAGCGCGCGTCGCGCTACATCGAGGCGATGGTCGCCGTCGCGGACGTGGTCAAGGTCAGCGACGAGGACCTGGCGTGGCTGCACCCCGGCGTGGCGCCGGCGGAGATCGCCGAGGAGTGGTCGCGCCGCGGGCCGGCGCTCGTCGTGGTCACGCACGGGGGGCAGGGTGCGTTCGCGTCGACCGCGGCGGGCGCTCGCGTGCAGGTGCCGGCGCCGCGGGTCACCGTCGCGGACACCGTGGGTGCCGGCGACTCGTTCATGAGCGGACTGATCGACGGGCTGTGGTCAGCGGGGCTGCTCGGGGCAGCACGACGCGACGCGTTGCACGACGTGTCCGGGGAGACGATCGAGGCGCTGCTCACGCGGTGCGCGCGGATCGCGGCGATCACGGTGTCCCGCGCGGGCGCCAACCCCCCGCGGGCCGACGAGCTGACCTGACGAGCGCCGTCGGCGCACTGGTCTGCCGACCCAGGTGCGCCGACCCCGGACGACGGCGCGGTAGCCGACGCACGGCCGGGCAGGGCTCAGGCGGGCTGGCTCTCCCGCTTCTGCTCCCTCTTCTGCGCGCGCTCGAGCGAGGCCTTGCGGTCGGCCTCGTTCTGCTCGTCGATCTCCCGCGCCCGCTCGGCGTCGAACGTGAGGTTCTCGCCGGTCTCCGGGTCGAAGATCATGAGCTTGGCGGGGTCGAACCACAGGTTCGCGCGGTCCCCGTCACGGATGCGCGACTCCGAGTCGAGCGCCACCACCATCTGGGTACGCAAGCCCTCGCCGTCCAGGTCGCGGTCCAGCTCCTCGAGCGTGCCCGCCACCTCGTGGCGCGTCTCGAACGGGATGTAGGCGTACAGGTCCGAGCCGAGCCACTCGGTGACGTCCACGTCCACGTCGAACGTCACGCCCGCCTCGCGCTTGCCCTCCTCGACCAGCGAGGAGTCCGCGAAGTGCTCGGGACGCAGCCCCACGATGACGACCGACCGCGACCCGATCCTCGTGCGCTGCTCGTCGGACAGCGAGACGTCCACGATCGGCAGCGACAGGGTGTCCCCCGAGACCTCGCCGGGCAGGAAGTTCATGGGTGGCGACCCGATGAACCCCGCGACGAACAGGTTGACGGGCTGCTCGTAGAGCCCGCGCGGCGAGGCCACCTGCTGCAGCTCGCCCTTGCGCAGCACGGCGACGCGGTCGCCGAGGGTCATCGCCTCGGTCTGGTCGTGGGTGACGTACACCGTCGTCGTCCCGAGCCGGCGCTGGATGCGGGCGATCTCCGTACGCATCTGCCCGCGCAGCTTGGCGTCGAGGTTGGACAGCGGCTCGTCGAACAGGAACGCGCGGGCGTCGCGGACGATCGCGCGTCCCATGGCCACGCGCTGGCGCTGCCCGCCGGACAGGTTCGCCGGCTTGCGCTGCAGGTGGTCCTGCAGCTCGAGGGTCTGCGCGGCGAACTCAACCTTCTCGCGGATCTGGTCCTCGGTGAACTGGCCCTTGGTGAGCCGCAGCGGGAACGCGATGTTCTCGTACACCGTCAGGTGCGGGTAGAGGGCGTAGTTCTGGAACACCATCGCCAGGTGCCGGTCGCGGGGTGCCTTGTCGTTGACCACCTCGTCGCCGATCCTCAGCTCACCCGAGGTGATGTCCTCGAGACCGACGATCATCCGCAGCAGGGTGGACTTCCCGCATCCCGACGGGCCGACGAGGATCACGAACTCGCCGTCGGCGATGTCCAGGCTCACGCCCTTGACGGCGAGGTAGCCGTCGCCGTAGCGCTTGACGATGTCCTTCAGGGTGATGGCAGCCATCGGAAGTCTCCTTGTTCAGCCCTTGACGGCGCCCTGGGTCAGGCCGGACACGATCTGGCGCTGGAACAGCAGCACCAGGATGACGACGGGGATGGTCACGACGACCGCGGCCGCGGAGATCGCGCCGGTCGGCTCCTCGAACTGCGATGCGCCGGTGAAGAACGCGAGCGCCGCGGGAACGGGACGCGCCGCGCTCGTCGAGGTCAGCGAGATGCCGTAGACGAAGTCGTTCCACGCGATGAAGAACGCGATGAGGGCGGTGGTGAAGACCCCGGGTGCGGCGAGGGGCACGATCGCCTTGCGGAAGGCCTGCCAGCTCGTCGCGCCGTCGACCTGCGCGGCCTGCTCGAGCTCCCAGGGAATCTGGCGGAAGAACGCCGCGAGCGTCCAGATCGAGATCGGCAGCGTGAGCGACAGGTACGGGATGATCAGCCCGAGCCACGTGTCGTACAGCCCGATGTTGCGCCACAGGTTGAACAGCGGCGTGACGATCGAGATGACCGGGAAGATCGACACCCCCAGCGCCGTCGTCAGGATGAGCTTCTTGCCGCGGAAGTCCAGGCGCGCGATGGCGTAGGCGGCGAGCGTGGCGAGCACCACCGCGATGAACGTGGCGATCAGCGAGATGCCGATCGAGTTGCGCAGCGCGGGCAGGAACAGGTCCTTGGCGGAGCCGGCGAAGATCTGCTCGTAGTTCGTCGTCGTCCACGTCTTGGGCCAGAACGTGCCGAGGTCGAGCTGGCTGGGCAGCTTGAACGACGTCGCGATGATCGAGACCACGGGCAGCAGCGCCCACACGAGCACGACGACCGTGATGACCGCCCACGCGACCTTGAGCCGCGGCGTCAGGGTGCGCATCAGCCCTCCCCCCTCGCGCTGGCCAGGTCGACCTTGAAGAGCTTGATCGCGATGAAGCAGATCCCGATGACGCACAGGAACAGCAGCACGGAGATCGCCGAGCCGAGGCCGATCTCGAGGCGCCCGATCGAGGTCCGGTAGGCGAGCAGGGACAGCACCGTGGTGCCGTTGGCGCCGTTCGTCATGATGAAGACGTTGTCGAAGATCCGGAACGCGTCCAGCGCACGGAACAGCACCGCGACCATGATCGCGGCCTTCATGTTCGGCAGGACGACCCGCTGCAGCCGCTGCCACCACGTGGCGCCGTCGACCTGCGCGGCCTCCTCGAGCTCGCCCGGCACCTGCGAGAGCCCCGCGAGCAGCAGGAGGGAGATGAACGGGGTCGTCTTCCAGATCTCCGAGGCCATGATGACGAACAGGCTCGTGCCCTGGTGCGCGAACCAGTTGAGGTCCGGGTCGATGCCGGGCACCCAGTCGAACCAGTGGTTGACGAAGCCCGAGTTGATGTCGAACGCGTAGAACCAGGCGAACGCCGAGACGACGGTGATGATCCCGTACGGCACGAGGATCGCCGTGCGCAGGATGCCGCGCAGCTGCGTGATCGCGCGGTGCATGACCAGCGCGAGCAGGAAGCCCAGCACGAGCTCGACCAGCACCGTGACGACCGTGATGATCAGGGTCACGAGGAACGCCTGCCAGAACACCGGGTCGCTCAGCACGACGACGTAGTTCTCACCGCCGTTGAACTTCTTGTCCCCCGGTGCTGTCAGCCGGTAGGAGAACAGCGAGTCGTAGAACGCCTGCAGGATCGGGTAGATCGTCACCGCCAGCATGACGACGAAGGCCGGACCCGCGAGCCACCAGCCGAGCCGTGCCTCGTCGCGCGCGCGGTCGCTGCGCCGCTGCGGTGCGGGCTTCTCGGTCTCCTGCGTCGCGGCGCCCGGAGCGACCGTGGAGGTCACAGCAGCGCCTCCCCTCTGAGGACGGAGATGATGAAGTCGGTGGACTTCTTCGGCGTGGTGTCGGGGTCCACCGAGGCCGGCGCGTGCCAGGTCTCCTGCAGGCCGGTGGAGACCTCGTTGTAGTACGGGGTCTGCGGGCGCGGCGCGGCGTTCTCGAGCGAGTCGCGGATGACGTCCGCCATCGGGAACGCCTCGCGCACCGCGTCGTCCTCGTAGGCCTTCGTCGACGAGGGCGGGTTGCCGTTGGTCGCGAAGTAGTACGCCTGGTTCTCCGGGGTGACGATGCACTGCGCGGCCTCGAGCGCGAGGTCGACGTGCTTGCTGAACGCACCGATGCCCAGGTTGATGCCGCCGTACGGGGGCCGGGCCTCGGTGTCCTGCGAGACCCGCGGGTAGACGGCCCAGCCGATGTCGTCGACGACCGACTGGTCGAGCGTGCCGTCGTCCACCGCCGCGTTCGTCGCGGACCACACGAACGGCCAGTTCACCATGAACGAGCCGTCGTCCCGCTGGAACACGGTCATCGTGGCGTTCTCGTCGGCGGTCGGCAGGCCCGGCCCGCCCAGGCCCTCGCGCCCGATCGTCCCGATGATCTCGGCGGCCGCGCGCCCCGCGTCAGACTCCAGACCCAGCCGGAGGTCGTCGGCCGACGCCTCAGGGTTCTCCAGGATGTGCCCGCCGGCCGACTCGACGAGCGCGTTGATCCAGACGGTCAGGGACTCCGCCTTGGCGCCCTGCACGCCGAGCACCTTGTCCTGCTCGCGGGCCGCATCCATGATCTGCTGCCACGTCACCGGTTCCCTCGCCGGGTCGAGGCCCGCTGCCTCGGCGACCGACTTGCGGTACCAGAGCAGCTGCGTGTTCGCCCAGAACGGGATCGCGACGAGCTTGTCGCGCCAGGTCGCCCCGTCGATCGCGCCCTGCACGACGTCCTGGGTGACCTTGTCCGCCACGTCCTGGGGGATCGGCGCGAGGAAACCCGGCTCGGCGAGCTCGGGGATGAACGGCGGGTCCAGGCTCATGATGTCGATGGACGAGTCCTTGGCGGCCAGTCGGCGGGCGAGCTGCTCACGCTGCGAGGCGGCGTCCCGGGGCAGGACCTCGGTCGCGATCCGGTACCTGCCGTCGGCGGCCTTCGTGCACCGCGCGGCGATCTCCACCTGACCCCCGTTGTCGGGGTTGATGTACCACGTGAGCGTCGGCGGGCCCGACTCGCTCGCACACGCCGCGAGCGTCAGTGCGAGCGCGGTGGTCGCGATCACCGCCATGCCGCGAGTGCCTCGCACGGTGTCCCCCGTCCGGTCTGCGCCGTTGCGTCCTGGGTCTTGGGTACACCCACGCGTGCGACGCCGCACGTCGGGGCGCCGGGACGCACGCCCGCGGCGGCACCGGCCCCGCATCCGGGACGGGCGGACCGTCCCCTATCCGGACGTCGCGCGACGAGCACGCCGGGACCTGCCACGATGGCGCCCGTGACCACGCCGATGACCCCCGCAGCCGCATGGGCGGCCCTCAAGGCCGGTAACGAGCGCTTCGTCGACGACGCGATGCTGCACCCGTCGCAGGGCGTCGACCGACGATCCGAGGTGCAGCACGGTCAGAGCCCCTTCGCCGTGCTCTTCGGCTGCTCCGACTCGCGCGTCGCCGCCGAGATCATCTTCGACCGTGGGCTCGGCGACCTGTTCGTCGTGCGGACCGCCGGCCACGTGATCGACACGACGGTCGTCGGGTCGATCGAGTACGGCGTCGCCGTGCTCGGCACGCCGCTCGTCGTGGTGCTGGGTCACGACTCGTGCGGCGCGGTCGCCGCCGCCACCGCGGCTCTCACGGAGGGTGTCCGCGCGCCCGGCCTGGTCAGCGCGGTCGTCGACCGCGTGATCCCGAGCATCGTGGGCCTGACGCGCTCCGGTGAGCCCATCGAGACCCTTGCCGCAGACACGCTCGGTCACGAGCACGTCAAGCACACCGTCCACATGCTGCAGGACTACTCGGTCATCCTCGCGGAGGCCGTCGCCGAGGGCCGTCTGGCCATCATGGGGCTCGAGTACACGCTCACCGACGGCCGCGTCCGCGTCAGCGAGGTCGTCGGCGACGTCGGAGAGGTGTAGTCCCGTCGCACGCGGCCCGAGCGAGCGCGGTTCGGGCAGGCGGCGTGCGGCAGGATGAAGGCATGACTCCTGCCCTGACCGACGACGGCGTCGAGCACCGGATCGAGCGCGACACGATGGGTGAGGTCCGCGTCCCCGCGGCCGCGCTCTACCGCGCGCAGACGCAGCGCGCCGTCGAGAACTTCCCGATCTCGGGCCGCGGCCTCGAGCGCGCGCACATCGAGGCGCTCGCGCGCATCAAGAAGGCCGCCGCCCGCGCCAACGCCGAGCTCGGTGTGCTGCCCGCGGACGTCGCCGAGGCGATCGTCGCTGCGGCCGACGAGGTCGCCGCCGGCGCGCACGACGCCCACTTCCCGGTCGACGTGTACCAGACGGGCTCGGGGACGAGCTCGAACATGAACACCAACGAGGTCCTCGCGACGCTCGCGACGCGCTCGCTGGGCCGCGACGTGCACCCCAACGACCACGTGAACGCCTCGCAGTCGTCGAACGACGTCTTCCCGACGAGCGTGCACGTGGCCGCCGCGGCCGGGGTCGTGCGCGACCTGGTGCCCGCGCTCGAGCACCTCGCCGCCGCGCTGCAGACCAAGGCGGATGCGTGGGCCGACGTGGTCAAGTCCGGCCGGACCCACCTCATGGACGCCACGCCCGTGACGCTCGGGCAGGAGTTCGGCGGGTACGCCGCAGCGGTGCGCTACGGCATCGAGCGCCTGCAGGCCGCGCTCCCGCGCGCCGCCGAGGTCCCGCTCGGCGGGACCGCCGTGGGGACGGGCATCAACACGCCCGCCGGGTTCCCGCAGCGCGTCATCGAGCTGCTGCGCGAGGACACGGGCCTGCCGATCACCGAGGCGCGCGACCACTTCGAGGCGCAGTCCTCGCGTGACGGGCTCGTCGAGCTGTCCGGTGCGCTGCGCACGATCGCCGTCAGCCTGACCAAGATCTGCAACGACCTGCGGTGGATGGGCTCGGGCCCGAACACCGGGCTCGGCGAGATCGCGATCCCCGACCTGCAGCCCGGCTCGTCGATCATGCCCGGCAAGGTCAACCCGGTGGTCCCCGAGGCCGTCCTCATGGTCGCCGCGCGCGTGGTCGGCAACGACGCGACCGTGGCCTGGGCCGGCGCGTCGGGCTCGTTCGAGCTCAACGTCCAGATCCCCGTGATCGCCTCGGCCGTGCTGGAGTCGATCCGTCTGCTCGCCAACGCGAGCCGCGTGCTCGCCGACAGGACGATCGACGGGCTCGTCGCCAACGTGGAGCGTGCGCGTGAGTTCGCCGAGTCGTCGCCGTCGATCGTCACGCCGCTGAACCGCGTGATCGGCTACGAGGCCGCCGCGACGATCGCCAAGCACGCGGTCAAGCACGGGCTGACCATCCGTCAGGCCGTGATCGACCTCGGGTACGTCGAGCGCGGAGAGGTGACCGAGGAGCAGCTGGACGCCGCGTTGGACGTCCTGAGCATGACCCGTCCGCCGCAGGCCTGAGCCGCGGGGTCCGGCCGCTCCTGCCCACGCGCCGACGACGGCGGCCCGCCGGCGCGAACGCCCGAGCCCGCCGCCCTGCACCGGGCGGCGGGCTCGCGTCGTCGTCAGCCGGAGAGCGCCCCGTCGCGCGTGGGGCGGTCCGCCGCGTCGGCACGGGCCCCGTCGAGCGGGAGCGCGTGCGCGTGCGGACGCACGGCGTGCATCACCAGCGAGGCGACCAGGCCCAGCGCGAGGGCGGTCACGGTCAGCAGGAGCGTCTGGCTCACCGCCGTCGCGAAGCCCGAGTGCACGGCCTCGAGCGCCGCGGCGCGCACCTGCTCGGCGAGCTGCGCGGGCACACCGTCGGGCAGCGGGAACGTCGCCGAACCACCGGAGAGCTGGGACGGGTCCACGCGGGCCAGCCCGTCGACGAACGGCTGCCGCGCGGCGGCAGGCAACGACCCGGCGGCCTCCTGCGCGGCGGCGGGCACGGTCACCGACAGGCGCGAGGTCAGCATCGCGACGACCGCGGCGGAGCCGACGACGCCGCCGATCTGGCGCGTGGTGTTGAACGCCCCGGCCCCGGCCCCGGCCGTGCGCTGGTCGAGGCCCGCGGTGGCCGTCGCGGCCAGCGGCGAGAACACGAAGCCGGTACCCACGCCGAACACCGTCATCGGCCACACGAGGTGCCACGGCGAGACGCCGGGCTCGACCAGTGCCGCGACCCACGCCACGACGACGACGAGGACGGCGAACCCGCTCGCCACGATCCACTTGGCAGGGACCCGGTCGGACAGCCGGCCCGCGAGCGGGGCGACGACACCCGACACGAGCGATCCACCGGCCCCGACGAGCGCCGCGTGCAGCGGCGAGAGGCCCAGCACGAGCTGCAGGAAGATGGTGAACGGGAAGAACAGGCCCGTCATCGCGAAGGTCACGGCGAACCCCGCGACGTTCGACAGCGAGAAGTTGCGCACGTGGAACAGGCGCAGCGGCAGCAGCGCGTCCTCCCCCAGCCGCCGCTGCCACCACACGAACGTCGCGAGGACGAGCACGCCCGCGGCGATCACCGTCCACACCGTCACAGGCCCGGCGATCGCGCCCCAGTCGTACGTGTCGCCCTCCTGCAGGCCGAACACGAGCAGGGACATGCCGACGACCGACAGGACGACTCCGACGACGTCGAACGAGCGCGCGTGCGTCGCCAGCGCCGGCAGGTTGCGGAACGAGAACCACAGGGCGACCAGGCCGACGGGGACGTTGATGAAGAAGATCAGCTCCCACCCCGCGGTCTCGACGAGCAGGCCGCCGAGCACGGGGCCGGTGATGGTCGCGACGCCCGCGACGGCACCCCACACACCCATCGCCGCGCCCCGCCGGGCCGGCGGGAAGACGCGCGTGATCATCGACATGGTCTGCGGCGTCATGAGCGCGGCGCCGACGCCCTGCACCGCGCGCGCCGCGACGAGGACGCCGATCGAGTCGGCGAGCCCGCACGCGGCCGAGGCGGCGGTGAAGACGACCAGCCCCAGGATGAACACCCGCCGCGGACCGAACCGGTCCCCGAGCCGTCCCGTGACCAGCAGGAGCACGGCGAACGTGAGCAGGTACGCGCTGTTGACCCAGCCGACCGCCGTGAGGCTCGCGCCCAGCTCGCGCACGAGCGTCGGCACCGCGATGTTCACGATCGTGGTGTCCAGCATGATCATGAAGAAGCCGAGGCACAGCGGCGGCAGGACGCTCCACGGGCTGCGCCCGCGCAGGTCGGCGAACGCGGGCGGCACGGCAGCAGAGGCGGACGGCTCAGGCATCAGAACCCTTCGAGGACGCGGGCGGGACGGGACCGTCTCGCCCTGGCGAGCGTAAGCCGCCGGGACGACACGCCACCCGCCGGGACGCGCGGGCGCGGAGCCGCCCGCGCCTTGACACGTGACCATTTCGCAATCCGATCGACCGTGGGAACGCTCCCTCGACGTCGCTCTCGTCGGTTATGGTCTGGCCCGAGGTCGTAGACGACGAGGTCAGGGGGGCCGCACGCGTGACGTGGATGCCGCGCATGCTCGCCCGGCGAGCCCGCGCCCAGAGCACGCTCCTGCTCGCCGTGGTCGCCGTGACCGTCGTCGCCGCAGCCCTTCTCGGGACGTTCGCCCTCCTGCTGTCGGTCGGCGGCGAGCGCGCTCCCCAGGTCGCGCTCGAACGAGCAGAGCCGGGCGAGACGACGATCGACGTCACGAGCTACGTGGGGTCGAACGACCCCGAGCGTGCCGCTTCCGCGCTGCGGCAGGGGCTCGACGACCTCCTGGGCCCGATCGAGGCCGAGGTGCGCACCTGGACGTCGTCGCCCTTCCTCCTGGTCGACCTGGGACCCGGCCTGCGCCCGCCCATGGTGTACCTCGCGGACTACCCGCTCGACCCGGAGCAGGCGAGCCTGGTCTCCGGGACGTGGCCGACGACGACCCGGGACGGGGCGACGGTGCCCGTCGCCGTGCCCGCGGACGCGGCGGACGCGTACGGCTGGGAGCTCGGCGACGTGGTGGCCGCCCGGGGCACGGACGTCTCCGCCGCGGTCGAGGTGCGCGTGGTCGGGACGTACCGCACGCAGCCGCCGCGCTCCGCGTGGGCCCGTGACCTGATCGGCGGGCGGACCATGCTCCCGGACCATCCCGTCCCGGGCACGTTCGGCGGGAGCACCGCGGACCTGTGGGGTCCGCTCCTGACAGCGCCCGGCGCCGTCACACCGGGCACGGTGCGCTACGAGGCGCACCCGGACCTCGAGTCGGCCACACCGGCCGAGCTCTCCGGGCTGCGCACACGCCTGGCCACCGCCGAGTCCGACCTGTACGCGGCCGTGCCTGCGGCGTCCACCGCGGTGATCACGTCGCTGGACCGCACGCTCGAGACGTTCGCCGCGAGCACGGCCGTCACCCGCGTCGGGGTGCTGGTCGGCGGCCTCATGCTGCTCGTCGTCGCCGTCACGGTGCTCCTGCTCGCGGCACGTCTGCTCGCCGAGCGACGCAGTGCCGAGCAGACGCTGCTCACCTCGCGCGGCGCGTCGCACGCCCAGCTCCTCGGGCTCGCCACGCTCGAGGCGCTCGGCGTCGCCGTTCTGGCCATGCTCGCCGCACCCTGGCTCGCTGGCCTCGCCTACCGAGCGGTGACCCGGGTCCCGGTGCTGCGCGACGCCGGGCTGGCCGTCGACCCGGGAACACCCGTGGTGCTGTGGTCGACCTGCGCGGTCGCCGCTTCGCTGCTGGCTGCCGTCCTCCTCGCGCCCTCGCTGCGCCGACGCGTGTCGGCGGTCGACTCCGAGCAGCAGGAGATCCGGCAGGACCGCAAGCAGGCGCTCGCACGCTCGGGCGTCGACCTCGCGATCGTGGTCGTCGCCGCCGTCGCCCTGTGGCAGCTGCTGCGCCACCGCTCGCCCGCGCTCGACTCCTCGGGCGGTTTCGACCCCCTGCTCGTCGCCGCGCCCGCGCTCGTGCTGCTCGCCGGGGGTGTGCTCGCGGGGCGAGCGCTGCCGCTGGTCGCCCGGCTCGGTGAGCTGGGCGCGCGCCGCAGCCGCGCGCTCGTCGGTCCCCTCACGGCGTGGGAGATCAGCCGTCGGCCGCGTCGCGCCGCGGGTGCCGTGCTGCTCGTGACGCTCGCCGTGGCCGTCGGCACGTTCGCCCAGGGGTGGCTGGACACGTGGCGCGCGTCCCAGCGGGACCAGGCCGAGCTGTCCGTCGGGGCGGACCTGCGCCTCCTGCAGCCCGACGGCACGCTGCTCGAGCAGTCCGCACGCCTCGCCGGGGTGCAGGACCTCCTGGTCGTCTCGCCGGTCGCGCTGCGCCAGATGAAGGTGGGGATCGCCACCAGCCCCGACACCACGGGCGCGACCACGAACACGACCATGCTCGCGGTCGACACGAACCACGCGGGCGACCTGCTGCGCGGCCGGCTCGGCGACGGGTGGGCGAAGGCGACGGCCGGGCTGGCGCCTGCGCGCCCCGTCACCGGCGTGCCGGTCCCGGCGGGGACCCGCGAGCTGCAGCTGACCCTGATGTCGCGCGTCGACGCCGAGCTCGGGATCGTGCCGGCGAGGACCGCGACCTCGATCGTGCTTCAGGACGCTCGAGGCGCTCGCGCGATCATCGACCTGCCGGACACGTTCGCCGCGACCGGCTCCGAACCTGACCACCCCACCGAGCTCACGGTCGCGCTGCCGGACGGCCTCGGCGCGGTCCAGCTCGTCGCCGTCAACGTGCGCCTGGCCCTCGGCGCCGAGGTGTGGGACGCGCCGCTGTCGCCGGAGCAGTGGACCGTCCCGTACGAGGCGACGGTGTCCGGCGTGCGTGCCGTCGGCGCCGACGGCGACGTCACCCCGCTCGACCTCTCCCGCGCCCGCTGGCGGACCACGGCTGCCCCGGTGCCGTACCCGCCCGAGGTCCGGCTCGGCGCGACCTGGGTCGACGGCGAAGGGCTGCACATCAGCGCGGTCCCGGACCTCGGGCAGGTGGACTCGGGCTACGCGCTGCTGCTCACGACGACCTTCGAGCGCGAGCCGATCGTGCACGCGCTGGTCACCCCCGACCTCCTGGACACGCTGAGCGCGACGGAGGACGACGTGCTGGCGCTCGAGGTCGACGGCGTCGTGGTGCAGCTGCGGGTCGACGGGCTGCTGCCGTACGTCCCGGGTGTCCCACGCGGCGACGCGCTGCTGGTCGACCGGGACGCCCTCATGCGCGCGACACTGGTCCGCGGCGCCCGCAACGACCTCACCGACGAGTGGTGGGCCCTGGCGGCCGACGACGCCGTCGCCGACGCCGCCGCGGCGCTGCACCACGCGGGTGCGGGCCGGCCCGTGACGCGCGTCGACGCGCTCGCCGAGGCGACCGACGGCCCGCTGCACGTCGCGATCCCTGCCGCGCTGTGGATCGTCACGGTCGCCGCGGTGGTCCTGGCCGTCGCCGGTGTCGCGCTGAGCGCGACGGTCGCCGTGCGCACGCGCCGGCTCGAGCTCGCACGACTGCAGGCGCTCGGCGCGTCGCAGGGCTCGTTGGCGCGCGCGATCGCGGGTGAGTACGTCGTGCTGGGTGCCATCGGGACGCTCGCGGGCATCGCCGTCGGTGCGCTGCTCGTGGGGCTGATCAGCCCGCTGATCACGATCTCGCCGCGCGGGCTGGTGCCGGTCCCGGACGTCGTCGTGCAGTGGCCCCTGCCCGTGCTGGGCACGGTCGTCGGGGTGCTCGCGCTCGGCGCGATGCTCGCCGTCGTCGTCACGACGCGCACGCTGCTGCGCCGGGCCTCCGGCGCCCTGCTGCGACTGGGGGACGAGGGATGAGCCTGACGACGCGAGTGCGCTCGACGGTCGCTGCGGGACCGCTGGTCGCGCAGCGCAGGGCCGCGACCGACGCCGGCCTGCTGGTGCTCACCGGCGCACTGACCGCGGCTCTCGTCCTCGTCGCGCTGCTCGCGCCACGCCTGGTCATGGCCGTCGCGGACGCCGGTGCGCGCCACGTGGTCCGCGAGGAACGCCCCGGCACGGACCTGGTCGCGCGCGTCACCGCAGCGGTACCGCCGCTCGCCGGGGTGCGCCCGTCCGGTCCGGCCGACGACCTGCGTCGGGACGTCGCGACGATCGACGAACGCCTGGCCGCCGATCTGCGCGCCGACCTCGAGGCCCCCACCGCCGTGAGCACCACCGCCACGTGGATCGCGCAGGTACCCGCCGGTGCGGCATCGGCGCGGCTGGGTCACGTGCTGGCCGCCGACGGCGGCCAGGCCGTGCGATGGGTCGGCGGGCGCGAGCCACGGACGCTGCCCGACGTCGAGCCGGCCGAGGGCGAGGCGCTGGCGGACCTGCGGCGTCGGGTCGAGGTCGGCGTGAGCGTCGCCGCCGCCGAGAAGCTCGGCCTCGCGCCCGGCGACGAGGTCGTCGTGCGGTCCGCGCTCGTCTCGCGGCTCACCGCGGTCGTCGTCGGGACCTACGAGGTCGTGGAGCCCGACTCCACGCTGTGGACGGGTCTGTCGGACTTCGTGGGGGACCTGCCTGCGCCCGCAGGGACCGACGCGGTCGCGGCTGCCGGACTCCTGGTGACCGACGCGTCCCTGCCCGACCTCCTCGTCGCGCTCAAGCCCACCGCCGTGACCACCGAGGTCCGCTTCGTCACGCGACCCGACGCCGTGGACGTCGCGCGCGCCGCCACGCTCGGCGCGCAGGTCGCCGAGCTGAGGTCGGACCCCCGGCCGATCAGGCTCCTGGACGCACGCCTGCCGACCGTACGGTCCGAGCTCGACTCCTCGCTCGCCGCCTACCGGGAGCGTCTCGCGGGCGCGAGCGCCCAGGCGAGCGTCCTGATGTCCGGCGTCGTGGCAGTGGGCGGGCTGACGTTGCTGCTCGCGGCGCGCCTGCTCGTCCAGCGTCGCAGCGAGCTCTACACGCTCGAGCGCGCGCGCGGCGCGTCGGTCGCGTCCGTGGGCTGGCGCGCGCTGCTGGAGTCCGTGCCGCTGACCACGCTCGCGTGCGCCGTCGCGGTCGGCGGGCTCACCGCGCTCCTGCCGCACCGCACGGCGGGCGCCTGGTGGCCCGGGGCGGCCGTCGCCGCGGTGG
>JAEYUL010000115.1 GCA_023432565.1 Actinomycetes bacterium | reverse complement strand
AAGAAGGAGCTGCTCGTCCTGCGCCGCGAGAAGGACAAGCTCGCGAAGACGCTCGGTGGCATCCGTGACATGACCAAGGTTCCCTCGGCCGTGTGGATCGTCGACACGAACAAGGAGCACCTCGCGGTCGACGAGGCGCGCAAGCTGGGCATCCCGGTCGTCGCGATCCTCGACACGAACTGCGACCCGGACGTCGTGGACTACCCGATCCCGGGCAACGACGACGCGATCCGCGCCGTGCAGCTGCTGACCCGCGTGATCGCGGACGCCGTGGCCGACGGCACGCTCAAGCGCCACTCGGGCAAGACGTCCGCCGAGGGCGGCGCCGACGCCGACGCCGAGCCGCTCGCCGAGTGGGAGCGCGAGCTCCTCGCGGGTGCCGAGGCCGGTCTGGCCGACGCCGCTCCGGTCGCCACCGAGACCCCCGCGGCCGAGGCTGCCGCCGTCGCGGACGCGGCCGAGGCTGCCCCGCAGGCGCCCGAGGCCGACGCCCCGGCCGACCAGGCCTGAGCACCACGTCCGCAGACCGCTCCACCGACAAGAACGGACACCACTGATGGCGAACTACTCGCTCCAGGACATCAAGGACCTGCGCGAGAAGACCGGCGCGGGCATGCTCGACGTCAAGAAGGCTCTCGAGGAGGCGGACGGCGACGCCGACAAGGCGCTCGAGATCATCCGCGTCAAGGGGCTCAAGGGCGTCGGCAAGCGTGAGGGTCGCTCGGCCTCGGACGGCCTCGTGGCCGCCCACGTCGGCCCCACGCCGGACGGCGAGGGTCAGACCGGCGTGCTGGTCGAGGTCAACTCCGAGACCGACTTCGTCGCGAAGAACCAGTCGTTCATCTCGCTGGCGGACCGGGTCCTGGCTGCCGCCGTGGCCACGGGTGCCCGCGACGCCGACGCGCTGACGTCGGCCGAGTACGAGGGCACGACCGTTCAGGGCTTCGTCGACGAGACCGCTGCCACGCTCGGTGAGCGCATCGTCGTGCGTCGCCTGGGCCGTGTGGCCGGCGAGCACGTCGAGGTCTACCTGCACAAGGTCAACAAGGACCTGCCCCCGCAGGTCGGCGTGCTCGTGGCGACCGACGCCGCGGGTGCCGCGGTGGCGCGTGACATCGCGACCCACATCGCCGCCTACTCGCCGCAGTACGTCTCGCGCGACGAGGTCCCGGCGGAGACGGTCGAGAGCGAGCGCAAGATCGCCGAGGAGACCGCGCGCAACGAGGGCAAGCCTGAGGGTGCGCTCCCGAAGATCGTCGAGGGCCGGCTGAACGGGTACTTCAAGGAGGCCGTGCTGCTCGACCAGCCGTTCGCCAAGGACCCGAAGAAGTCGGTCGGCCAGGTGCTCGCGGAGGTCGGCGGCACGCTGTCGGCGTTCGTGCGCTTCCGCGTGGGAGCCTGACCTCACCACCCGCTCGGTGGCCCCGGCCCGTGGGCCGGGGCCACCGGCGTAGCACGACGCAGCCGACCGCCCAGGAGGCATCAGTGAGCCCGGACCCGACGACCGACTCGACCCCTGCGGCACCCGCTCGGCGGGTTCTGCTCAAGCTCTCCGGCGAGGCGTTCGGCGGAGGCGCCGTCGGGCTCGCGGTCGACGTGATCCGTCGGGTCGCCGAGGAGATCGCCGTGGCCGTGCGCAGCGGCGTCGAGGTCGCGATCGTCGTCGGCGGAGGGAACTTCTTCCGCGGTGCGGAGCTCGCCGACAGCGGCATGGACCGCGCCCGTGCCGACTACATGGGCATGCTCGGCACGGTGATGAACTGCCTGGCACTGCAGGACCTGCTCGAGCAGGCCGGCGTGACCACCCGGGTGCAGACCGCGATCACCATGGGTCAGGTCGCTGAGCCCTACATCCCGCTGCGGGCGATCCGGCACCTCGAGAAGGGCCGCGTCGTCATCTTCGGCGCGGGCGCGGGGATGCCGTACTTCTCGACGGACACCGTGTGCGTCCAGCGCGCCCTGGAGACCCACTGCCAGGAGGTGCTCATGGGCAAGAACGGCGTGGACGGCGTCTACACCGCCGACCCGCGGCGGGACCCGGACGCGCGCCGTCTCGACCACCTCACGTACACCGACGCGATCGTCGGGGACCTCGGGGTCATGGACCAGACGGCGCTGTCGCTGGCGCGTGACAACGACGTGCCGATGCAGGTGTTCGGGCTCGAGGGCGCGGGCAACGTCACGCGCGTCCTGCAGGGTGAGAAGATCGGCACGATCGTCACGGCGAGCTGAGCCGCGCGCCAGACCACGCACCACGGGACCGTCCGACAGGACGCGGCCCACGACACGCAGAGCAAGGAGCACCGGTGATCGACGAGACGCTCTTCGAGGCCGAGGAGAAGATGGACAAGGCTGTCGAGGTCGCCAAGGACGACTTCGGCACCATCCGTACCGGCCGGGCCAACGCCGCGATGTTCTCCAAGGTCTTCGTCGACTACTACGGGACCCCCACGCCGCTGCAGCAGCTGGCGTCGTTCAACGTGACCGAGGCGCGCACGATCCTGGTCTCGCCGTTCGACAAGTCGTCGACCGCGGCGATCGAGAAGGCGCTGCGGGACTCGGACCTGGGCGTGAACCCGACGAACGACGGCAACGTCATCCGCGTCGTGCTGCCCGCCCTCACCGAGGAGCGCCGCCGCGACTTCGTCAAGCTCGCCAAGCACAAGGCGGAGGATGCGCGGATCGCGGTGCGCTCGATCCGGCGTCGCGCCAAGGAGGAGCTCGACCGCATCGTCAAGGACGGCGAGGCCGGTGAGGACGAGGTGGCGCGCGCGGAGAAGGAGCTCGAGGCGCTCACGAAGAAGCACGTCGAGACGATCGACCACCTCCTCGTGGCCAAAGAGGCAGAGCTCCTCGAGGTCTGATGACGCAGCTCGCCGCTCCCAGCAAGGCGCGACCGGGACGCGACCTCCCGGTCGCGATCACGGTCGGCGTCGGCCTGCTCGCGCTCGTCGTCGCGGCCTTGTTCATCCGCAAGGAGGCGTTCGTCGCGCTCGCGGTGGTCGCGGTGGGTGCCGGGCTGTGGGAGCTGGCGCAGGCGTTCACGCGACGCTCGATCCACCTGCCGCTGCTCCCGCTGCTCGTCGGTGCCGTCGGCATCCTGGTCTCGGCGTACACGGCGGGGGCTGAGGCACTCTTCGTCTCGTTCATGCTGACCGTCGGCGGCGTCATGGTCTGGCGCGTGCTCGACGGCAGCGGCGAGCGTGCCCTGCGCGACATCGTCGGCGGCGCCTTCGCGGCCGCCTACCTGCCGTTCCTCGCCGGCTTCGTGATGCTCATGCTCGCGGAGCCGGACGGCCCGCGGCGGGTCCTGGTGTTCGTGCTGCTCGTCGTCGCGAGCGACACCGGCGGCTTCGCGGTCGGCACGTTGCTCGGACGGCACCCGCTCGCGCCTTCGGTCAGCCCGAAGAAGTCGTGGGAAGGCCTGGCCGGCTCGGTCGTGCTCTCGTGCGTCGTGGGCGTCGTCGGCGTCCAGGTGGCCTTCGGCGGTGAACCTCTCGTGGGAGTGTTCCTCGGGCTCGCGACGGTCGTCAGCGCGACGCTCGGCGACCTTGCCGAGTCCATGCTCAAGCGCGACCTCGAGCTCAAGGACATGGGCCGTCTCGTGCCCGGCCACGGCGGTGTCCTCGACCGGCTCGACTCGCTGCTGCTCACGGCGCCCGCCGTCTACCTCATCCTCGCGTTGCTTCAGCCCGCGCCTCTCGCGTTCTGAACCCGCCTCACGGCCTCCGGAGCCCTTCGTGCCTGCCACACCTGTTCGTCTGGACCTGTCCTCACCCGTGCGGGGTCCGCGCGGCAAGCCGCCGCGTCACTTCGTCGACCTCACGCCCGACGAGCGGGTCGCTGCCGTCACGGCGCTCGGCGAGAAGCCCTTCCGGGCCAAGCAGCTCGCGACGCACTACTTCACGCACCTCACGGCGGACCCCGCGGCGATGACCGACCTGCCGGCCGCGAGCCGGGACAAGCTGGTCGAGGACCTGTTCCCACGCCTGCTGACGAACGTACGCACCCAGACGGCCGACGGCGGGACGACCGTCAAGACGCTGTGGCACCTGTTCGACCACGCCAAGGTGGAGTCGGTGCTCATGCGCTACGCGAACCGCACGACGCTGTGCATCTCGAGCCAGGCCGGGTGCGGGCTCGCGTGCGCGTTCTGCGCGACCGGCCAGATGGGACTGACCCGCAACCTGTCGACCGCGGAGATCGTCGAGCAGGTGCGCGAGGCCGCTCGCGCGCTGCAGGCGGGCGAGATCCCGGGCGGCCCGACGCGTCTGTCGAACGTGGTCTTCATGGGGATGGGCGAGCCGCTGGCGAACTACAAGGCGATCATGGCCACGGTCCGCACGCTCGTGGCGCCCGCGCCGGACGGCCTGGGCATGTCCGCGCGCAACGTGACGGTCTCGACCGTCGGCATGGTTCCGGCGATGCGCAAGCTTGCCGACGAGGGCGTCCCGGTGACGCTCGCGCTGTCGTTGCACGCACCTGACGACGAGCTGCGCAGCGAGCTGGTGCCCGTGAACACCCGGTGGGACGTCGACGAGGCGCTCGACGCCGCGCACCACTACTTCCAGGTCACCGGTCGCCGTGTCTCGATCGAGTATGCGCTGATCAGGGACGTGAACGACCACGCGTGGCGCGCCGACCTGCTGGGCGAGAAGCTCAACGCGCGCGGCAAGGGCTGGGTGCACTGCAACCCGATCCCGCTCAACCCGGTCCCGAACTCCCGGTGGACGGCGAGCGATCCCCGGGTGGAGCAGGAGTTCGTGGCACGCTTGCGTGCGCACGGGATCCCGACGACCGTCCGGGACACCCGTGGCAGCGACATCGACGGTGCGTGCGGCCAGCTCGCCGCGGAGGAGGACGAGTGAGCGACGGGATGTTCCGTACCGTGTCGAGCCTGCGCTCCGGTTACGACCCGGACGAGGTCGACGAGTTCTTCGAGCACGCGCGCTCCCTCTACGAGCGCGGTCCCGCGACGGCACTGTCCGCCAAGGACGTGCGACGCGTCGGGTTCGAGATGGTGCGCGGCGGGTACGCGACGGCCGCGGTCGACGCGGCCCTCGACCGGCTCGAGTCGGCGTTCGTGGCGCGCGCGCGTGCGGAGTACGTCGCGCAGCACGGTCAGCAGGCGTGGATGGCCCAGCTCGGTGAGCAGGCCCGCACGCTGTACGGCCGCCTGGGCCGCCCGGACGGGGAGCGGTTCGCGCCGCCCGAGGGCCGCGAGCAGGGCTACGAGCCCGCCGACGTCGACGCGCTGTGCCGGCGCCTCATCGCGTACTTCGACAAGGGTGCGCCGCTCACGTCGGGTGAGGTGCGCTCGGCGACGTTCCGGCGCCGCAAGGGACGCCACGCGTACGGCGAGCCCGCGGTGGACGCCTTCATGGCGCGCGCCGTCGAGGTGCTGCTCGGCGTCGAGTGAGCGCGGCGATGACGACGAGCGCCGGCGGCGCACGCAGCGTCGTCCTGCTCGGCTCGACGGGCTCGATCGGGACGCAGGCGCTCGACGTGCTCGCCCGTCATCGGGACGAGTTCGAGGTCACGGCCCTCGCGGCGGGCGGCGGCGACCCGGCACTCCTGGCGCGTCAGGCCGCCGACTTCGGGGTCGCGACCGTGGCTGTCGCCGACGACCGGGCGGTGCCCGCGGTCCGCGACGCACTGGATGCGGCCGGCGCGACGGGCGTGCAGGTGCTCGCCGGTCCGGACGCGGCGACCGAGCTCGCGGGCTCGGGCGCGGACGTGGTGCTCAACGGCATCACGGGCTCCGTGGGTCTGCGACCGACCCTCGCTGCGTTGCGGAGCGGGAGCACGCTCGCCCTCGCGAACAAGGAGTCGCTCGTCGTCGGCGGCGCCCTGGTGCACGCCGCCGCGGTCAGACCGGACCAGATCGTGCCGGTCGACTCCGAGCACTCGGCGATCGCGCAGGCTCTGCGCTCGGGAGCGCCGCGTGAGGTCGCCCGGTTGATCCTGACGGCCTCCGGCGGGCCGTTCCGGGGGTGGACGGCGGACGACGTGAAGTCCGTGACCCCGAGCCAGGCGCTCGCTCATCCGACCTGGGCCATGGGCCCCGTGGTGACGGTGAACTCCGCGACGCTCATGAACAAGGGTCTGGAGCTCATCGAGGCGCACCTGCTGTTCGGGGTGCCGGTGGACCGGATCGACGTCGTGGTCCACCCGCAGTCCGTCGTGCACTCGATGGTGCAGTTCGTCGACGGCTCGACCATCGCGCAGGCCTCGCCGCCCGACATGCGGCTCCCGATCGCGCTCGGCCTGTCCTGGCCCGATCGGCTGGACCACGTCGCTGCCGCGTGCGACTGGACGGCCCCGACCGCCTGGACGTTCGAGCCGCTCGACGAGGACCTGTTCGGGGCAGTGCGGCTCGCGCGGCAGGCCGTTGCGGCGTCCGCGACGCACCCCGCGGTGTACAACGCGGCGAACGAGCAGTGCGTGGCCGCGTTCCTCGCCGGGCGCATCGGTTTCCTCGACATCCTCACGACCGTGGAACGCGTGGTCGACGAGCACGGGGGGACACCTGAGGCCTCGCTCACGCTCGAGGGCGTCCTCGCCGCGGAGACGTGGGCACGGGCCCGCGCGGACGAGCTGCTCGCGCGCACCTGAGCCCTCGCGGGCCGATCAGGCCGTCCGCACCCAGGGTGCCGCGGTCAGCGCGGACTGGGTCCCGGTGACGAGCTCGGCGACCGTCCGTCCGGCGACGTTGGCGGCCGCGGGGCCGGTCCCGCCGCTGCGTGCCCACGCCCGGCCGTCTGCCAGCCCCACCGACGGCAGGGCACCGGGTGCGGCGAGCGGTCGCTGCCAGGCGTGCGTGACGGGGACGTCCGCGAGCACCGGCAGGAGGTCGACGAGCGCCTCGTGCAGGGCCGCCGACGAGCCGAGCGGGGTCAGCAGTGCGCCGAGGACGCGCTCGGCACGCGCGGGAGCGGTGGCCTGCGCGCGGCCGCCGACGAGCCGGCCGGTGGGTGTGCGCACCAGGCGCAGGCCGTCGCTGTGAGCGACGACCTCGCCGCGCGGCAGGCCGATCACCGACCACGCCTCGTCGGGCAGGGGTGCGGTGGCGAGCGTCGCCGCGCGTCGCCGCGCGCGGGCCTGCGGGCGGGTGTCGATCGTCGTCGCGGCGCGCACCGTGCCGTGCGCGGTGACGGTCGCTGCCTCGCTCACGCGCGCCACGGGCGTGCGGTCGAACGCGCGGGCGCCGTGCGCGACCAGCACGTCCAGGAGCCCGCGGGCGAGCCGACCCGGGTCGAGGCGAGCCGCCTCGGGTGACCAGGTGCCGCCGACGGCGTCGTCGAGCAGGACGTGCGCGCGCAGTCCCGCCCGGTCCAGGACGTGCGTCTCGTCACCCCAGCGCTGCGCCGCGGCGGCCTGCTGCTCGAGCCGGACGAGTGCGTCGTCGTCCGCGGCGACGAGCACCTCGCCGCCGAAGGCGAAGCCGCAGTCGATCTGCTCGACCGCGGCGACGCCCCCGACCTCGACGACCGCGTCGCGCAGGATCGCGCGCGCCTCGAGCGCCGCGGGCGCTCCCCAGCGGCTCGCGAGCGCGTCGCCCGCGAGCCCGAGCCGGGCCGAGCAGGCACCCAGCCCGCGTTCCAGCTGGCCGGTGACCCCGGCGTCGACGAGCACCACGTCGAGCGACGGGTCGGCCTCGAGCAGGTAGTAGGCGGTCCACAGACCGGTCAGGCCGGCGCCGACGACCACGACGTCGGCCGTCGTGTCGCCGTCGAGCGGCGCGCGCGGCGTGACGTCGCCCTCGCCCCACGGTGCGGGGTCGTCGGGATCGTCGATCGAGCGCCTGCGCAGTGTCGGTCTCACACCGCCGATGCTCCCCGCCGTGCGCCGCGCCGACAACTCGCCACGCGACCGCCGAGGCGGCCCAGCACGACCACAGGTTCTCGGGGCAAGATGGTCCCGCCCTGCGCCGGTCGCGGCGGGCTCGAAGGAGGATGGCGTGGCGTACCTGGTCGGCGTGCTGATCGCCGTGGTCGTGCTGCTCGGTTCGATCGCGCTGCACGAGGTGGGGCACATGGTGCCCGCCAAGCGGTTCGGCGTGCGGGTCAGCCACTACTTCGTCGGCTTCGGCCCGACGCTGTGGTCGCGCACCAAGGGCGAGACGGAGTACGGGCTCAAGGCGATCCCTCTCGGGGGGTTCGTGCGGCTCGTCGGGATGTACGCGCCTGCGGAGGCGGTGGGCAGTCCGACGGCGCGCACGTGGGCCGGCCGGCTCGCCCAGGACGCGCGCGACGCGAGCGCGGCGGAGATCCGCCCGGGGGAGGACGACCGCGCGTTCTACCGGCTCTCGACGCCCAAGAAGCTCGTGGCGATGCTCGGCGGCCCGGTGATGAACCTGCTCATCGCGTTCGTCCTGCTCGCGATCGTGCTCCTGGGCTTCGGCGTCCCGGTGGCGACGACGACGCTGGAGGGCGTCTCGAAGTGCGTGATCGCGGCGGGCGAGGACGCGGACCGCACGTGCACGGACGCCGACCAGCCCGCCCCGGGCGCCGCGGCGGGCCTGCGTCCCGGCGACACCGTCGTGAGCTGGGGCGGCACACCCGTGGAGTCCTGGGACCAGCTGACGGCGCTCATCCGCGAGTCGGGCGGCCGGACGACGTCGGTCGTCGTCGAGCGCGGCGGTGACACCGTCGCGCTGAGCGTGACCCCCGTGGTCGCGCAGCGGCCCGTCTACGACGCCGACGGCAACCCCCGCCTGGACGAGGCCGGTGAGCCTGTCACGGTCGCGGTCGGGTTCCTGGGCGTCACGCCGACGACCGCGCGCCAGGCGACGAGCGTCGCGCAGGTGCCGCGCGCCCTCGCGGAGCGCACGTGGCAGACCATGACGGTCGTCGCGACGCTGCCCGCACGCATGGTCGACCTCGTGCAGACGACGTTCGGGGGCGAGGAGCGTGGCACCGACTCGATCATCGGGATCGTCGGCGTCGGGCGGTTCGCGGGCGAGATCGCGTCGGTCGAGGGCAGCGGCATCGACTGGAGCGTGCGCCTGGCGGGGCTCCTGGAGATGCTCGCGAGCCTGAACATCGCCCTGTTCGTGTTCAACCTGATCCCGCTTCCCCCGCTCGACGGCGGGCACGTCGCGGCGGCGCTCTGGGAGGGGGCGCGACGTCAGGTCGCCCGCCTGCGCAAGCTGCCGCGCCCCGGTCCGTTCGACTCGGCCAAGCTCGTGCCGCTCGCGTACGGCGTGTTCGTCGTGCTGGGTGCGATGGGGCTGCTGCTCGTCTACGCGGACATCGTCGACCCGGTCACGCTGTCCTGAGCCGTCGGACGGCCGCCCGACGGTCCCCTCGGTGCCGCGCGGCTGGCGGGCGTACCGTGCCGAGCATGTCCGAGCTGGCGCAGTACCTGCAGTCGCTGCCCGAGCCCCAGCGTGCGACCGTCGAGCGGGTGTACGCACGTGCCCGTGCCCTCGTCCCGGACGCGCGCGACGGCCTGGGGTACGGCATGCCCGCGCTCCTGCTCGCGGGCAAGCCCCTGCTCTGCGTGATGGTCGCCAGGCACCACATCGGGCTGTACCCGTTCAGCCCGGCTGCACTCGACACCGTGCGCGACGAGCTCGCGGACTTCTCCCTGTCGAAGGGCACCGTCCGGTTCACCGCGGACCACCTGTTGCCCGACGACGTGGTGGACCGGCTGGTGCTCGCGCGCCGCTCGGAGATCGAGGACCGTCGAGGATTCGAGAACGCCTGAGGACAGGCGCGGCGGGTCGAGCAGACGTCGTGTGGGGATCACGTGCGAATCCGCCGACGACCTGCGTCTCGGCGGCGATGCCGGCCGCACAGGTGGGATGATGGACGCGTGAGCGTACCGATCTCCCTGGGCATGCCCGAGGCGCCCCCGCCCGTGCTGGCGCCGCGTCGTCCGACCCGCAAGATCCGGGTCGGCAAGGTGGAAGTCGGCGGCGACGCGCCGGTGAGCGTGCAGTCGATGACGACGACCCCGACGACGGACGTCAACGCGACGCTGCAGCAGATCGCCGAGCTGACGGCCGCCGGGTGCGACATCGTGCGCGTCGCGGTCCCGAGCCAGGACGACGCCGATGCGCTGCCCGCGATCGCCCGCAAGTCGCAGATCCCGGTGATCGCGGACATCCACTTCCAGCCGAAGTACGTGTTCGCGGCAATCGACGCGGGGTGCGCCGCGGTGCGCGTGAACCCCGGCAACATCCGCAAGTTCGACGACCAGGTCGGTGCCATCGCGCGAGCCGCGGCCGACGCGGGCGTGAGCCTGCGCATCGGGGTCAACGCCGGTTCGCTCGACCCGCGCCTGCTCGCGAAGTACGGCAAGGCGACGCCCGACGCGCTCGTGGAGTCGGCCGTGTGGGAGGCGTCGCTGTTCGAGGAGCACGACTTCCACGACTTCAAGATCTCCGTCAAGCACAACGACCCCGTCGTGATGGTGCGCGCCTACGAGCTGCTGTCCCAGCGCGGCGACTGGCCGCTGCACCTCGGGGTCACCGAGGCCGGCCCGGCTTTCCAGGGGACGATCAAGTCCGCGACCGCGTTCGGCGCGCTGCTGAGCCAGGGCATCGGCGACACGATCCGCGTCTCCCTGTCCGCACCTCCCGTCGAGGAGGTCAAGGTCGGCATCCAGATCCTGCAGTCGCTCAACCTGCGCCCGCGCAAGCTCGAGATCGTCTCGTGCCCGTCGTGCGGCCGCGCTCAGGTCGACGTCTACTCGCTCGCCGAGCGGGTCACCGCGGGCCTGGAGGGTCTCGAGGTGCCGCTGCGCGTCGCGGTCATGGGCTGCGTCGTCAACGGCCCCGGGGAGGCGCGCGAGGCCGACCTCGGCGTGGCGTCCGGCAACGGCAAGGGGCAGATCTTCGTCAAGGGCGAGGTCGTCAAGACCGTGCCGGAGGCGCAGATCGTGGAGACGCTGATCGACGAGGCGATGCGGATCGCCGAGGCGATGGAGCCCGACCCGGACGGGCAGGCGAGCCCGGTCGTCACGGTCGTCTGACCCGCCACGGCCGCCCCGTACCCGCCCCGGAGGCGGACGAGACTCGCTCGACGACCCGGGGCGCGTCGCCGACGTCCGTGAGGCACAATCCCCCCATGGGCTCGCGGCGCGCGACGGTGCTCGACCAGCGACCCGGGGCACGCGTCCTGGAGGACGTCGACCTCGGCGCCGCGCTCGACGTGTGCGCGATCGACCCCGTGGGATCCGTCCTGGCGACGGCACGCATCGAGAACGCGCGGGCGACGCGGCTGGGCGCGACCGGGGGCTCGCTGTGGGGTTACCACCACGACGGCGCGCTCGTGGCGGTGTGCTGGGCGGGCGCGAACATGGTGCCGGTCGTGCCCGTGCACGACCCGTCGGTCGTCAGCGCCGCGTTGGACGCGTTCGCGACGACGGCCGCGCGCCAGGGCAGGCGCTGCTCGTCGATCGTCGGTCCCGCGCCCGCGGTGCTCGGCCTGTGGGACCGGCTGCGCGCGGTGTGGCCGGGGGTGCGCGAGGTGCGGCACGACCAGCCGTCGATGGTCATCGACCACGCACCCACGCGCGTCGCGGATCCCGCGGTGCGCCGCTCGCGGCTCGACGAGCTGGACCTCGTCCTGCCCGCGTGCATCGCGATGTTCACCGAGGAGGTCGGCTACTCGCCGGCGAGCGGGCCGCGTGGGCCGTACGAGACGCGGGTGCGCTCGCTCGTCGAGCAAGGACGCTCGTTCGTGCGCATGGACCCGGACGAGCGCGGTGAGTCCCGCGTCTCGTTCAAGGCTGAGCTCGGTGCGGTCGCCGGGGGAGTGGCGCAGGTGCAGGGCGTGTGGGTCGCACCGGCCAAGCGCGGGCTGCGCCTGTCCGAGCACGGCATGGCCGCGGTCGTCGAGCTGACCCGCGCACAGGTGGCGCCGGTGGTCTCGCTGTACGTGAACGACTACAACGCGCGCGCGATCGCGGCCTACCGGGCGGTCGGCTTCCGCCAGGTCGGGTCGTACGCCACGGTCCTGTTCTAGGCCCGGTGGGGCCGTCCGCCGGTCTGTCCGTGCGGGAGCTCAGCGCCGGAGCTCAGCGCAGGAGCCGCGACAGCCGGCGGTCGGCGAGCGGCTTGCCGCCCGTCTGGCACGTGGGGCAGTACTGCAACGACGAGTCCGCGAACGACACCTCGTGCACCACG
>JAEYUL010000040.1 GCA_023432565.1 Actinomycetes bacterium | reverse complement strand
GCGCTCGACGCGCTGCTGCTCGACGCGGTGGCCGAGGCGGCCGGCGTCCCCACCGAGGCGGTGCGCCGCGCGGCGATGCTCGCGGGCGCGACCGAGCCCGTCGCCCAGGCCGCGCTGGCGGCGCCCGACCCGCAGGCCGCACGGTCGGTGCTCGCGGCGTTCACGCTCGAGGTCGGCCGCCCGGTGCGGCCGATGCTCGCCCAGTCCGCGCCGGACGTCGAGGAGGCGCTCAGGACGGTCGCGGGCGCCGAGGAGGGGGGCGCGGCGGTCGTCGACGCCAAGCTCGACGGCATCCGCATCCAGGTCCACCGCTCGGGGGATCTCGTCGGGGTGTTCACACGCTCGCTCGACGACATCACGACGCGCGTGCCGGAGATCGTGGAGGTCGTCCGCGCGCTCCCGGCCCAGCGGCTGGTGCTCGACGGTGAGGCGCTCATGATCGGCGAGGGTGGCCGGCCCGTCCCGTTCCAGGACACCGCGGCGCGCGCGGCGACCGGTGACGTCGAGGTCGCCGCGACCCAGCGGCTGCATCCGTTCTTCTTCGACTGCCTGCACCTCGACGGCGACGACCTGCTCGACCGCCCGCTCACCGAGCGGCTCACGGCGCTCGACGGCCTGCTCGTCGCGCACCCGGGGCTGGCCGTGGCTCGGGTCGTGACGTCGGACGTCGAGACCGCGCAGGCGCATGCGCGGGCCGCTCTCGCCGCCGGTCACGAGGGCGTGGTGGTCAAGGCAGCGGCGTCCCCGTACGAGGCGGGCCGTCGCGGCGCGGCGTGGGTCAAGGTCAAGCCCCGGCACACCCTCGACCTCGTCGTCCTCGCGGTCGAGCGCGGCTCGGGCCGCCGGCAGGGTCTGCTGTCCAACATCCACCTGGGCGCACGCGACGGCCAGGGCGGTTTCGTGATGCTCGGCAAGACCTTCAAGGGCATGACCGACGCGATGCTCGCGTGGCAGACGCAGCGCTTCCGCGAGCTGGAGGTGGCCGACGACGGCTGGACCGTGACGGTCCGGCCGGAGCAGGTCGTCGAGATCGCCTTCGACGGCGTCCAGCGCTCGACACGCTACCCGGGTGGCCTGGCGCTGCGCTTCGCGCGCGTGCTGCGCTACCGCGACGACAAGTCGGCGGACGAGGCAGACACGATCGCCGGTGTGCGCGAGCTGGCGTCGTGGGGGTGAGCCGGCGCACCCGGTCCCTGCGTGGCCCGACCCGGCAACGGTCGGCTAGTGGCCGGACTCCCAGCGGTGGCCGTAGCGGACGAGGGGCTGCATCGCCTCGATGAGGTCGCGGCCGCGGGGGGTGAGCTCGTAGCGGACGCTCACGGGGGTGGTCGGCTCGACGAGGCGGGCGACGAGGTCGGCGCGTTCGAGCTCCTTGAGCCGCACCGAGAGCATGCGGTCCGACAGGCCGATGACGGAGGCCTGGATCTGGGTGAAGCGGTGCGCGCCTCGTCCGACGGCGAACAGGATGCTGCTGCTCCAGCGCCGGCCGACGAGCTCGAGGACGTGTGACGCGCTGCGGCAGGCGTCGTCGTCGATCGGCAGCAGCCTCGCGCGCTGCTCGGCGTCAGGGCTCGTCGTGCTCGCGGGGACGGGAGGGGTGCTCACTTACCTAGCGTAAGTCGCTCACCACCGTTTGCGCAGCGCTGAACCAGCCGCTCATGCTGGGGGCATGCCCGACTACGGCCACCCTCTGCGCTTCGGCACCTTCATCACCCCGGTCAACGCACCGGCGGACCAGCCCGTGCGGCTCGCGCAGCTCAGCGAGGACCTCGGCTACGACCTGGTCACGTTCCAGGACCACCCGTACCAGCCGGCGTTCCACGACACGTGGACGCTCCTGACGTGGGTGGCCGCGCGCACCGAGCGGATCCAGCTCGCGGGCAACGTCCTGAACCTGCCGCTGCGGCAGCCCGCGGTGCTCGCGCGCGCGGCGGCGAGCCTGGACCTGCTCTCGGGCGGACGCGTGAACCTCGGGATCGGCGCGGGCGGGTTCTGGGACGCGATCGAGGCGATGGGCGGGGACCGCCTGACGCCGGGGCAGGCGGTCGACGCGCTCGAGCAGGCGGTCGAGGTGATCCGCGGCATCTGGGACGCCGACACGCGCGGGCCCCTGCGCGCGGGCGGCGAGCACCACCACGTCACGGGCGCCAAGCGCGGCCCCGCACCCGCGCACGAGATCCCCATCTGGATCGGTGCGCTCAAGCCGCGCATGCTGCGCCTCATCGGCCGTGCGGGCGACGGGTGGCTGCCGTCGATGAGCTATCTGCAGCCCGGTGACCTGCAGCGCGGCATGACGACGATCGACGAGGCCGCGCAGGCCGCGGGCCGTGACCCGCGCGAGGTCACGCGGCTGCTCAACATCGGCGCGCTCGGCGTCGACGAGATCGTGCGCCTCGCGGTCGAGGACGGCGTGAGCGTGTTCATCGTCGCCGCCGACGACCCGCGCACGCTCGAGCACATGGCCCACGACGTGATCCCCGAGGTGCGTGCGCAGGTCGAGGCCGAGCGGACGGCGCGCGGGACCGCGGCCGTCGGCCGCATCCGCAACCAGGTCGCCCTCGCGCGCCGGATGCCGGGCATCGCGTACGACGACGTGCCCGCGTCGCTCGTCGAGACGGCCGTCGAGCCCGGCGACCGCGGCTACGGCCGCTACACCTCGTCGTACCTGCGCGGCGGCGCGCCCGGCCTCGTGCTGCGCCCGCAGACCGTCGAGCAGGTCCAGGACGCCGTCGTGTTCGCCGGTGCGCACCGCGAGGTGCCCTTGGGGCTGCTCAGCGCGGGGCACGGGATCTCGGGACGCTCGGTCAACCACGGCGGGCTCGTCGTCGACGTGAGCGCGCTGAACGAGGTGACGCTGCTCGACGAGGACAGCGGGCTCGTGCGGCTCGGTCCCGGGGCGCGCTGGATCGACGTCGCACGCGCGCTCGCGCCGCACGGGCTGGCGATCTCGAGCGGTGACTACGGCGGCGTGGGCGTCGGGGGACTGGCGACGGCCGGCGGCATCGGCTGGTTCGCGCGCGAGCACGGGTTGACGATCGACCACGTCCGCTCCGTCGACGTCGTCCTCGCGGACGGCTCGCTCGTGCGCGCGTCCGCCGACGAGCACCCGGACCTGTTCTGGGGGATGCGGGGGGCCGGCGCGAACTTCGGGGTCGCGGTGTCGTTCGAGATCGAGGCGTCGCGCGTCGGTCAGGTCGGCTTCGCCCAGCTCGTGCTCGACGCGAGCGACCTGCCGGACCTGCTGGTGCGCTGGGGGAGCGCGATCGAGTCCGCGCACCGGTCGGTCACCGGCACGCTGATCCTGGGCGCGGCGCGCCCGGGAGCCCCGCGGTACGCGCAGGCGATGCTCGTCGTCGACTCCGACGACCCGGACACGATCGTCGAGCGCCTGGGCGGCGTCGCACAGGTCGCACCGCTGCTCGACCAGTCCTTCGTGCTCGCCCGGTACGACGAGATCATGGGCGCGTTCCACCAGGAGGGGCCGCAGCGCGGGCAGGGTGAGCCGCTGTCGCACTCGGGCCTCGCGCGGCACCTGACGCCCGAGCTCGCCGAGCAGACCGCGGCGCTGCTGGACGCCGGGGCGTCGTACTTCTTCCAGATCCGGGCGGTGGGCGGCGCGGTCGCCGACGTCCCGAGCGACGCGACCGCCTACGGATGGCGCGACGCCGGGTTCAGCGTCGCGGCGTTCGGCACGGCCGCGTCAGGCTTCGACACGTGGTGGCGGCGGCTCGAGCCGCACTTCGAGGGCATGTACCTCAGCTTCGAGTCCGCCGACGGACCGGACGTCGTCGCGCGCGCGTTCCCGCCCGCGCACCTCGCGCGGCTGCGCGGGCTCAAGCGTCGCTACGACCCGTCCGGCCTGTTCCGCGACAACTTCTTCATCTCGCCCGAGGTGGACGCGGCGGCGTGATCAGCCGACGCGCGTCGCGGCCACCTGGAGGCGACGGGCGACGGCAGCGGCCACGACGTCGGTGACGTGCGGCGCGACGTGCAGGTTGAGCGCGGGCTCGAACAGCTCGGCCTCGAGCAGCACGAGCCCGTGCGCGGCCGAGCGGACCACGTCGACGCGCGCGTAGAGCGGTGCCTCGAGCCCGGTCGCGCGGCCGACGGCGGCGACGACGGCGTGCGCGAACGCCTCCTCGTCGTCCGTCACGGCGACCGGCTCGGGGTGCTCCTCGTACGTCCCGCCGAGCAGCCCGCCGCCCGGTGCGAGCAGCGCGCCCTTGGCGATCGCGTGCGTGAGCTCGCCGTCGATCACGTAGAGCGCCTTCTCGCGCCCGGCGGACAGCTCGGGGATCTCGGGCTGCACCATGACCGTGCCGCCGGCGTCGACGATCCGTGCGGCCAGCTCGAGCGCCGCGGGGTCGTCGGCGCGGAACAGCCCGGTGTCCCGCGCGCCCGCGGAGACGGTCGGCTTGAGCACGACGTGGGCATCGCCGAACCCGCGCAGGTCGGCCGCGACGTCGTCGACGGCCGTGCGGTACGTCGTCGGCACCACCGCGACGCCCTCGTGCTCGAGCTGCGCGAGGTAGCGCTTGTCGAGGTTCCACCGTACGAGCGCCGGTTCGTTGAGCACGGGCGTCACGGCCTCGACCCGCTCGAGCCACGCCATGAACTGCTCGACGCGCTCGGGGTAGTCCCAGGGGCTGCGCAGGACCACCAGGTCGAACGCGGCCCAGTCGAGGGACTCGTCGTGCCACACCGCGGCACGCGCGTCGATGCCGCGTGCCCGCAGCGCGTCCACCAGCGGAGCCGTGTCGTGGTCCAGGTCCTCGAGCGGGTAGGCGTCCGTGACGACGATGGCTACGCGCGGTGCGGTGGGGTCGATGCTCACGAGCACCTGACTCTAGGCGCTGCGGCGCACAGGCGGCCGGGACCCGGGTGGATCGGCGGCCCGGCGGCGCGACGACGAGCACCGCGGCGCGCCGACGCAGCGCAGCGCCGCGAACGCTGTGGATCCGCAGACAGACAGCCACGGGCGCGAGCGTGCGCGCGGGTCAGCCCTGGGCGTCGCGCCAGGCGACCCACGTCTCGACGAGCGACAGGTCGTAGTCCGGCCCGCTCACGCCGACCGTCAGCAGCGTCGCCCCCGCCTCGAGGTAGGCGGCGGCCTGCTCCTGCGGCGGCCTCGAGACCGCGACCGAGCGCTCGACGAGCGTCGCGGTGTCACGCCCGACCGCCGCGCCGTGCTCGTCGAGGATCGCGCTCTTGCGCGCGAGCGTGGCGGCGTCCCCGAACGAGTGCCACACGTCCGCGTGCTCCGCGACCACGCGCAGCGTCTTGCGCTCGCCACCTCCGCCGATCAGCACCGGGATGTCACGCGTGGGCGCGGGGTTCGACGCGGCCCAGCGGGCCTTGATGCGGGGGAGCGCCGCGGCGAGGTCGGCGATCCGGGCGCCCGCGGTGCCGAACTCGTAGCCGAACTCGTCGTAGTCCTTCTCGAACCAGCCCGCGCCGATGCCCAGGATCAGGCGGCCGCCGCTGATGTGGTCGACGGTGCGGGCCATGTCGGCCAGCAGCTCGGGTTTGCGGTAGGAGTTGCACGTCACGAGCGCGCCGATCTGCACGCGCTCGGTCTGCTCCGCCCACGCGCCGAGCATCGTCCAGCACTCGAAGTGCTTGCCGTCGGGATCGCCCGTGAGCGGGAAGAAGTGGTCCCAGTTGAAGATCACGTCGACGCCCAGGTCCTCGGCACGCCGTACGGCGTCCCGGATCTGACCGTAGTCGGCGTGCTGGGGCTGGAGCTGGACACCGATGCGCACGGGAGAGGTCATGCGTCGAACCTACGACGCGACCTGCACCCGTGCCGCCTGGTCCGGCGCCAGGCGGACAGTCACGAGCCGTCCGGCGCCACGCCGGCGATGGGCTTCGTGCGGGAGCGTCCTGTGGCGTCCTTGAGGACCACGTACTTGAGGTCGACGTGCGGCTCGAGCGCGCTGAACTTGTCGTTGGGCGCACCGATGATGAGCTGGAAGCCGAGGCCGCGCCACGCGCCGATCGCCCGGCCGGTGAACCGTGCGTCGGCCTTGATGAGCGCCTCGTCGAGGAACACCGGCGCGTACCGGGGGCGTTCGGCGCCCGCGTCGCCGAGCTGGTAGCGCAGCGCGGCGCCGACGATGAACGCGACGAGCTCCTGCGACTCACCGCCGGACTTCTCGCCGATGTGGTCGTACAGCGCGACGTGGTTGCCCTCGAGGTCGACCTTCTCGGCGGACAGCCGCACGTGGCGGCGCACGTCGACGAGGTCGGCGAAGTCGGGTGCGGTGCGCCGGATCCGGTCGATCACCTTGGCCATGCGCAGGTAACGGCGCTCACGCTCGGCGTCGGTCGCCTCGGTCGCGAGGACCTCGCGCAGGTCGCGCAGCTCCTTGCGGAACCGGGCGACGACGGTCGACTGCGTGTCGCGGGCGTCGATCCGCAGGCGGTGGTCGTCGTCGGCGAACGGCAGGTCCGCGAGGATGTCGTTGACCGGCCGGATGCGTTCCTTGATCTCGCGCACGGACCGTGCGAGCGCGCTGTGCAGGTCCGTCAGGTCGTTGCCCGACAACCGCAACAGGCTCTTGCGCCACTCGGCCTCGAGCTCGTGCAGCCCGCTCGTCTCGAGCTCGGTCAGGATGCGCTCGAAGTCCGCGTACGAGTCGTCGGGGTCGCAGCCGAGGTTCGGGTCGGGCCAGCGCTCGACGAACGTCTCGAACGTGCGGCGCAGCGACTCCCGTGCGGTACCGATGATCTGCTGCGCCGACTGGCGGTCGGCGAGCAGGATCGCGTGGGCGCGCGCGAGCACGTCGTCGAACGCGCGCAGCGCGTCGGCCGCGCCGTTCGTCGGGCGGGCGTCCGGCAGGTCGGTCCCGACGAGCAGGCCCTCGAGGTAGGTGCGCTGCTCGTGGCTCACCCGGGTGCCGGCCGAGCGCGCCTCGTCGAGCGCCTGCTGCGCGGCGTCGACCTCGTCGGTCGTCGCGGACCACAGCTCGGACGCGGCGCGGGCCTCGTCCTTGGTCACACCGAGCTGCTCGGTCAGGGCGTGGATCGTGATGTCGAGCTCGTCGGCCCGCCGTTGCAGGCGGGTGATCTCCGGGTTGCCGGACGTCACCTCGGAGATGACCTGCTCCCAGCGGGACTGGGCGGCCTCGACGGTCGCGACGTCGACCTGGTCCCAGCCGATCTCCGTCAGCGCCTCGTAGGCCCGGCGCTCGGCGTCGTGCCGGTCGAGCCGTGCCTCGGCGTCGCGGACCTGCTGCTCGACGAGGTCGAGCCGCTCGTTCGCGCGGGCGATCTGCTCGTCGAGGTGCGCGAGGCGACGGGTGTTGGTGAACCCGAGGACGTTCGCGCGGCCCTGCCCGCCGTGTGCGCCCTTCGTCCCCTCGGACACCTGCCCGGAGCGGGTCAGTGCCTTCGCGTGCTGCGAGAGCTCGCCGGGCGTGTCGACGCACACGTACGCGAACGCGCGCGCGAGCTCGCCGCGCAGCCAGCCGATGAACGGGCTGGTGCGGAAGTCGAGGCGTCCCGGCAGCGTGCGGGCGTCGAGGGCGACGTCGTCGCGCACGCCGGTGGGCACGCCCTGGAAGCGGATGCGCGCGGACGTGGGGACCGCGTCGATCGCCTTGCGGAACGCGCCGAGGTGCGCGACGTCGATGAGCAGGCGCGTGGCGAACCCGCCGAGCGCGAGGTTGAACGCCTCGCGCCACGGCTCGTGCTCGGTGCGCACCTCGACCAGCTCGGCGACGAACGGCAGGTCGTCGGGCGTCAGGCCCGCGGCCTGGGCGAGCGCGGCACGCGCACGGTGCAGCTCGCCGGGGATGTTGTCCTGACGCCGCGCGACGGCGGCGCGCTCCGCGGTCAGGTCGGCGAGGTCGGCGGCGGCCTCCTTCTTCTCCGACATCGCGTCGAACAGCGCCTGGCGCGCGGCGGCCTTCGCGTCGGAGTCGCCCAGCACCTCGTGCGCCCGCGCGACGAGCGCTGCGTGCTCGGCCTGCGTGGTCACCGACGTGCCGGGCAGGGCGCGCAGCACGTCGTCGAACCGGGCGCGTGCGCGGCGGACCTCCTGCAGGCGCGACTCGACACCCGCGAGCTCGCGCTGCGCGTTCGCCAGACGGTCGCCGCCCGACGACCACAGCGTCTCCTTGACGCCGTCGAGCTCGGCCCGTGCCGCTGCGATGCGCGCGGCGGTCTCGGCGGCGCGGGCGTTGCCCTGCTGGTGTCGACGCTGCAGGTCCTGCTCGGCCTCGCGCAGCAGGTCGAGGCGACGCTCGTGCTTCCACAGCGCCGCGGGGGACGTGGCGTCGTCGAACGTGCCGAGCTGCTCGATGACCTGCAGCCGCGTGGCGGCCTGCTCGATGTCGGCCCGGTACGCGCGGATCGGCTCGAGCGCCTTGACCTGCTGGCGGGCGGTGATCATCTGCTCGCGCGTGCCGGTGAGCCTGTCGAACTGCTCGACGACCGCGTCGGCGGTCGCGAACGTGTCGGGCTCCTCGAGCACCATCGCCTTGTAGAGCGCGTCGACGGTGGTGATCTGCTGACCGGCCTGGATGCGGCCCAGCAGGGCGACCGCCTTGTTCCCGTCGCCTGCCGCGCCGATGCCGAGCGACGAGTGCAGGCGGGCGGTGAACTCACGGTCGGTGTCGAACACCGCTAGACCGGCGTCCGTGACGGCGGGCCTGCTGAAGCGCTGGCCGGCAGCCGTCTCGAGCACGCGGAGGTCGAGCTCGCCGTCGCGCGTCGCGCGCAGCGCGACCACGTCCTCGAGCGTGCGCGCCGCCGACGGCACGTACCAGGCGCGCACCGCGGTGAGCTCGGCTCCGCCCTGGTCCGTCCACGTCATCGCGATCGCCGACCACGTGTCCCGGCCGTCGCCGCGCAGCACCCGCTGACGCGTGCCGTCCTGCGTGCGCGACTCGTCGAGCTTGCCACGCGCGTAGGACAGGATGTTGCGCTGGTCCTTGCCGCGCGGGCGCCCGACGACGCCGCCGTTCGAGGCACCGTTGAACGGCGTGGTGTGCGGCATGAGGAGCGCGATGTAGGCGTCCATGAGCGTGGACTTGCCCGAGCCCGACCCACCCGACAGCAGCGTGGCCGTCGAGGCCAGACGCACCCGGTGGTGCCCGTCGTAGCCGCCCCAGTTGACGAGCTGCAGGTCCCGCGCGACCCACTGCTGACCGGTCGAGGCCGCGGGGATCAGGCCGAACAGCGTGTCGACCATCGTCATCGTGCGACCTCCTGGGTGCCCTGCTGGCGCAGCCACTCGCGCAGCTCGGCGAGCCGGGAGTTGCTCAGGACGATCTCGACGAGCGGGGTGACCCGGAACCGGCCCTGCGACTCCTCCTCGATGAGCCCTTCTCGTTCCAGACGCGCGACCGCGGCGCGGATCTCGCGCTGGTGCGCCGCGACGTTCGTGTCGTCGGGGTCGAAGTACGTCAGCGCGGTCTGCTCGAGCTCCTCGACGTCGACCCGCACGGAGGCCTCGCCCGCGCTCTGCTCACGCTGGAAGACGGTCCGCAGGTGCACCAGGACGAGCGTCTCGGCGCGCGAGTACGCGTCGTCCCGCAGCAGCACGGGCACGTCGAGCTCGGCCGAGCGCACCTGCTTCTTGTACGCCACGCCTCGGTCGTGGTCGACGACGAGGTGCACGAACAGGTCGTGCAGGCGCGACTCGATGACCTGCTGGTTCTCCAGCAGCGTGCGCCACTGCGCGCGGTTCTTGTCCGCGACGAGGAAGCGCCGCTGCAGCAGGCGCACGAGCACGCGCCGGACGTCGGCCTCCAGCGTCCCGCAGTCGCCGGCGAACAGCTGTGACGGGTCCTCCTCCATGGGCACCGGCGCGATGAAGCCCTCGTCGGCGCCCGGGGTGTCGCGGGCGTCGCGCAGCTCGGCGGTGGTGGTCTCAGGCATCGTCGTCCTTCGTCGTCGTGCTGACCGCGCCGAACGCGAAGCGTCGGCGGGTGCCGTCGGGCCGGACCGCGTCGACGAACGCGACCCGGTCGATCTCGGTCATGCCGCGGGCGTGCGCGATCTCGAGCACGCCCAGCAGGTCCACAGGCCGGCGCAGCTCGTCGGGTGCCGCCGAGAAGGCCGCAGCCACGTCGACCTCGCGCGCGCCGTCCGCGAACTGCGCCAGGTGCGCGAGCAGCTCGGCGTAGTGCGGACCACCCCACGCACGCGCGTCGTCCCCCGAGCCGTCGAGCTCGTCGTCGTGCCAGTCCGGCAGGGGAGCAGGTGCCTCCGGCGGACGCAGGTCGCTCGCCGTCTGCCGCAGGTGCTCGACGTCCGCGACGGGCAGGCGCAGCAACGGGTCGACGGGCTGGAACCGACGAGTGCCCGGCAGCCACGTCTGCATGCCGGCCATCACGTCGCGCAGCAGCACGTCGACCTGGCGGTCCCGCAACGGGTCGTGGTTGCGGACCTGCGCCGTGATCACGGAGGAGGCCTCGCGCTGGGCGGAGAACACCTGGTCGAGGCCCTGCTCGATGCGCCGCACGATCTCGCGCAGCTCAGCGCGCTGCTGCATGACCAGGCGTCGCGTGAACCTGTGCCGCAGCACCACATCGAGCTGGTTCGCGAGCTCGTCGAGCCGCTGCGGGTCACCGATCAGGCGCAGCGCCCCGGCGAACGCCCGGCCCTCGGACGTGGACTCCATGACGTGCTCGCCGCGCTCGAGGTACTCCCGCAGCACGTCGCCCGTGGGGCGTTCGTCCTGCCGCAGCGCGGTGACCACGTCGCGCTGCATCGCCTTGATCGACTCGGCGACGCGCGCGAAGTCCGCGGGCAGCTCGCGCACGAGGTGCAGGACGTTCTCGGCCTCCTCGAGCAGCTCCTCGTCGTCGACCTCCTCGACCTTGCCGGTGCGCTGCAACCGGTCCAGCTCGCCCTGCAGGTGCTTGATCTGCCCGTCGAGGCGCGCCATGCGCACCATGACGTCCGGGTCCGCGTCCTGCGCGAGCTGGTCCACCGCGTCGAGCAGCGTCCGCACGCGCGACTGCGACACGCGCGCCCGCGCACCGCCCGCGCGCCCCGCCACCTCGAGCGCACCGACCGCGTGCGCCGACAGGCGGTAGACCTCCACGTCGTCGTCCAGCACCTGCCGGATCAGCCAGCCCGCGTCCGCCCACTGCCGGCACAGGTCGCGCGCCGTCCCCGCCGGCAGCGACTCCTCGTAGCCCGCGGCCCGCAGCTGGTCGAGCGCGTCACCGATCTCCGTGTGCGCGTCCGCCACGGGGACCGTCGGCCGCTCCGCGGTGAACGTCACGGACAGCAGCGAGACGACGAGCGGTGCGTGCTTCTTGTGGAGCAGGTCCAGCATCGGGTTCTGGAAGGCCCGGACAGCGCCCAGGTACGCCCCTTCGGCACGAGTGATCATCGCCGGACACCCTAAGCGGCGCAGGCGGCGTGCCGCCGACGACGCCACCGGGCGAGTCGTGCCGAGGGCGCGTTGTCTGCCGGTTCCCCGCCGAGCACGCCGTTGCTCGCGACGATGCGGGCTCCTGCACGCCGCCTGTGGGCGGCTCGACCGCGGATGTCAGACCCAGACGAAGTGAGCGGCGAGTCCAGACGACGTGAACGGCGAGGGTGCGGGTGAAACTGCGCGGCGTCGGTGCGTGAGGCTGCAGCCCGGCGTCGGCGGCGCCGATGCACCAGGCACGTCCACGCCTCACGACGAGCCGGGAGCTGGTGCGCGATGTTCAGGAGCAGGTCTCAGCGGTCCGGCGTGCGGGCCGGTCTCGGTCAGAGTGCGCCCGACGACGCCGTGCAGGACGCGCCGCAGGTCGACGACGCGCGCCCGCCCTACGGGAGCCCGCCGCCGTCTCGGGCCGCGTCCGGCGTGACCTCCCGGCGATGGTTCTGGCCCGCGGTTGCGGGCAGCTGCGCATTCCTGGTCGGGCTGGGCGCGGGGTCGGCGCAGGAGACGGTCACGTCCGACCAGGTCACCGGTTCCCCGCTGTACCTCGCCGTCGTAGCCGAGCGTGACGACGCTCGAGCGGCTGAGCGCAAGGCGGTCGCCGATGCGCAGGCCGCGCGCGCGGACGTCAAGGCCGCGGCGTCTGACGCGGCCGAGGCGGACCGATTGCTCTCGGAACGTGAGGCCGCGCTCGACGCCCGAGAATCGGCGATCGCAGCCCGCGAGAGCCAGGTGGTCTCGCGCGAGGAGGCGGTGGCGCTCGCGGAGCAACAGGTCGAGTCCGCTCAGCCGACTCAGGCACCGCAGCCGCCCGTCGACGTCGGTGCGACGCTCGACCCTCGTTTCGGCACGTGCAAGGAGGCGAAGGCGCACGGCTACGGGCCGTACTTCGCCGGTGTCGACCCCGAGTACGACTGGTACCGCGACGCCGACAAGGACGGCATCGTCTGCGAGTGACGAGTGCGCGTGTCGTGAGGTGCGCGGTGAACAGGGAGGAGCTGAGCAGCCAGCACTGCGCGGCGAGGGGCACCTACGCCACGGCGACCACCCGATCAGCTGGGCCCGGCGCGGCAAGGGTGAGGGAGGCGGGTCCAGACACGGCGAGCGGGCCGGGCGCGACCAGGTCCCGCGCGACCCCGAACAGGTCGGTGCTCAGGTCCAGGTCCGACCCGTCGGGGTTGGTGTAGCGCATCTCGGTCTGATAGCTCGACCCGAGGCGCGCAGTCGTCACCGGGGTGACCGGGGGGAGCGCGCCCGCGTCGATCACGTCGATACGGACGGTCCCGGCCTCGGCGTCGACCACCTCGACGCGCAGCGGTGTCGTGCCGACCACGAGCGCCGGGCTCTCCGCTCGGAAGTGCTCGGCGCCCTCCGCGTAGAGGTTGCCCTCGATCCAGACCGGGAGCCGTGGCCCGGCCAGGTCGCTCCCGCGTTCGTTCGGGTACTCCTGCGGCGTCGGGTAGGCGTCGTACTGCGACGTGCCGACGGGGGTGGGCGTGAAGGTCGCCTGGCCGGGCACGCCGTCCATGTCGATCGCGCCGGACCAGAAGCTGGCGAGCGCCCGCTCCTCGAGGGTCTCCGCCGCCTCGGGCTGCCCGGAGGCACCGTCGCCGACGAAGACGTTGTTGTAGAAGCGGTCGTCGCCGCCGAGGATGTTCGAGACGCCGAAGACGGCCGTGGAGTGCGGGAAGTGGTACGGGGTGTACCGCTGGTGCTCGGTGCAGTTCGCGATGCGACCCGCGACGTAGTTGTGCACGTACGCGCCGCCGGAGGACATGTCCTTGACGGCCCACGGCGACAGGAACAGGTTCGAGTCCACGAGGTACGGGCCGTGGCAGACCTCGACCATGAAGTCCTCGGCGGTCGAGGCGTAGAACACGTTGCGCCGCACCAGGGTGCCCTGGGCCTGCCAGTCGAGCCACAGCGCGCGGTG
>JAEYUL010000190.1 GCA_023432565.1 Actinomycetes bacterium | reverse complement strand
GGTCGACGACGACCGCCCCGACGCGCCGCGACCGCCCGGTGCGCGGCACCGCGAAGGCCGCCCCGGCCGCGAGCGCGAGCGAGTCGGGCCCGCCGGAGCACGCGACGAGGACGAGGGCGTCCTCGGGCAGGTCCGCGACCGCGTCCGCCACCGCGCGCCGCACCTGCGCGACGCGCGGGTCCGGCCCGGCCACGGTCAGCCGTGCACCCGGCGCACCCACGCGCTCGGGTCGGCGATCTCGCCCGGGCCGGGCAGGTTCTCGGGTGCGGACCAGACCGCGTTGAGGCCGTCGACGCCCACGCGCGAGCGCACCGCGCGGACGAACACCGCGCCCTCGCGGTACTGCGCGAGCTTGGCGTCCATGCCGAGCAGCCGCCGCACCAGGCCCGCGGGGCCGCGCGAGCGCGCGAGACGGTCCCGCCGCTGCTCGAACGTGGCGCGGATCTCGTTCACGGTGGGCACCACGCTGCGCCCGACGGCGTCCATCGCGACGTCCGCGTGCCCCTCGAGCAGCGACATGACGGCGCTCACCTCGTCGACGAGCAGGCGCTGCTCGTCGGACAGCACGTCCAGGATGCTCGCCTCGTCGTCGGTCAGGACCTTGCCGACGGTCGAGACCATCCGCCCCACCGTCTCGTCGCCCTGCCCTGCCAGGTCCCCGAGCAGCGTCGTGAAGCGCGTGCGCAGGTGGCCGGCGAGCCACGGCGCGGCCGCGAACTGCAGCGCGTGCGTCTGCTCGTGGAGCGACACCCACAGGCGGAAGTCGTCGGGCTCGACCTCGAGCTGGCGCTCGAGCTGCAGCACGTTGGGGGCGACGAGCAGCAGCCGCCCTTCACCGGGCGCGTCGGCACGGGCGCCCGCGGGCGGGGTGAACGGGTCGAACTGGCCGAGCACCTTGCCCGCGAGCAGGGCCAGGGCCGCACCGAGCTGAGCGCCGGCGGCGAGCCGACCGGCGGCCGAGGTGCCGTCCGGCGCGTCGCCGTCCGACTCGTCGTCGTCCGCCGAGGCGGCACCTGCGGCGGTGGTCGGCGCGGTGTCGAGGGGCGCGCTCATCGTCGCGAACATCCGCACGTTGGAGCGCGTCCAGCCGGCACGGTCGACGACGAGCACACGCGAGACGTCCGCGGGCGCACGCCCGTCGGCCGGGGTCATGCGCGTGACGCGCGCGGCGTGCTCGGCCGCGGGTCCTGCCGCGTCGCGCAGCCCCGCGACGAGGGCCTCGAGCTCGGCCCGGGGCGCGGCCGGTCCGGGCCTGGCGGCGCGCGCGGCGACCCGCCTGGCGGTGTCCCAGTCGACCGGACCCGTCGTCGCACCCATGCGGCTCACGGTAACCCGCCCGACCGGGGGCGAGGGCCACGTGGGCGGGTCAGCCCGCGCAGGCGCAGCCGTGCAGCTTCGTGACGAACTCGTCGATGGCCTGACGCGGCCCGTACGGGCCGGTCTCCTTCTCGTGCTTGACCAGCACGACGAACACCAGCTGACGCCCGTTGTCGTCGACGAGCGTGCCCGCCAGGCCCTTGACCCCGGTGAGGCTGCCGGTCTTCGCACGGACCATGCCGCGCGCGTCGGAGGTCAGGTACCGGTCGCCGAGCGTCCCGGTGAGCCCGCCGACCGGCATCCCGGCGGCGATCGAGCGCAGCTCGGGGTGCGCCGGGTCGACGACGAGCTGCACGAGGTCGAGCAGCGTCGTCGGGCGCAGCAGGGAGCCCTCGGCGAGGCCGGATGCGTCCGCGAGCACGGCGCCCTGGGTGTCGACGCCCATCCGCGTCACGGCGCGCAGCACGGCCTGCGTGCCGCCCTCGAAGCTCGCCGGCAGCTTCTGGTCGAGCGCGACGATGCGCGAGACCACCTCGGTGATCGTGTTGTCGGAGTCCTCGAGGAAGAAGTGCACGAGCTCGGGCAGCGGCGCGGACGAGACGGACCCGAGCACGGTCGCGCCCGCGGGTGCGGCGGAGCGCGCAGGGTCGCCCTTGACGGTGACGCCCGCCTCGGCGAGCCGCTGGGCGAACACCTTCGCAGCGGCCATCGTCGGGTCGGCGTACCGCGGCGGGTAGGGGACGCCGTCCTTGGTGGCCGCGATCTTGACCGCGAGCGCGGTCACCGGCGCGACGTAGCCGTTGGCGAGGTCGTCGTCGCCCCAGCCGGGGCTGGTGCGCGGCCCCGTGAACAGGGTGTCGTCGACGCGCAGCGTGACCTCGGTGAGGCCGACGAGCTTGAGCTGCTTGGCCGCGGCGCGCGCGAGGTCGCCGAGGCCCGCGCGGCCGTTGACGACGGCGGCGTCCCCCGCGTCCGGCGCGAGCATCATGTCCCCGCCCCCGACGAGCACGATCTCGTCGCCGCTGCCGCGCACGACACTGGTCGTCAGCGTGGTCGAGGCGTCGAGCGTGCCGAGCGCCGCGACCGCGGTGACGAGCTTCGCGGTCGAGGCCGGCTCGCGCGGCGTCGTGGACCGGCGCTCGGCGATGATCTCGCCCGTGAGCTGGTCGGCCACGACGACACCGGTCGCGCTGCCCTTGCCGAGCCGCGAGTCGTTCGCGAGCGAGTCGATGAGCGCGGCGACCGGCTCGCTCGCGGGCTCGAGCGCCTCGGCGTCGAGGTCCCCGAGGGCGGGCTCGACGTCGGTCACCTCGACCGCGCCGGGTGCGCTCGGGAACGGCGCGGCCTCCGGCGCGGGCGGCTCCAGGGTCACGAGACCGGGCACGACGTCGTACGCGTCGGCCGCGACATACCCTCCCAGGCCGAGGACCAGGGCAAGTACCGTCGCGCCGACGACACGTGCACCTGTGGCCATCGTCACGCTCCGCTCGGGGACCCGATGGGACTGTCCGCCCACCAGTGGGTCAGAATATGTCGGCAAGACGGTTCGCCAGAAACCTGCGGCGCACCCGTCACCGACCACGCCGCCCGGTACGCGAGCGACCCGCGACCCGGCGCACGGACAGGAGTGCTGTGGAGTTCGACGTCACGATCGAGATCCCGAAGGGTCAGCGCAACAAGTACGAGGTGGATCACGCGACGGGGCGGATCCGGCTCGACCGCATGCTCTTCACGTCGACGCGCTACCCGGACGACTACGGCTTCATCGAGGGCACGCTCGGCGAGGACGGCGACCCGCTCGACGCCCTCGTCCTGCTCGAGGAGCCCACGTTCCCCGGCTGCCTGATCCGCTGCCGCGCGCTCGGCATGTTCCGCATGCGCGACGAGGCGGGCGGTGACGACAAGGTCCTGTGCGTCCCGACGGGCGACCAGCGCGCCGCGTGGCGTCAGGACATCGACGACGTCTCCGACTTCCATCGCCTGGAGATCCAGCACTTCTTCGAGGTCTACAAGGACCTCGAGCCGGGCAAGTCCGTCGAGGGCGCGCACTGGGTGGGCCGGGCCGAGGCCGAGGCCGAGATCCAGCGCTCGCGTCAGCGCGCGATCGACTCGGGCTACGACCACTGACGTCCGCGCACGCAGCAGGCCCGGCCCCGCACGGGGACCGGGCCTGCTGCGTCGATGGGGTCGCCGCGCTCAGGGACGACCGGCGTAGGGCATCGAGCCCGCCCAGCGCATCGCGGTGATCCGCACGGTCAGCCCGGGCCGCGGGGCCTCGATGATCTGACCGCCGCCGATGTACATCGCGACGTGGTAGATCGAGTTGGGGTCGTTGCCGTTGGTCCCCCAGAACACCAGGTCGCCGGGTCGCATGTCGGCGTACTTGATCTTCAGGACCTGCTTGTACTGGTCACGCGACGTGCGGTTGAGCCCGACGCCCGCGCTGCGCCAGGAGGTCATGGTCAGGCCGGAGCAGTCGTAGCCGGGGCCGGTGCCGCCCCACACGTAGGGCGCGCCGAGCCGGGTCTTGGCGACCGCGACGGCGTTCTGGCCCATCGCCGCCGATCCGCGTGACGTCCCGGTCCCCAGGCCGTACGGGGGCGTCGTCGGCTTGGGTGCCGGTGGCGTGGTGGGTGCAGGGGCGGGCGGGGTGGTGGGCGTCGCCGGGGGCGGCGTCGTCGGGGCGGGGTCCGGCGCGACCGGCGGCGGCGTGGTCGGGTCCGGCTCCGGGTCCGGGGCGGCCGGGGGCGGCGTCGTCGGGGCGGGGTCGGGC
>JAEYUL010000148.1 GCA_023432565.1 Actinomycetes bacterium | reverse complement strand
GCTCGGGCCGGCGGGCCAGGCGACTCGGCCACCACATGCGCGGGCCGATGTCGAGGTTCAGCGCAGTGACGAGCACCGAGCGGACCACGAGCGTGTCGAGCAGCACGCCGAACGCGACCGCGAACCCGATCTCCGCGAACCCGACCGCGGGGAGCGTGCCGAGCGTCGCGAACGTCCCCGCGAGCACCAGCCCGGCGGACGTGATGACACCACCGGTCGCCGCGAGGCCGAGGAGCGTGCCGCGCCGGTGCCCGACGCGCTGCACCTCCTCACGCACGCGTGTCATGAGGAAGATGTTGTAGTCGATCCCCAGCGCGACGAGGAACACGAACACGAACAGCGGGAACGACGAGTCCGCACCTGCGAACCCGAACACGTGCTGGAACACGAGCGCCGAGACGCCGATCGCCGCGCCGAACGACAGGACGACCGTGCCCATGAGCACGAGCGGCGCCACGACGGCACGCAGCAGCGCGATCAGGATCAGCAGCACGGCGAGCAGGATGATCGGGATCACGACGAGGGTGTCGCGCGCCGAGGCCCGCTGCACGTCGAGGTTCGTCGCGGTCTCACCGCCGACGAGGGCGTTCGCGCCAGCTACCGCGTGCACGGCGTCGCGCGTCCGGTCGATCGTGTCGAAGGCCTCGTCGGAGTCCGGCTCGGACGTGAGGGTGCCCTCGAGGTAGGCGGTGCCGTCGGCGACGACCGGCTGGGTGACGCTCGCCGGGTCGATCCCGTCGACGCCGGCGAACGCGTTGCGCACCTCGTCGGCCGCAGCCGCGTCCGCGAGGACGACGACGGGCGTGCCCACGCCGCCCGAGAAGTGCTCGGCGAGCACCTTCTCGCCGACGATCGACGGCTGCTCGGTGGTGAACGACTCCTCGGAGGACAGGCCCGTCGCGTTGAGCTGGACGACGCCGAACGTCGCGATGACGAGCACGACCGCGGTGCCCACCCAGGTCCGACGCGGCCGCAGGGCGATGCGCTCGCCGACCCGCGCCCAGAAGCCGTGCTCGGTCGGCTCGGCGTCACCCAGGTGCGGCACGCGCGGCCAGAACACCCAACGTCCGCACACGACGAGCAGGGCCGGCAGGAGGGTGAGCATGACGAGCAGGCAGACGACGATGCCCGCGGCGGCCACCGGACCGAGGCCCGCGGTCGAGCTCATCGTCGCGAACAGCAGGCACAGCATCCCCGCGGCGACCGTGGCGCCGCTCGCGATGATCGCCGGGCTCGCCCGGTGCAGCGCGACCGCCATCGCGGCGTGCCGGTCCCCGTGCTTGCGCAGCTCTTCTCGGTAGCGGGCGGTGAGCAGCAGCGCGTAGTCGGTGCCCGCACCGAACACCAGCACCGTGAGGATCCCCGCGCTCTGCGCGTTCACCGTGAGGTCCGCGTTCTCGACGAGCAGGTACACCACGGCTTGCGCCACGGTCAGCGCCACCCCCGCCGAGACGACGGGCAGCAGCCACAGCACCGGGCTGCGGTAGGTCAGCAGCAGGATCACGATCACGACCGCGGCCGCCGCGTACAGCAGCGTCGAGTCGATGCCCTCGAATGCCGCCGCGGAGTCGGCAGCCCCGCCGACGGGCCCGGTGACGAACTGCTCAAGACCTGCCGGACTGTCCTGCCCGGCGGCCTTGAGCTCGTCGACCACCTCGATCGCCAGGTCCCAGTCCGCGAGCATGATGGGGACGACGACCTGCGCCGCCTCGCCGTCCTGCGAGACCTGCGGCCCGACCACGTCGCCCGCGAGCGCGTCGACGGCACCGAACTGCTCCACGTCCTGGGCGATCGCCTCCTGGTCCTGCGCGGTGAGCCCGCCGGGCCTCTCGTACACGACGACCGCCGGTGCGGTGTTCTCCGGCACGAACGCCGCAGCGCGTTCCAGCACCTGGGTGGACTCGGCGTCCTTCGGCAGCCAGCTGGCGGCCTCGTTGTCCTGCGCGTCGGTGAGCTTGCCCGCGAGCGGGCCGAGCAACGCGAGCGCCCCGAGCCAGAAGGCGATCACGACGTATTTCACGTAGCGGTGGGTGACCCACCCGGCGACCTTGACCATGACACGTCCCCTGAACGGCGTCGAAGGCGTGGGATCGCGCCCGCGAGCGGGGCGACACGACACACACTGACGAACCAGGAGCAACGCGGACTATCCGGGATACCCCCCATTGTCAGGTGGGGTCTCCCTGACGCGGCCGGGGTGCCCCTCAGGGTCGGAGCTAACCGACGAGCCGACTGCGGAGCTCGACGAGGTCGAACGGTTCGGACGTCGTCGTCGTGAACCGATCGCCGTGACGGCGGCGAGGGCGCCGACGCCGACGGCGCGCCGCGCCGGTGTCACTTGCTCTCGCCCCACGGATCGATCTGAACGCCCTTCACCTTCCACGACGACCCGGACCAGACGAGGCTGATGTTCGCCTTGTAGGACGCAGTCTCCGTGGTGTCGTCAGTGACGGTGCCGTCCTTGGCGACGGTCTGTGAGGGCGCTTCGAAGTACTCGAGCCCGACGATGAACTCGCCACCCCCGAGGTCGAAGCCTGAGGTGAAGCCAAGTTCGAGCGCACTGCCGGTGCCGTGCCCTCCGGCGCTGTGGAGGTCGACGACGTAGTCCCGAACGTTCTTGCAGTACTTGCAGGGTTCCCCGGCGAGCGCGTTCCAGTCGCGGAGGTCGCCGGTGGCGATTGCGTACGGCACGAGCGAGATCACGTAGCGGCCGACTGCCTTGGCGTTGTCCTCGGTCGCTGGGCCGTCGAGTGCCGCAGGGCGCGCGGGCGGCGTGGTCACGTCCTGCGCGTCGGTGGTCGGGGTCGCGGACGGAGTCGGCGACGCCGGTGTGGGGGTGGAAGGTGGTGACTGTGACACCGACGCCGAATGCGAGGCCGTGGTGCTCGCAGACTGGTCCGGGCTCGGGGAGGTGCAAGCCGCGAGGGGGAGTGCCGCGAGAGTGATCGTCAGCAGGGCGCGAGTCCGGAGCACGCGTGGAAACTACCCAACTCGGACACGTGGTGGGCCGGGTGGTCCGTCCGGATGTGGACAACCCTGCGTCCACAGTGGGCATGTTCGAGTACGCGCCTCATGAGGCGGGCCCGTGGCGTCGTGCCTGCTGTGCGGGTTCCTCGTGGCGCTGGAGAGCGGCTCCACGTGGGGGTGGGGTGTCCCGGATCCCTCGGGGAGGTCTCAGGGGGCGGCTCAGCCGACGAGGCGGCTGCGGAGCTCGACGACGTCGAACGGGTCGAAGGTCGTCATCGTGAACGCCGTGCCCTCGATGTCGAGCCACCTGCGCTTGGGGTCTTCGCCCACCCGGTACTTGCCCTTCCAGGTCGTCGTGAGGGCGATCCTCGCGCCGGTGAACTCGGCCGCATACGTGTGCGTCACGTCGAACGACGGATAGGGAGAGCCGGGGTCGACGGTCGTGAGGGTCTCGCCGTCTCCGAAGTCCCACGTGTACTCGACCGGGTAGACGTCGACGTCGAT
>JAEYUL010000140.1 GCA_023432565.1 Actinomycetes bacterium | reverse complement strand
GCCCGGCGCCGCGCACGGGGCCGTCGGGCCGCGCCCCGGCCAGGTGCTCGGCCAGCGTGGGCAGCGCCGCCAGGGTCGCGTCCAGGTCCGTGCGGGGCCCGCCCAGGATCGCGACGCCGACGAGCCCGGGCGCCACAGGGGTCACGTACGCCTCCGCGTGCGGCGCCCAGTGCACCTCGACCAGGTCGCCCCACGGCGCGACCCGGTAGTGCCGGCGCAGCCCGAACCGCCTGCGGTCCGCGCCACGGGCTCCTCGTGCCGGGGCGTCCAGGCCGGTCAGTCGCCGGACGGTCGAGTGCAGCCCGTCGCACGCCAGCACGTACCGCGCGCGCAGCCCGTCGACGACGACCCCACGCGCGTCCTGCTCGAGGGACGTGACCCGCGTCGCGCGGACCTGCACCCCGAGCTCGTCGGCCCGCGCCGCGAGCGCCGCGTGCAGGACCGTGCGCCGCACGCCGCGGCCCGCGTCGCCGACGAACCGGTGCTCGACGCGCCGCGGTCCGCCCACGTACGCGATCCCGGCGAGCGGGTGCCCCGCCGGGTCGACGCCGAGCCGGTGCAGCGACCCCAGCGCACCGGGCATGAGCCCTTCACCGCACGCCTTGTCCACGGGCCCGGGCCGCGGTTCGAGGACGAGCGCAGACAGTCCCGCGAGCCGCGCCTCGATGGCCGCGGCGAGCCCCACGGGCCCACCGCCGACGACGAGCACGTCCGTGTCGACGTCGCCGCGCCCGCTGCCGGGCAGGTCAGCGGGCAAGGTTCAGGACGCGCGCGCGGCAGCGAGCGCGCGCTCCTCGGCGGGGATCCGGAACCCCAGCAGGAGTACGGCGTTGAGCACGGTGAACGCCAGCGCCGTGACCCACGCGGTGTGCACGAGCGGCAGCGCGACGCCCTCGGCGACCACGGCGACGTAGTTCGGGTGGTTCAGCCAGCGGTACGGTCCGCGGCGCACGAGCGGCAGGTCCGGGACGACGATCACGCGCGTGTTCCACTGCGGTCCCAGCACGCTGATGCACCACCACCGCAACGCCTGCGAGGCGAGCACCACGACGAGCGCGGGCCAGCCGAGCCATGGCAGGAACGGCCGGTCGGCGAGCGCGACCTCCGCGATGCACGCGACCAGCAGCCCGGTGTGCAGCGCGACCATCGCGGGGAAGTGGCCGCGACCGCTCTCGCGCCCGCCGCGCTCGAACGACCAGCGTGCGTTGCGCGTGGACACCACGAGCTCGACGACCCGCTCGATCCCTGTCGCGACGACCAGCGCCGCGTACACCGCCAGGCTCATGCCACCTCCCGTTGTGACGACGGCCAGCGCAGCGCGACGAGCTCGGCACCGACGCCCGGCCCGAACGCCGCGGCCAGACCGAACGGTCCGCGCGCGGCCGGGTCGCGCATCGCGTCGGCGAGCACGTGCAGCACCGACGCCGACGACAGGTTCCCGGCCCGCGCGAGGTTCGCCCACGAGCGGGCCAGTGCGTGCCGAGGCAGGTCGAGCGCGTCCTGCACGGCGTCCAGGATCTTGGGGCCGCCCGGGTGCACGACCCACGTCCCCACGTCGTCCGGCACGGCGCCGTGCGTCGTGAGCAGCGCCTTCACGTCGTCGGCGACGTGCGCGCGGACCACGTCCGCGAGGCCGCCCGACAGCACGATCCGCAGCCCCGACGCCCCGACCTGCCAGCCCAGCGCGTCGGCGGAGCCGGGGTACAGGACGCTGCGCGTGCCGACGACGTGCGGTGCGCGCTGCCACGCGCGGAGCGTGGCGCTCGACGCGCCGTGAGGTTCTGCGCGCTCGTCGCCGGCCAGGACCACCGCCGCCGCACCGTCCCCGAACAGCCCGCTCGCGACGAGGTTCGCGGTGGAGTCGTCGTCGCGCTGCAGGGTCAACGAGCACAGCTCGACGCTCACCAGCAGGGCGACCTGGTCGGGGTGGCCGGTGAGGTGGTCGTGCACGCGCGCGAGCCCTGCCGCACCGCCCGCGCACCCCAGCCCGAAGCTGGGCAGGCGCGTCACGTCCGGTCGCAGCCCGAGCCGCTCGACGAGCATCGCGTCCATCGACGGTGCGCTGATCGCGGTGACGGTCGTGAGCATGAGGTGGTCGACGTCGAGCGGCTCGAGCCCGGCGGCGTCCAGCGCGTCGCGCACCGCGCGTTCCGCGAGGTCCAGCCCGCACGCCAGCGCGAGCGTGTTCGTCTCGTCGAACGATCCCAGGCTCCGGTACCGCTCGAGCGGGACGGCCAGGTGCCGCTGCTCGATCCCGCACGAGCCGTGCAGCCGCCGCAGCAGCGTGCGGCGCGCGGGGTCCGCCGTCAGGAGAGCGGCGAGCTCGTCGGCGATCTGCTCCTGCGGGTAGGCGTGATCGGGCAGCACGGGTGCGACCGCCACGATCCGCGACATTCCGGGATCGTTGCACGCCGGAGCCCTCCGCGCAGCGGGTGGACCGGACGGCTCGTCAGCCGTTCGTCACGAGCACGACGACGCTCACCGCCGCGACCCCGATCGCCGCGAGGAACGGGTAGCGCTGCGCGGGTCGCCGGGCCGCGACCCACGCCGCGCTCGCAGCGAGCCCTACGGCCAGCGTGAGCGCGACCAGCCCCGCCGGGGTGGGGCCGTCGGGTGCGGTGAGCACGACGAGCGCCGCCGCCGCGAGCAGCAGCGCGACCGCGCCGACCGTCGTGCCGCGCCGGCCCAGCCGGTGGGGCAGGCCGACGACGCCCGTGGCCGCGTCGTCCTCGAGGTCCGGCAGCA
>JAEYUL010000095.1 GCA_023432565.1 Actinomycetes bacterium | reverse complement strand
CCGACGCCGCTCTCGTCGCGGCCGCCACGCTGTCCGACCGGTACATCACCGGCCGCCAGCTCCCGGACAAGGCGATCGACCTCGTCGACGAGGCCGCCTCGCGGCTGCGGATGGAGCTCGACTCCTCACCCATCGAGATCGACGAGCTGCAGCGCGCCGTCACCCGCCTCGAGATGGAGGAGGTCGTCCTGTCCGAGTCGGACGACCCGGCCTCGCTCGACCGGCTCGAGCGGCTGCGCAAGGACCTTGCCGACCGTCGTGAGGAGCTCGCGGCGCTCAACGCCCGCTGGGAGAAGGAGAAGGCCGGCCACAACCTGGTCGGTGACCTCAAGGCGCGCCTCGACTCGCTGCGCTCCGAGTCCGAGCGGCTGCAGCGCGAAGGCGACCTCGAGAAGGCCGCCCGCATCCTGTACGGCGAGATCCCGACGCTGGAGCGGCAGATCGCCGACGCGGAGGCGAGCGAGACGGAGCAGGACGTCGTCGACGGGCCGCCGATGATCGCCGAGGCCGTCGGGCCCGACGAGATCGCGGAGGTCGTCTCGGCGTGGACGGGCATCCCCGCGGGCCGCATGCTCGAAGGCGAGACCGCCAAGCTCCTGCGCATGGAGGAGGTGCTCGGTGAGCGCCTGATCGGCCAGAAGAAGGCCGTCGCCGCGGTCTCCGACGCGGTGCGCCGCGCCCGGGCCGGCATCTCCGACCCGGACCGTCCCACCGGCTCGTTCCTGTTCCTCGGCCCCACGGGCGTCGGCAAGACCGAGCTCGCCAAGTCGCTCGCGGACTTCCTGTTCGACGACGAGCGCGCGATGGTCCGGATCGACATGTCGGAGTACGCCGAGAAGCACTCGGTCGCGCGGCTCGTCGGCGCTCCTCCCGGGTACGTCGGCTACGAGGAGGGCGGTCAGCTCACCGAGGCCGTGCGGCGCCGCCCCTACTCGGTGGTACTGCTCGACGAGGTCGAGAAGGCGCACCCCGAGGTGTTCGACGTGCTGCTGCAGGTGCTGGACGACGGTCGCCTGACCGATGGCCAGGGCCGCACGGTCGACCTGCGCAACGTGATCCTCATCCTCACCTCGAACCTCGGCTCGCAGTTCCTCGTGGACCCGATGCTGTCCGAGGAGGAGAAGCGCGACGCCGTGATGGGCGCGGTGCGTGCGTCGTTCAAGCCAGAGTTCCTCAACCGGCTCGACGACGTGGTGCTCTTCGACCCGCTGTCGCTCGAGGAGATCGGGCACATCGTCGACCTGCAGGTCGACGCTCTGGCCAAGCGGTTGCAGGACCGTCGCCTCACGCTCGAGGTCAGCCCGGCCGCGCGCGAGTGGCTCGCCATCGAGGGCTTCGACCCGGCGTACGGCGCCCGCCCGCTGCGCCGCCTGGTCCAGCGCGAGATCGGCGACAACCTGGCCCGCGCCCTGCTGTCCGGCCAGATCCACGACGGCCAGAGGGTCGTCGTCGACCGCGGCGACACCGGCCTGACCATCATGTCGGCCTGACGGGCCTCACGCCCGACCAGGCCGCGGGAGCAGCGGGGACGTCCCGGCGACGAGCGAGCCTGTCGTCGGGGCGTCCGGGGTCACGTAGAAGCAGTAGGCGACGCGTCCGCCCTCGTCGTCCCACTGGTCCTCGTGCGCCCAGCTCATGTAGTCGCGGTAGCTCTCGGGCCTTGTCGCCCGCTCGCCGGGGGCCGTGCCGAACAGGCCGTTCGTGGCCATGCAGTCGGCCTCCACCTCGGCGATCTCGCTGAAGGTGGAGGCAGCGAGCGTCTTGGCCAGCGGGAGCACGTCGGTCAGCTGCTGATGTCGCGGGGCCACGCGCTGCGCGCGGTGGTGGACGAGCTCACGCGCGAGCTCGCGGCGTACGTGTGCGCGGGTGCGGAGCGTGACGCGGTGGTCTGGTCGTCGGACGGCGGGCCCGTTCCCCGCCCTCTGAGGCCACGGCCGAGGGTCGGATCAGGGGGTTGACCTGGGCGCGTGCGAGAGTGTGGCCGTGACGCTGCGACTGCCTGAGCCCCGGTTCCCTGACCCGCGTGATGCGCCCGTGCTGCGGTGGGGGGTGCTCGCGCCGGGCTGGATCGCGGGGCACTTCGTCGGGTCGCTGAACCGTCACACGAACCAGCGCGTGGTCGCGGTCGCGAGCCGGGACGCGTCGCGCGCGCAGGCGTTCGCCGACGAGTTCGGGGTCGGGCGCGCGTTGTCGTCGTACGACGAGCTCGTGAACGACCCCGAGGTCGACGTCGTGTACGTCGCGAGCCCGCACAGCCACCACCCGGAGCAGGCGCTCGCGGCGATCGCGGCGGGCAAGCACGTGCTCGTCGAGAAGCCGATGGCGCGCAACGCGGCCGAGGCGCGCGCGATCGTCGAGGCGGCGCGTGCGGCGGGGGTCTTCGCGATGGAGGCCATGTGGACGCGGTACCTGCCGCACATCGATGTGCTGCGCCAGGTGCTCGAGGACGGCGTGATCGGCCAGCCGCGCTGGGTCACGGCCTCGTTCGCGACGCGCACGGTCGTGCCGGACACGCACCGACTCATGGACCCGGCGCTCGCGGGCGGGGTGCTGCTCGACATCGGCATCTACCCGCTGTCGTTCGCCTCCTTCGTCGCGACGACGACCGGCCTGCCGGCCACCCCCACGGACCTGCAGGTGATGGGCTCGCTCGCACCCACGGGCGTCGACGCGCAGGTGGCGTTCCAGGTCGCGTATCCGGGCCTGCAGGCGCAGCTGTTCACCTCGATGCTGACGCCCGCGGACGACGAGGCGCGCGTGCACGGCGAGGCGGGCTGGATCGGCACGGGCCCGCGCTTCCGTGGCCCGACGAGCGTGCACCTGCACGTGGGCGACGAGACGGCGACGTGGGACGACAACCGCATCGAGGACCTCGACGGGCTGTGCTTCCAGGCCGCGGCGCTCGCGCGCTACGTCGGGGCCGGCCTGA
>JAEYUL010000089.1 GCA_023432565.1 Actinomycetes bacterium | reverse complement strand
ACCATGAGCAACCTCTGCTCTGAAATCCTGCAGGTCAGCGATGCGAGCACTTTCAACGACGATCTGTCCTATGATCACATGGGGAAGGATATTTCCTGCAATCTCGGGTCCCTGCACATCGCCGCCGCTATGGACTCTCCCGACTTTGCAAAGACCATCGAGACATCGGTTCGAGCACTGACTGCCGTCTCCGACATGAGCCACATCGCCTCGGTTCCGTCGGTTGCCAAAGGCAATGCAGCGAGCCACGCCATCGGGCTTGGCCAGATGAACCTGCACGGGTATCTCGCCCGCGAGCGCATCTTCTACGGCTCTGAAGAAGGTGTCGATTTCACCAACATCTATTTCTACACCGTGACTTATCACGCCATCCGGGCTTCCAACCGATTGGCGATCGAACGAGGCCAGAGCTTCGAAGGCTTTGAGAAATCGAAATACGCGTCCGGCGAATATTTTGACAAATACACCGAGCAGGAATGGAAGCCTGCGACTGAACGGGTGGTTCAATTGTTCGAGAAGGCCGGGATCGCCATCCCCACCCAGCACGATTGGCTGGAGTTGAAGCGGGCCGTCACGACTGGCGGGCTCTATAACCAGAACCTGCAGGCCGTGCCGCCTACCGGTTCCATCTCCTACATCAACCACTCGACGTCCTCGATCCACCCGGTGGCCAGCAAGATCGAGATCCGCAAAGAGGGCAAGATCGGCCGCGTGTACTACCCGGCGCCGTACCTGACCAACGACAACCTGGAGTACTACCAGGACGCGTACGAGATCGGCTACGAGAAGATCATCGACACCTATGCCGAGGCCACGCAGCACGTGGACCAGGGCCTGTCGCTGACGCTGTTCTTCAAGGACACCGCGACCACGCGCGACCTGAACAAGGCGCAGATCTACGCCTGGCGCAAGGGCATCAAGACGATCTACTACATCCGCCTCCGCCAGCTCGCCCTCCAGGGGACGGAAGTGGAGAACTGCGTCTCCTGCATGCTGTGACGCGCTGACCATGGAGAACACCACCGTTCCGGAGTCGGGTGTCGTAGGTCGCATCTACGGCATCCGACTCTCGGGCAGCACGGAGTACCGCTACATCGGGCTGACGGAGTCCACGGTGGCGCGACGATTCGCCCGTCACCGCGCGAACGCCCGCGCCGGCCGCCGCACGCCGTTCTACGACTGGCTGCGCAAGTACGACAGCCAGGCCGTGGTCGACGAGCGCGAGCTCATCCGGACGTCGAGGATCGACCTCGGCGAGGCGGAGATCCGGTGGATCTCGGAACGGCGCGCCGCGGGGGACCGCCTCCTGAACCAGACCGACGGCGGGCTCGCCCCGACCGGCATCGTGTGGACCGACGAGCAGCGTAAGGCTGCCCGCATGCGATCGACCGGTCGCACGGGCGTCAGCCGGCCCGGCGAGCTCAACCCCTTCTTCGGGGCGAAGCACACGGCGGAGCAGCGTGCCCGGTGGTCGGAGCAGCGCGCTGGCACGAACACCGGCGAGGCCAACCCGAACTTCGGGAAGTTCGGGCCCGAGCACCCGAGCTACGGCCACACCATGAGCGAAGCTGCGCGTCAGGCGCTCTCGGAGGCCCGTCAGGGCGAAGACAACCCGAACTTCGGCAGGACGGCGAGCGCCGAGACCCGCGCGAAGATGTCGGCCGCGCGCCGCGGACGGCCGATGCCATCGAGCCGTCGCAGCGCGCACACTCGGTACCACGTCAACGGAGGCGGTTGGAGCCCCCGCTGTCTCTATTGCGACTCGACAGTCGAGCGGCAGTTCGCGCTGCTCGTTCAGGGAGATGAGAAGGCATGAGCCCCACGGGGAAGCTGAAGCTGGTCGACCGGGTCTCGGCGATCAACTGGAACCGACTCCAGGACGAGAAGGACCTCGAGGTCTGGGACCGCCTGGTCGGCAACTTCTGGCTGCCGGAGAAGGTGCCGGTCTCGAACGACATCCAGTCGTGGGCCACGCTCACCGAGGCCGAGAAGACGATGACGACGCGCGTGTTCACGGGCCTGACGCTCCTGGACACGATCCAGGGCACGGTCGGCGCGGTCAGCCTCATCCCCGACGCGCTGACCCCGCACGAGGAGGCCGTCTACACGAACATCGCGTTCATGGAGTCGGTGCACGCCAAGTCGTACTCCTCGATCTTCTCGACGCTGATCTCCACCAAGGAGATCGACGAGGCGTTCCGCTGGTCGGAGGAGAACCCGAACCTGCAGCGCAAGGCCGAGATCGTCCTGAACTACTACCGGGGTGACGAGCCGCTCAAGCGCAAGGTCGCCTCGACGATGCTCGAGTCGTTCCTGTTCTACTCGGGCTTCTACGCGCCGATGTACTGGGCGTCGCGCGCCAAGCTCACCAACACGGCCGACCTGATCCGCCTGATCATCCGCGACGAGGCCGTGCACGGGTACTACATCGGCTACAAGTTCCAGAAGGGCCTCGAGCTCATCACGGAGGCCGAGCGTGCCGAGCTCAAGGACTACACGTTCGAGCTGCTCTTCGAGCTGTACGACAACGAGGTCGAGTACACCCAGGACCTCTACGACGAGCTCGGCCTGACCGAGGACGTCAAGAAGTTCCTGCGCTACAACGCCAACAAGGCCCTGATGAACCTGGGCTACGAGGCGCTGTTCCCGCGCGACGAGACCGACGTCAACCCGGCGATCCTGTCGGCGCTGTCCCCGAACGCCGACGAGAACCACGACTTCTTCTCCGGCTCCGGCTCGTCCTACGTGATCGGCAAGGCCGTCAACACCGAGGACGACGACTGGGACTTCTGAGCCCTCCGGACTCCTACCCACGCCGACGGCCCCCGCCGCCCACTCCGGGCTGACGGGGGCCGTCGTCGTTCTCCGGGACGGTCCCCGGGCACGCCAGGGACCGTCCCGCACGGGGCTGTGACGCACGAGCGCGGCGCGGGCCAGGTGCTCGCACCCGGTGCGCGGACGTTCGGGCTAGGCGCTCGTCGTACGCAGGGCGTGGTCGGCCGCGGTGATGATCCAGGTGAAGCTGGCGTCGACGTCGGTGTCGAGCTGGAAGCCGCCGGCGGCCTCGAGGACGGCGAAGCCGTGGAACAGGCTGCGCAGCATCCGCAGGGCGTGGACGGTGTCCTCGGGTGCCACCGGGTAGCCGCTCAGGACGGCCGACAGGGAGTCGAGCACGCGCGCTCCGGCCGCGACGAGCTGCTCGTCGGGCTCGTCGGCGTCGATGCGGACGGTCGCGGCGTACCGCCCGGGGTGGGCGACGGCGTAGCGGCGGATCGTCGCTGCCGCGGCGGCCAGCGCGTCCTTGCCCGACCGGCCCTGCAGGGCGTCGCGCAGCGCGCCGCCGAGCTCGGTGAGCGCGAGCACGGCGACGCGCCGCTGCAGGTCCGCCTGGCCGTCGACGTGCTTGTACAGCGACGGCGCACGCACCCCGAGCCGCTCGGCGAGCGCGCTCATCGACACGTTCGTGAGCCCGACCTCGTCGGCCAGGGTGGCGGCTGCCGCGACGACGACCGCGGGGTCGAGGCCGACCCTAGGCACGGGCGTGCGCCTGCAGGAAGGAGAGCACCAGAGCGGCGGTCTCGTCGGGGAACTGCGTGTGCGGGTAGTGACCGGCGCCGTCGACGACCTCGAGGCGGGCGAGCGCGTCGGGGATCGCCGCGACGATCGCCTCCCCCTCCGCACGCGGGTCCGCCCAGTCCGGGTCGAGCGAGCCCTCGACGACGAGCACGGGGCACCTGACGTTCGCGAGCTGCTCGCCGGCGTCGGTGGCGGGCCCGGCCATGCGCCGCATCGCGCGCATGCGTCCCGGCTCACGCAGGTTCGTGGCGTTGGCCCGCAGCTGGGCGTCCCAGTCGGCGGGGCGCGGGCCGGGGTAGGCGAGGTCGAGGTACTTGTGCCACCAGGTCACGCTGCCGAGCGCGGCGGTCAGCAGCAGGCGGGTCATCCCCTTGCGGTACCGCGAGACCGACAGGTCCCGCAGCCGCATCGCCTGCGTGCGGGTGAACGGTGCGAGCTCGACGATCCCGGCGACGAGCTCGGGGGCCTGCGCGGCCGCGATGGTGACGGCGCCTCCGGACAGCGAGTGCCCGACGAGTACGGCCGGGCCGCCGCCGAGGTGGGTGACGAGCGCGAGCAGGTCGCCCGCGATCGCGGTGCGGGTGTACGTGGGCCAGCTCGCGGTGGACTCGCCGCAGCCGCGCAGGTCGAGCGCGGCGACCCGGTAGCCGGCGGCGACCAGCGTGGGGGCCAGGAAGCGGTAGGCCGCGCGGTTGTCTCCCATGCCGTGCGCGAGGACGACGAGCGGGCCGGTCCCGCTGACGTCGTAGGCGAGGGTGCCGCCGTCGACGGCGAGGTACTCGGTCACGTTCCCTCCAGGGCTAATCACGTTAGCCAAAAAGCTAATAGCATTAGCCGCAGCGGTCAAGTCGGCTCGGCACGGTCACCAGCGGCTCATCGAGACGCTGCTCGTCTGTCCGCTGACCCCGCCAGGGACCACCGCCTCGCCTGGGACCACCGCCTCGCCTGGGACCGCCGCCGCGCCTGGGACCGCCGCCGCGCCTCGGACCGCCGCCTCGCCTGGGACCGCCGCCGCGCCTCTGACCGCCGCCCAGCCAGGGACCACCGCCCCGCGAGGGGACCACCGCCAGTGGCCCTTGGGCCACCGCCCAAGGGCCACTGCCCATCGACCACCGCCCACGGCGCGGTCGCGACGAGGCGGGCGCTGAGCCCACGCGGCAGCGGTGTCGACGGCGATGTCGGCGCCGACGGCGGCCCCGCCGAAGGTGGACTATCCCGCGGACGCCCGGGCGTCGATCGCGTCGAGGTCGCGCACGGCGTAACGGTGGTGCTCCCACTCCTCCTCGAGGATGGTGTGCAGGCACGACAGCGTCGTCTCGGGGTACTGCGGTGCCCACGGGTTCGACCGCGCGGCCGCGAGCTCGTCGGGCGTGACGTGCGCGATGAAGTCCCGCACGAGCGCGACGTGCTCGGCGCGTGCCGCCAGCACCTCGTCGTACGTGGGTCGGGTCGAGGAGAAGACGGACAGGTCGTGGCCGTCCGCCTCGTACTCGGCGTTGGGCATGCCGATCGGGTCGTACGGCTGGGCGACCCCGAGCACCGCCTTGCGCAACCACACGTCGGTGGCCATGACCAGGTGCCGCAGCGTCTGCGCGAACGACCACTCGCCGTCGACCTGGACGTCCACGGTGCCCGGCGGCATCGTCGCGGCACGCTCGAGCGTGCGCGCCCAGGTCCGCTCCACCGCATCCCACGCCGCCCGCAGGCCGTCAGGGTCGGCGGCGCGGCGCAGCTCGCGCCCCGGGAAGCGTCGGTCGAGCTCGGCCTCGACGAAGCCGACGACGTCGACCCCGTTGACCAGCAGCGGCGCGCTCAGCCACGGCGCGTCGAGGTCGGCGCCCTCCAGGTCCACGCCGCGCATCACCGCGCCGGCCAGGCTCGCGCGGACGAACCGCGCGCCGGACAGGTCGGCGTCCTCGAACAGCGCCCCGCGCAGCTCGGCTGACCGGTCGAACCTCACCATCGCGTCTCCCCGAGCAGATGCAGACCCTCACCGGCCCCGCCACTGTCGCCCCCACCCCAGGCCCCGTCAACCCCCACCCCCACCCCCGCTCGCCGGCCCCAGCGCTTGTGGGTGGAGAACGTCACGCCTGGCATGACCTTCTCCACCCACAAGCCTCTGGGCGCGGTACGCGGCGGGCTGGGCGCGGTACGCGGCGGGCGGCGGGCAGAGCGTGGGGCGGCTCGGTCAGGTGAGGACGACGAGCTCGTGGGTGGAGCGGGTCATCGCGACGTAGCGGTCCACGGCCGCTTCGGTGCAGGGCCGTACACCGGTGTCGGCCTCGCGCGTGCGGGACGGCGAGGGCTCGACCAGGACGACGAGGTCGAACTCGAGGCCCTTCGCGCCCTCGGGGGTCAGCGACCGCACGCGCGGGGAGTCCGGGAACGAGGGGTCCCCGATCACGCACGCGAGCCCGTCGTCGTGGGACGCGAGCCACGACGACACGACGTGCGCCAGGTCGTGCACGCGCCCGCGCACGACGGGCAGCCCGGTGGAGCGCACGGACGTCGGCACGTTCGCATCGGGCACGGCCGCCCGGATCACGGGCTCCGCCTCGCGCATCACCTCGACGGGCGTGCGGTAGTTGATGCTCAGGGTCGCCAGGCGGACGTCGGCGAGGCCCACGCGCGCCAGCCGGTCGGACCATGACGAGGTGAAGCCGTGTCGCGCCTGCGCACGGTCACCGACGACCGTCAGGCTCCGCGACGGGCAGCGGGCGAGGAGCATCAGCCACTGCGCGTCGGTGAGCTCTTGCGCCTCGTCGACGACCACGTGCGCGAACGGCCCAGCGAGGGGGTCGGCCGTGGCATCCGGCAGCGCCCCGGGGTCGACGAGCGCGTCGCGCAGGTCACCGAGCCGCAGCATGCTCATGACCTGCAGCTCGGAGTCGTCGGACTCGACGAGTCGGTCGACGACGTCGTCCATCGAGGCGCGCTGGGCCGCCTCCGTCCTCGCCGCGAGCCGCCGCCGCGAGGGTGCCGAGCCGTCGCCGAGCCGTCGCCTGGCGGCGTCGAGCAGGGGCAAGTCCTCGAACGTCCAGGCGCAGGGGTCCTCGCGCTGCAGCAGCATGACCTCCTCGTCCGTGAGATGCGGCGCGCACCGGCGCAGGTAGGCCGGCACCGACCACAGGTCGGCGACGAGCTCGGGCGCCTCGAGCAACGGCCACGAGCGGTGCAGAGCGCCGACGAGGTCCCGGTCGCGGGCGAGAGCCGCGCGCAGCTGGTCGAGCGGTACGTCGTCGTCCTCGACCTGCGCGAGCAGGATCTCCACGAGCCCGTCCCACACCTGCTCGCGTGCGTCGTTGTGGGGCGTGCCCGGCTCGGGGGCGTCGAACGCTGCGGCCCAGTCGGCGGGGTCGATGCGCAGGTCCACCCACGGAGTCTCGACGACGAGGGTGTCGCGCGGCGGCTGCTCGGAGAACCGCACCGCGGGCTCGATCGCGTGCACGAGCTCCGCCGAGCCCTTCAGGCGCGCGACCTCGGGGTTGCGTTCCGGCCGGGCGTCGGCGCCCTCGGGCACGAGGTCGCGCAGCGTGCAGGTGCGCACGCCCTCCTCCCCGAGGCTCGGCAGGACGTCGGACACGTAATCGAGGTACGGCTCGTGCGGCCCGACGAAGAGCAGGCCGCCGCGCCGGTGCCCCAGGCGCGGGTCGGAGTACAGCAGGGAGGCCGCGCGGTGGAGCGCGACCACCGTCTTGCCGGTCCCGGGACCTCCGTCGACGACGAGCGTGCCTCGGGAGTCCGCCCGGATCGCGGCGTGCTGGTCCGTCTGGATCGTGCCGAGCACGTCGCGCATCCGCGCCGAGCGGGCACCTGCGAGCGAGGCGAGGAACGCGGACTGGTCGTCGAGCGCCGCGCCGTGCTCGAGGCCGTCGATCGTGAAGGCCTCGTCCCAGTAGTCGCTGACTCGCCCACGGGTCCACCGGTACCGGCGTCGGCTGACGAGCCCGCGCGGGTCGGCGTGCGTGGCCGCGAAGAACGGCTCGGCTGCGGGGGAGCGCCAGTCGACGAGCAGCCGACGACCCTCGGCGTCCGTCAGGCCGATCCGCCCGACGTACACCGTCTCGTCGTCGGCGGACACGGACCGGCCGAGGCACAGGTCCAGGCCGAACCTGCGCAGCAGCCGGAGCCGAGCGGAGAGCCGATGGACCTCCTGATCACGTTCGAGCGCCGCAGTCCCGCCGCGGCCGGGCGCCCTGCGGGCCTCGTCGAGGCGTCGGGTCAGGTCCTCGACCTGCTGCTTCAGGCTCGTCGCGATCAGGGCGAAGTGCTGCTCGTCGCGTGCGACGAGCGCGGGAGCGGCCTTGGCGACGAGCCGTGCGGGCAGGTCGAAGGCTGTGGTGGGTAGGTCCGGCACGTCGCGCTCCTGGTCCGCGTGCGTCCGGGGCGCGCGGTGGGGTCGGGAGGCCGACGATTCTGCGCGGCGACGGGGGCCTTGCCGCAAGACCCCCTCAGCGCTGTACCTTGAAGGTGGAGAGCACCGCAGGTGCTCTCCTTCTGTGTGCCCCCGTGCCCAGGCCGGTCGTGCGCGGTGGGTCAGGGCGTCCCGGGCGGTCCGACGATCTCCACCGTCGGCGGGCGTACCTCGTCGCGAAGCCGTCCCATGCGCGCGTCGAGATCGGTGGCGACGCGGGCCGCGTCGTCGAGCTCGGCTGCGAGGTGGTCGGGCATCGCGGCGCGGTACTTGTACGACAGCTTGTGCTCGACGCTGGCCCAGAAGTCCATCGCGATCGTACGGATCTGTACCTCGACGGGGACGTGCTCGACGTGCTGGGAGAGGAACACCGGCACCTCGACGATCAGGTGCAGCGAGCGGTAGCCGTTCGACTTCGGCGTCGCGATGTAGTCCTTGGTCTGCAGCAGTCGCAGGTCGGGCTGCGCGCTGAGCATCTGCGCGATCCAGTACACGTCGGAGACGAAGCTGCAGGTGACGCGAATGCCGGCGATGTCGCGGATCTCGGCGCGGATCGAGGGGATGTCGAGGTCGACGTGACGGCGCAGTGCCTTGCCGAGCAGGCTCTCGGGCGACTTGAGCCGAGTGCGGACGTGCTCGATGGGGCTGTAGTCGTGGATCGCCTCGAACTCGTGGCGCAGGATGTTGATCTTCGTCGAGACCTCGTCGATCCCGAACTGGTAGTACGTCAGGAGCTTGTCCAGCTCGTCGCGCAGATCATGGGAGCGCGCAAGGACGGCCTCCGCGCTCTCGACGTCCTCGGGTGTGACGCCCTCGGCGGCCGCAACCGCGGTGCCCGCGAGCTCGTGCTCGAGGTCCGGCAGCGAGTAGCCGGCCGTGGTGCCCTCGCTCATCGCACGCCCCTTCCTCGCCCGTCCACCGTAGCGACCGCTGGGCGGCCTCGGACGGGACCGTGTGCCTCGTCGGTCCCTGCGCCAGTCGGACGAGCGGTCAGCCGCAGTAGTCGCAGACGCCGGTGGCGGGCAGGGTCGTCGAGCACGTCGGGCAGATGGGCGCCACGCGCTCGGGTGCGGCCGTGCTGCGCCGGGTCGCTGTGGCGCGGGGCGCCGCAGCAGCCTTGGCGCGTGCCGACGAGCGGGCGGCCGCACGCGCCGCGGGCGTCGGCTCGGTGACCTCGAAGCCGCGCTTGCGCACGAGCGTCGTCGCGGCGTTCAGGCTCGCCGTGATCTCGTGCGCGGGGGCGAGGCGGCCGGTGGCGTACCGGTGGGCGACGCCGAGGATCGCGGGCAGGTCGTACGACGTGCCGTTGTGCACGATCGTGTAGTCGCCGTTCGCCGTGAAGCCGTAGACGCCGAGGAAGTCGTCGCGGCCGCGGGTGTCGCACTCCGCGATCGCCTGAAGGATGTGCTGGCGCGTCACGCCGGAGAAGGTGGCCACGGTTCGAGCCTACGTCTCCCGGCATGGGGTTCTGCGGGCGCGTCCGGGGACCGGAGGCTGTCGCACCCTGCTGACCTGCGACGAGACCTGCGTCGTCTGGTTCCTCACGTCCGGCCGCCGGCGGCGTCGCGATGGGTCGGAAGGCCCATGTGCGGCAAGGCGGGCGCAGGGGACGATGCGCTCAAAGGTGGACGTGCGTCCAGGAGCGGAGCTGTGCAGTGACTGACATGGGGGCGGCGACGAGCGTCGACCTGCCTGACGTCGCCGCGGTCCTCGGAGAGGCTTTCGAGGACGACCCGGTGATCGTCGGCATGGTCGGGGCGGGGGCGGACAGACGGGAGCGGGCCACGCACCTGTTCACAGCACTGCTGCACGCCGAGCTGGGCCGCGGAGTCGTCGTCGACGTCGCGCGCGACACCGACGGGACGATCCTCGGCGCCGCGGTGTGGGAGCGACCGGACGCCGCGGGCGCGACGATGCCCGCGCTGCTCGCCCAGACCCGCACGTTCGTCCGTGCCGTCGGCCTGTGGGGCATCCCGCGCGCGCTCACGGCGCGCGCCGCCCTGGGTCGGGTCCGTCCGACGAGCCCGCACTGGTACCTGGGGCAGATCGGCGTGGTCGCCGCGGTGCGGGGCACCGGGATCGGGTCCGGGTTGCTCGCGCACCGCCTGCGGCAGGTCGACGATCTCGGCAGCGGGTCGTACCTCGAGTCCTCCACGGAGCGCAACCGAGCGCTGTACCTGCGCCACGGGTTCGCCTCGCGCGGCGTGATCACCGGGGTGCCGGACGCCCGCCCGGTGGCGATGTGGCGTGAGCCGCTCGGCGCCTGAGCCGCCCGCGCCCCGCTGACCTCGCACGACGCCGGTCTCGTCCGGTTTACGCAACGACCGTGTGACCAAAAAACCCGTCCTGACCTGCAACATCGCGCTGCTCGCGCTACTGGCGCCCCGCCGCGGCCGGGTCTACCGTCGAAGAACCGAGCCGCCGGCTCGGCCCGTCCAGCGGATCCTGCGGAGGCGCACCGTGACCGACCTCGTGGACCTGCCCGCCATCGCCGAGTGCTCGGTGGCCGGCTGCTCGTACAACGACCACTCCCACTGCCACGCCGCGGCCATCACCGTCGGCGGAGCCACCGGCGACGCGCAGTGCACCACGTTCATCCCGCTCGGCGTCAAGGGTGGTCTGGACACCGTGCTCAGCCACGTCGGCGCGTGCCAGCGCCCCGAGTGCGCGCACAACGACCACCTCGAGTGCACCGCGGAGTCGATCCGCGTGGGCGGTGGCCACGACCTCGCCGGCTGCCTGACGTTCGCGCCGCGCTGACGGCCACACCCCCCACCGACGACGCGCACGCCCCACCGACGTGGGCCGCCGAGACCCGCGCCGAGAGGCTGCGCTGCGCGGCGTCAGCCCGCGTCGCGGCGGTTCAGGACGCGACGCGCAGCAGTTGGTGCACCAGCTCGGCGGCGTCCCCCACGAGCTCCTTCTCGCCCGTGACGAGCCCCGGGTCGCGGCGGCGCGTGGCCGCAGCCTGGTCGAGGGCGTCGAGCGGCGAGACGCCGCTGCGCACGACGAACGCGGCGAGCAGGGCCCGGGCCGCCTGGGAGTAGACGCCGCCGGCGTCGACCGCGACCTCGCCCAGGATCAGTGCCGTCATGGCGACGTCGAGCTCGGCCGTGCCCGCACGCGCGTTCGCCCAGTCGACGACCATCGGACCACGCGCGTCGGACAGGATCACGTTCCCCGGGTGCAGGTCGAGGTGCACGACCACGGGTCCGGAGGCGACGAACGGCCACTGCGTCCGGTCGGTCGGCTCGTCCGGGGCCGCCGGCACGTCGTGCAGCCGGGTGTGCAGGTCGACCAGCACCTGCGCCGCGTCCGGGATGGGGATCTCGCCGGCTGCCAACGCCTGCAGCAGCGTGGGTCCGTGCAGGCGCTCCATGAGCAGGTTCGGCCCCCGGCTCACGTGGACGACCGGCACGGGGAAGCCGTGCGCTGCGACGTGCCGCATGATCCGGGCCTCGCGCCCCGCGTCCTGACCGCCGCGGTAGCGGCGCATCACGTAGTCGTCGTCGAGCGCGAACACGTCGGCGCTGGCCCCTCCGGTGAGCACCGGCCCAGGGTCGTCCAGGTCGAGGACGCTCGCGTCCGGCACGGGTCCGCGCTGCATCCCCTCGGGTTGCAGGGCAGGGTCGTGCGGGGCCACACCGGGCGAGCTCATGCGTCGAAGATAGCCCGGTTACGCGTGGTAAGCGTCGTTCGCCCCCGGACCAGCGCCTCGGCAGGGGCGGCGCCGACGCCGCGGATCAGGGCCTGGCGAGCCGGCTCAGGCGCTGCACGGCACGCTCGTGCGTCGCGGGCAGCGGCTCGACCCAGCACCGCAGCGGACGCCGGGTCACGTCCTGGAGCCCGAGTCCCACGGCGTGCTCGTCGACGCGCTGCCGCAGTCGCGCCATCGCGTCGTCGTGCGGTTCGTCGTCGTCCAGCAGCACGACGAACACCCCGCTGCCGAGGCTCGCCATCGCGCGCGCCGCCCCGAACACCTCCCGCAACGAGGCCCCGACGGCCGCCGAGCGCGCGATGCGGCCCAGCCCGTCGGGGGTGCCCGCGGCGACGTCCACGACGAGCAGGCGGCCCGTGGGTCCCTCCGGCGGGTAGCACTCCGTGAGCCGCAGCCGCAGGTAGTCGCCGCCCGGCAGGCCCGAGCCCGCGTCGAGCCCGAGCGCCAGCGCCACCCCTCCGGCCTGCGCGTCCGCCCAGCCCGTGGCCAGCGCGCGCAGCACCTGCAGCGGCGGCTCCGCGCCGGTCGTCGTGCGGTACAGGCACGCGAGGTCGTCGATCGTCTCCGCGATCCCGACGCCCGCGTCCCCGCGTGCGTGGCCGAGGCGCGCAGCGGCGGGCACGGGGTCGTCCTGCAGCAGCAGCGCGAGGGCCAGGTCGTCGCCCCTCGGGTGGTACCAGTCCGACGGTCGACGCCACACGGAGGAGACGCTCTCGTCCCGCCATCGCTCGAGCAGGCGCGACGGCTGGGTGGGCAGCACGGGTCCGGTGTCGGTCGTCACGTGAGATGAGAGACGTCAGGCGACGAGGTGTGACGCCGCTTCAACAACGTTTCACCCGGTCGGGTCGACTGCTGCTGCCGCCTGAGAGATTCCTGCACGTCCGTACGGTATGTCACCCTGGTACCGGTTCGGAGCGGGAGCTCCGCGAACGGCGGACCGGGGACGGGGTTCGGGTGGAGGCGCAGGCGGCTGTCGCGCGGAGCGACGCGGAGCTGATCAGTGCCGCGCGCGCGGGCGACGAGAGCGGCTTCGCCGGGCTGTACGAGCGTCACGCGGCCGCCGCCACCGTCGTCGCCCGCCGGTACACCGACGACCACGCGGACGCCGACGACGTCGTCGCCGACGCGTTCACCGCGGTCTACTCCGCGCTGAGTCGCGGCAAGGGGCCGGACGAGGCGTTCCGGGCCTACCTGTTCACGGTCGTGCGGCGCACCGCGACCCTGCGTCGTGAGGGTGCGCGCCGGGTGCGGCCCACCGACGACGTCGCGACGCTCGAGGCCGGGACCGCGCTGGCCGGCACCGCGGAGGAACCGACGCTCGAGGGGTTCGAGCGGGGCGTGGTCGCGCGCGCGTTCCACTCGCTGCCCGAGCGGTGGCAGGCGGTGCTGTGGCACACCGAGGTCGAAGGGCTGACGCCCGCCGAGGTGGCGCCGGTGCTCGGCCTGACCGCCAACGGCGTCGCGGCGCTCGCCTACCGCGCGCGTGAGGGCTTGCGCCAGGCGTACCTGCAGCAGCACCTGCGGGACCCGATCGACGACGGGTGCCGCGCGGTCGCGGCCTCGCTGGGTTCGCACGTGCGCGGCGGGCTCGGTGCACGCGAGACCGCCCGGGTCGAGGCGCACCTGGAGGGCTGCGGCGAGTGCCGCGCGCTGCTGCTCGAGCTCGGCGACGTCAACCACGGCATGCGCTCCGTGATCGCTCCCCTGGTGCTGGGCCTGGCCGGGCTCGGGGCGCTGTCCTCGTCGCTGCCCGTCGGCGGGGCGGTGACGGGCGCGCTGGCGGGCGCGGGCGCAGCGGCGGGTGCCGGGGCCGGTGCGGGAGCCGGGGCCGGTGCGGGAGCCGGGCACAGCGGTGGTGCCGGC
>JAEYUL010000078.1 GCA_023432565.1 Actinomycetes bacterium | reverse complement strand
GCTCGGGGCTGCTGGGCCGGGTGCTCGACGGGCTCGGCCGGCCGATCGACGGCCGCGGACCGCTGCGCGCGCAGGCCTGGGTGCCCGTCGACGGCGCCGCGCCGCACCCGCTCGAGCGCTCGCGCGTCGACACCCCGCTCGAGCTCGGCGTGCGCGTGCTCGACACGCTGGTCACGGCCGGGCGCGGCCAACGGCTCGGCCTGTTCGCGGGGTCGGGCGTCGGCAAGTCGAGCCTGCTGTCGATGATCGCGCGCGGCACGGAGGCGGAGGTCTCCGTCATCGCGCTCGTCGGCGAGCGAGGCCGCGAGGTGCGCGAGTTCCTCGAGGACGACCTCGGACCGCAGGGCCTGGCCCGCTCGGTCGTCGTCGTCGCGACGTCCGACGAGCCGCCGATGGTGCGCATGCGCTCGGCCTTCGTCGCGACGCGCATCGCCGAGCACCTGCGCGACGAGGGCCGGCACGCGGTCCTCATGATGGACTCCCTGACCCGCGTCGCGATGGCGCAGCGTGAGATCGGGCTGTCGGTGGGCGAGCCTCCCGCGACCCGCGGTTACCCGCCCAGCACGTTCTCGCTGCTCGCGCGCCTCCTGGAGCGGGCCGGCACGGCTGCGCGCGGCTCGGTCACCGGCCTGTACACGGTCCTCGTCGACGGCGACGACCACAACGAGCCGATCGCCGACGCCGCGCGCTCGATCCTCGACGGGCACGTCGTGCTCGACCGCCGGCTCGCGGTCGCCGGGCACTTCCCGAGCGTGGACGCGCTGGGCTCGATCAGCCGGGTCGCGTCCCGCGTGACGTCCGACGAGCAGCGCACGCTCGCGCAGCGGCTGCGCTCGGTCATGGCTGCGCGCCGGGCGGCGCAGGACCTGCTCGACGTCGGTGCGTACGTCGCCGGCTCCAACCCTCTCGTCGACGCTGCGGTCACGCACAGCGCGCAGATCGACGCGTTCCTGCGGCAGGGCATGGCCGAGGCCGCGCCGGCCGACAGGTCCTGGGCACAGCTCGCGGCGCTCGTGCACACGTTGGGAGACCTGACATGAGCCGACCGTTCCCGCTGGGCGGCCTCCTACGCGTGCGCGAACGCGCCGAGGAGCGCGCCGCCGCCGAGCTCGCCGAGGCACGTCGCCGCGAGCAGGCGGCGCGCGAGCGCAAGCGGGCGACGCGCGAGGCGCTCGCGGACTCGGCCCTGCCCGACGGCAGCGACCGGATGGCGTGGATCGCCGCCGTCGCGAGCCGCTCGTCGCTCGCGCTGCTGCTGCAGGAGGCCGAGCGCGACGTGACGGCCGCCGAGCGCCGCGTCGAGGAGCAGACGCAGCACTGGTCGACGGCGCGGCGCGACGTGCGGGCGATCGACCGTCTCGCGCAGCGGCACGAGGAGTCCGAGCGTGCGCTCGAGGCGCACGCCGAGCAGGTCGTGCTCGACGAGGTCGCCTCGCGTCGCGCGAGCGAGACGACCACGGCACCGGGGGGTGGCGCATGACCGGGATCGCCGCGGTGCAGGCGCGCGTCGCCGAGCTCCAGCAGCTCGTCGCACCGCCGCCGCCGACGTCGGCGGTCGCGCCCTCCGACCTCGGCTTCGCCGCCGCGCTCGCCGCAGCGGGACGCGCGCCGTCCCCCTCGCGGCCGGCCGTCGTTCCGCTCGACGACGGCGCGGTCACCGCCAACATCGCCCCCGGCTCGGGCGTGAGCGCGCAGGACCTCATCGAGGCGGCTCGCCGGTACACCGGCACTCCGTACGTGTGGGGCGGCGAGTCGCTCTCCGAGGGCGGGCTCGACTGCTCGGGCCTCGTGCTGCGCGCGCTGGCCGACCTCGGCATCGAGACGGGCGTCCCGCGCGTGGCGCGCGACCAGCAGCGCCTCGGCGAGCGCGTCGACTCGCTCGACGAGGCCCTGCCGGGTGACCTGCTCGTCTTCGGCGGCGGCACGCACATCGCGATCTACGTGGGCGGGGGCAAGATGCTCGACGCGCCCAAGCCGGGAGGCGAGGTCGGCGTCCGCGACGTGTGGGCCGAGCCGACGAACATCCGCCGGATCCTGCCGCAGGAGGCGACCCTCGCGGCGTCGACGGCCGCGAGCGCGTGGGGCGCGCTCGCGTCGGGCGGCGCCCTGGAGCAGCTCGCCGGGCTGCTGGGCACGACGTCCACCGCGGACGCCACGTCCGCCTCGCAGGCGGCGTTCCAGGTGCTGCTCGGCACGCTCGGCACGTCCCCGACCGTGAGCCCGGCCGTGAACCCGAGCGCGCGTCCCGCCTGGGGGTCGTCGCTCCCGGCCGGCATCCCCGCTTCCGTCCTCGCTGCGCTGACAGGTGGTGCCGCATGACCACGACCGTGACCCCACCCGCCGCGTCCCCGGCCGCGTCCGCGCCGGGCCCGCGCACCGCACGCGCCGGCGGCACGGACGGGGACTTCGCGCGTGCGCTCGAGGGTGCCGACCGTGCGCTCGACCGGTCGTCCCCGGACGCCAGCTCGCGGGCCGAGCCCGAGACCGACACCGGCGCGACCGTCGCCGAGCAGCCGACCGGCGAGGCGGCGCAGGGCGGGGG
>JAEYUL010000015.1 GCA_023432565.1 Actinomycetes bacterium | reverse complement strand
CGTACACCACGTACCAGGTGCACATGGGCGAGGTCTCCACGTACCCGCCGGGGTACAAGGAGAACGGCGGCATCTTCTGCCACAACAACCCGTGGGTGATCATCGCCGAGACGGTCGTGGGCCGCGGGGCGCGCGCGTTCGACTACTACAAGCGCATCACGCCCGCCTACCGCGAGGACATCTCCGACGTGCACCGGCTCGAGCCGTACGTGTACGCGCAGATGATCGCGGGCAAGGAGGCCGTGCGTCACGGCGAGGCCAAGAACTCGTGGCTGACGGGCACCGCGGCGTGGAACTTCGTCACCGTCTCGCAGTACCTGCTCGGCGTGCGCCCGGAGTACGACGGCCTGGTCGTCGACCCGCAGATCGGGCCGGAGGTCCCGTCGTTCACGGTGCGGCGCGTCGCGCGCGGCGCGACGTACGAGATCTCCGTGACGAACTCGGGCACCGAGGGTGCGCGCGGCCGGCTCGTCGTGGACGGCACGCCGGTCGAGGGCAACCTCGTCCCGTACGCGCCGGCGGGTACGACCGTGCGCGTCGAGGTCACGGTCTGACCGTCCGGCACGTCGGCGGCGCCCGGGACCGGACGCCGGCAGGGGGACGACGATGACCGCCGTCAGCGAGCGTGCGCAGGCGCACGTCGAGCTCGACCCGCGGGTGCTGCGCCTGCGCAGCGACGCGTGGGAGCTCGACGTGCTCCCCGGCACGGGCGCCTCGATCGCAGCGGGTCGCGTGCGCCTGCGTGGCGCGTGGGTCGACCTCCTGCGGCCGACGCCGCCCGCGGACCTGGGCGCCGTGGAGCAGTGCGCGAGCTTCGCGATGGTGCCGTGGTCCAACCGGATCCGTGACGGCGTCCTGCGGTTCGCCGGCCGCGCCTGGCAGCTGCAGCACAACGGCGCGGACGGCACAGCCATCCACGGAGCGACCGGCTGGGCCACGTGGGACGTCGTCGAGCGCTCCGAGAGCGCGGTGACGCTCGCGTACGACTCGACGCGGCTCGTCGGCGTCAACTTCCCGTGGCGGTTCGCCGCGCAGCTCACGTACGCGGTCGAGGGCACGCGCCTGAGCGTCACGACGAGCGTGCGCAACCTCGACACCGAGGCGTTCCCCGCGGGGTTCGGGCACCACCCGTACTTCCGGCGCGCCCTCGTCGCGCCCGGCACGTGGGTCCCGCCGCACGGTGACCCGGTGCTGCACGTCCCGGCAGCGCGCGGGTTCCCGCTCGAGGCCGGCATGGCGGTGGGCCCCGCCGGCGAGCCCGCGGCGCGTGCCGACTACCGCCGCCCTCGCCCGGTGGGCCGCGCGTTCGTCGACGACGTGCTGACCGACCTGTCACGCGACGAGCCGGTCCGGATCACCTACGACGAGGGGCTCGTCGTCGAGCTGCGCAGCGACCCCGTGTACGCCCACCTCGTCGTGTACGTCCCGCCCGGGCGCCCGTACTTCGCGGTCGAGCCGGTCACGAACGTCAACGACGGTGTCACGCTGCACGAGGCGGGCGTGCCGGGGACGGGCGTGGTCGTGCTCGAACCCGGCGAGCAGGTCAGCGGCACGTTCACCCTCGACGCCCTCGGCTGACCCGGCCGGCGCCACCAGACTGTGAGCGGCCCGCCCCCGGCCTGTGGACCGGCCGCCGCCGCGGTCAGACGCGCGTGCCACCATGGATGCATCACCACGACACAGGGGAGCTCCACCATGCGCGCCATCACCCGGATCGTGAGCGCTGCGGCCGCCGCAGCCCTCGCCGTCACGCTCACCGCCTGCAGCTCGTCGGACGACGCTGCGCCCGGCGACACCGCCACAGGCGAGCCGTCGGCGTCGCAGCAGGCTGCCGGCTCCGGCGACAAGGGCTCGACCGGTGGACTCTCCGCCGAGAACTTCCACGAGGTGCTCGCGGCCGCGGTGGAGAGCGGTACCTCCTACCGCATGAGCATGTCGTCGTCGGCGACGGGCGCCGCCTCGACCGTCGAGGCCGAGGTGGTGATCTCCGACGCGGGTCCGGCAATGTCGATGACCACGTCCGACGCGGGCGTGGACATGGAGGTCGTCATGGTCGACGACGCGTACTACATGAACCTCGGCGAGATCACCCAGGGCAAGTTCGTCAAGATCGACCTGAACGACAGCTCGAACCCGCTGGGCTCCTCGGTCGGCTCGCTCCAGGACCTGATGGACCCGAAGAACAGCCTCGGGGTGTTCGAGGACTCGGTGACGTCGGTGGAGAAGGTCGGCGAGGAAGAGGTCGACGGCGCGAGCACGACGCACTACGTCGTCACCGTCGACTCCTCCTCGGTGTCCGCCGCGCTCTCGGGCGTCAGCCCGTCGGCGGCGCCGTCGGTGCCTGCCGAGTTCGTGTACGACTTCTGGGTCGACGCCGACAACCGGCCGGTGAAGATGACGTCGGACATCATGGGTTCGTACACCGAGATCCTGTACTCCGACTGGAACGACCCGAGCATCTCGGTCGAGGCGCCGAGCGCCGACCAGGTCACCGACCTCGACTTCTCCGAGCTGATGGGGCTCGGCAGCACCGAGGGCTGATCGGTCTGAGTGCGTACGTGAGGGCGGGTCGCGTCGTGCGGCCCGCCCTTCGTCGTCCCGGCGTCGCGTCGCGCCGCTCGTCCGTTCAGGCGCGCAGGCGAGCACGGCCCCCGCGGCGACGGCCCCGGCCGCGACCGTCGCGCCCACACCCGAGGTGGAGCCGGAGGTCACGGAGCTGACGGCCGAGACGCTGATCAGTGCGCTGATGGAGAGCATGTCGAGGACGACGGCCTACCGCTCCAGCTCGACCACCGTCACCCCGGACGGGACCGCGACGATGGAGGGTGCCGTCACGATCAGTGACGGCACCCTCGCGATGTCGATCCACTCGGAGTCACCTCAGGGAGTCACGCAGGACGAGGGCTCGGTCCTCGACGTCGAGAAGGTCGGGCTGGAGGAGGTCGACGGCCAGCCGGCGACCGGGTACGTCGTCACCGCCGACACCGTCGGCCAGATGTCGGTCATCGAGGAGTCGCTGGGGCGACTCATTCGCCGAGGTGCTCGAGTCGATGTCCTTGCCGCCCACGATGACGACTCACTACTGGACCGATTCTCAGAACCGTCCGCTCAAGCAGACCGGCACGTTCGCGGGCCTGGATTTGACGATGCTCTGGTCCGGCTGGGACGACCCGAGCATCGTCGTCGAGGCACCGCCGGCCGACCAGATCTCCGACATCGACCCGTTCGGCCCGTCCGACCAGTGACACCGCCGCCGTCGTCAGGCGCTCACAGGCTCAGCGTGAGGATGCGGCCCCAGCCGTAGCGGGCGTAGGTCTCGAAGCCGACCTTGGCGTAGAACGCGATCGCGCCGGCGTTGGCCTCGGCGACTCCGAGGTGCACGCCGGGCACGCCGCGGGAGCGCAGCGCGTCGCCGAGCGTCTCGATCAGCCGCGTCCCCCAGCCCTGGCCTTGCGCGCGGGGGAGCAGGTCGATGTGCAGGTGCGCGGGGAACTCGGTGTACTGCGGCTCGGGCGTCGCGGACCAGTCGTGCATCCGGTCGATCAGGACGTGGTCCTGCGTGCCGTCGCCCGGGTCGGGCACGCGGGGGTGCTGCGCGCGCAGCGTCGGCCACCAGCGCTCGTCGAGCCAGCGCGCGAACCCCAGCGAGTCCGCCGTGCCGACGACGTAGCCCGCGACGCCGTCGTCGTCGGCGAGGACGAACGTCAGGGCCGGGTCCGCGACGGGGTACGGCCCGGCGTAGAGGTGCCCGAGCAGGTCGGGGTTGCGGTAGAGGCCGGAGGCGTCGCCGCCGGCGTCCCCGGTGAGCAGGCACAGGCGGTAGATCCCCGCGAGGTCGGCGGGGTGGAACGCGCGGATGCGGGGCGCCATGCACCGATCCCATCACGCGCGGGCCCGGGCGCGTGCGACCGCGTGGGCCGGACCACAAACTTACGCCCTAGTAACTTACGGTTGCGTAGGTTACTGTTGCCCCCGTGACTTCCGCTTCACCGATCACCCTCTCGCCGGTCCCCCACATCACCGTCCCCGACGAGCCGCTCACCGCCGCGTTCGACCGCGCGGTCGCGGACCACGGCGACCGCGTGGCCGTCGACTTCCTCGGAGCGACGACGACGTACCGCGACCTCGCCGACGAGGTCGCCAGGGGCGCCGCCGCACTGCTCGCGCTCGGCGTGCGGCCCGGTGACCGCGTCGCGATCGCCCTGCCGAACTGCACGCAGCACCTCGCGGCGTTCTACGCGGTGCTGCGCATCGGCGCGATCGTCGTCGAGCACAACCCGACCTACTCCGCCGACGAGCTCGCCCACCAGCTCGCGGACTGCGGCGCCACCGTCGCACTCGTGTGGACCAAGGCCGTCCCTGCGGTGCTCGAGGCCCGCGAGCGCACCGCGCTGCGCCACGTCGTGGCCGTCGACCTCGCCCACGACCTGCCCCTCACCTCGCGCCTCGCCCTGCGGCTGCCGATCCCGAAGGCCCGGCGCACCGCCGCCGCGATGCGCGGCCCTGTGCCCGCCGAGATCCCGCTGTGGCACCGCCTCGTGGCCGCCGCCGACCCGCTGCCGGCCGACCACCCGCAGCCGGAGCCGTCGGACACCGCGCTCCTGCAGTACACGGGCGGCACCACGGGCACGCCCAAGGCCGCCGTCCTGACGCACCGCAACCTCGTCGTGAACGCCGAGCAGGGCCACCTGTGGACCAAGCACCGCCGCGGCGAGGAGACCGTCTACGGCGTCCTGCCGTTCTTCCACGCGTTCGGGCTCACGCTGTGCCTGTCGTACTCCACGCGGATCGCCGCGACGCTCGTCGTGCTGCCGTCCTTCGACCCCGCGCTCGTCCTCGCCGCCCAGCGCCGACGCCCGGGAACGTTCATCCCCGCCGTCCCGCCGATGCTCGACCGGCTCGTCACCGCCGCCGAGAAGTCCGGCGTCTCGCTGCGCTCGTTCAGCCGCGCGATCAGCGGGGCCATGGCGCTGCCGCCCGAGATCGCCCAGCGCTGGGAGGAGGCGACCGGCGGGCTGGTCGTCGAGGGCTACGGCATGACCGAGACCTCGCCCGTCGCGCTCGGCAACCCGTTCGACGCCTCGCGCCGACCCGGCGCGCTCGGCCTGCCCTTCCCCGGCACCGAGGTGCGCGTCGTCTCGCAGAGCGACCCCTCGCTCGACGTGCCGCCCGGTGAGCCGGGCGAGCTGCTCGTGCGCGGCCCCCAGGTGTTCGCAGGGTACTGGCAGCGTCCCGAGGAGACCGCGCACCAGCTCCTGCCCGACGGCTGGCTGCGCACGGGCGACATGGTGCGCGTCGACGAGGACGGGTTCATCCTGCTCGTCGACCGCATCAAGGAGATGATCGTGACCGGCGGGTTCAAGGTGTACCCGTCGCAGGTCGAGGACCACCTGCGCACCATGCCGGGCGTCGAGGACGTCGCCGTCGTGGGCGTCCCCGGAGGCGCGATGGGCGAGTCGGTCGTGGCCGCGCTGGTGCTCCGCGAGGGACACGACGTCGACCTCGCCGCGGTCCGCGAGTGGTGCGGCCGCAAGCTCGCGCGCTACGCCGTGCCGCGTCGCGTCGTCGTCCTGCCGGACCTGCCGCGCTCGCAGGTCGGCAAGGTGCTGCGCCGGGTCGTGCGCGAGCACGTGCTGGCCCTGCCGGCCACCTGACCCGGGCCCGACGCCGACCCACTCCCGCACTGCCCGGGCGGTCAGCCGTTCGGGCACCGCGCACCGGTTCCCTCGTCCGGCGCCTGCCAGAACCCGCGCCGGGCTGAGAGAGTTCGGCCGTGCACGTTCCTGCCGTCCCTCGAGTCCCGGCGCTCGTCGCCCTGGGCGGCCTGGTGGCGGGCGCGCTCACCGGTGCGCTGGCCGCCAGCGCCCTGGCCGGGAACCAGGCCCCCACCGCGCCCGCCGTGCCGACCGCGCTCGCCGCTGCCCGCGTGACCCTGCGGTACGACCCGCAGCACGTCGTCGCGGAGCTGATCGACGCGATGCGCGACGCCGACTCTTACGCGTTCACGCTGTCGCTCGAGCCGCAGGCGCCCGAGCTGACCGGGGTCGCCGCACGCGCCGACGACCGGTGGGACCTCGTCGGCCGGATCGAGGAGGACGGTGGTGGCACCGAGCTGCGCCTCGTCGGCGACGACGCCTACGCGTCGATCCCGGGCCTGACCGACGGCTTCGGCCGCACGTCCCGCGACGAGCCCGACGACGCGTTCGTCGCCGCGTACGTCGCCTCGTTCCGACCCGCCGAGCTCGCGACGACGTTCGCCGAGACGCGCGACGCCGTGGTGTCGGTCGCCGCGGGCGGCGCGTCCGTCGAGCTCGACCAGGTGCCTGCGCAGCCGTTCGACGTCGTCGTCGACCTGCGCCGCGCAACCGGGTCGATGGCCGCCCGGTTCGCGGGCGGCACGACCACGAACGCCTACCTCATGATGCGGCTGTGGATCGGGCCGGACGGGCTCGTGCGCCGCTACGCCGAGCCCGCGACGAGCCTGCGCGTCGACTTCGGGCGGTGGGGCGAGCAGGTGCTCGTCGAGGCACCGGACGAGTCCGCCGACCTCGGCGCGGGTGGCTGATCGGGGCTCTCGGGCGAGTTCGCCGAGCTCGCGGCGCCCGCTATGATGACGACTGCCAACCGCGGCTCACGTCCTCGACGAGGGGCGATCGGCGGTTCGCGCGGGTGTAGTTCAATGGTAGAACTTCAGCTTCCCAAGCTGACAGCGCGGGTTCGATTCCCGTCACCCGCTCCCTGATGAAACGCCTGGTCAGCGCGTTGACGACCACTCTCCCAGCCTCCTGCGGTACTCTCGCGCACCATCCGGTGCACCACAATGCACCATAGGGTTCGGGAGGCTGCAGTGGCTGGGAAGGCCGGACGGCTCGCCTGGGGCTCGGTCCGCAAGGAGCTGACGTGGACCCCGTCGTTGTTGACGGGTCAGGTCGCTGTGGTGTGTAGGGATTCGGGGTCGGCCCAGGTGCGGGCGACCTCGGTGGGGGTGCGGTAGGCCAGCCCGGAGTGCGGGCGGTGGTGGTA
>JAEYUL010000191.1 GCA_023432565.1 Actinomycetes bacterium | reverse complement strand
GACCGAGCATCTGGGCGATCTGCTGGAACCGCTCGGGCGCGACGTAGCTCTCGTACTTGGGCCAGCTCGTGAGCTTCGTCGGGACCGTGCCGTTGTAGCGGATCACGTGGGGGAGCAGCGTGGCGTTGGTCCGACCGTGCACCAGGTGGTAGGTGGAGCCGATGACGTGCGCCATGGCGTGCACGATGCCGAGGAATGCGTTGCCGAACGCCATGCCGGCGATCGTGCCCGCGTTGTGCATCTTCTCCCGCGCGTCCTGCGTGGCGGGGTCGGCCGGGTCGCCGTTCACCGACTGCGCGAGGTTGTCGAAGATCAGGCGGATCGCCTGCAGCGCCATGCCGTCGGTGAAGTCGTTCGCGTAGACCGCGACGAACGCCTCGGTCGCGTGCGTCAGGGCGTCGAAGCCCGAGTCGGCGGCGAGCGAGCGCGGCATCTTCGAGGTCAGGACCGGGTCGATGATCGCGACGGTCGGCGTGAGCGCGTAGTCGGCGAGCGGGTACTTCTTGCCCGCGTCGGGGTCGGAGATGACCGCGAACGGCGTGACCTCGGCACCGGTGCCCGACGTGGTCGGGATGCACACGAGCTTGGCCAGGTCACCCAGGACCGGGAACTTGAACGCGCGCTTGCGCACGTCGAAGAACTTCTGCTTGAGGTCGGAGAACACGATCTCCGGGTGCTCGTACAGCAGCCACATGACCTTCGCGGCGTCCATCGGCGAGCCACCGCCGAGGGCGATGATGGTGTCCGGCTTGAAGTGCCGCATGTTCGCGGCGCCCTTCTGCACGGTGCGCACGGACGGCTCGGGCTCGACCTCGTCGATGATCTGCACGGCCACCGAGTTGTTGCGGCGGCGCAGCACGTCGAGGACCTTGTCCACGAAGCCGAGGGCGGTCATCGTCGTGTCGGTGACGATGGTGACGCGCTCGATGCCGGCCATGTCGGCCAGGTAGCGGATCGCGTTGGGCTCGAAGTAGGTCTTCGCCGGCACCTTGAACCACTGCAGGTTGTTGTTCCGACGACCGACGCGCTTGACGTTGATGAGGTTCACCGCCGAGACGTTGTTCGAGACCGAGTTGTGGCCGTACGAGCCGCAACCGAGGGTCAGCGAGGGGATGAAGGCGTTGTAGATGTCGCCGATTCCCCCGAGCGACGAGGGTGCGTTGCAGATGACGCGGATGGCCTTGACGCGCTTGCCGAACTCGACGGTCAGCTCCTCGTCACGGGTGTGGATCGCGGCCGAGTGGCCGAGGCCGTCGAACTCGACCATCTGCTCGGCCAGCGCGATGCCCTCCTCGGTCGAGCCGGCGTGCAGCACGGCCAGCACGGGGCAGAGCTTCTCTCGCGTCAGCGGCTCGTGGGGGCCGACGCCCGAGACCTCGGCCAGGATGATCGAGGTGTCCGCCGGGACCGTGAAGCCGGCCTGCTCGGCGATCCACACGGGCGACTTGCCGACGACGTTCGGGTTCAGCTTGGCGCCGGCGCAGTTCTCGCCGCCGGCCTCGACCCCGAAGATGAACCGCTCGAGCTTGGCCTTCTCCTGAGGCGTCGCGCGGTACGCGTGCAGCTTGGCGAACTCGACCATCGCGGCGTCGTAGATCTCGTCGTCGATGATCGCGGCCTGCTCGGACGCGCAGATCACGCCGTTGTCGAACGCCTTGCTCAGCACGATGTCGTTGATCGCACGCGCGAGCTTGGCGGTCTTCTCGACGTAGGCGGGGACGTTGCCGGCGCCGACCCCGAGGGCGGGCTTGCCGCACGAGTACGCGGCCTTGACCATCGCGTTGCCACCCGTCGCCAGGATCGTGGCGACCCCCGGGTGGTTCATCAGCACGCTCGTCGCGGTGAGCGACGGGGTCTCGACCCACTGGATGCAGTGCTCGGGGGCGCCCGCGGCGACTGCCGCGTCGCGCACGACGCGCGCGGCGGCGATCGAGGACTGCTGCGCGTTCGGGTGGAACGCGAAGATGATCGGGTTGCGGGTCTTGAGCGAGATCAGCGACTTGAAGATCGCGGTCGACGTCGGGTTGGTCACCGGGGTGATGCCCGCGATGACCCCGACCGGCTCGGCGATCTCGGTGATGCCGTTGAGCTCGTCGACGTGGATGACACCCACGGTCTTGAGGTTGGCCATCGAGTTCGTCACGTGCTCGCACGCGAAGATGTTCTTGACGGCCTTGTCCTCGAAGACGCCGCGGCCGGTCTCCTCGACCGCGAGCTTGGCGAGCTGTCCGTGCTGGTCGAGCGCCGCGACCGCGCCCTTCTTGACGAAGCGGTCGACGTCGTCCTGCGTCATCGACGCGAACTCGGCGAGGGCCTTGGTCGCGTTGGCGACGAGCTCGTCGATGGTCGCGTGGACCTGCTCGTCGGACTGCACCGCGAGTGCCGGCGCGGGTGCCGGCGCGGGTGCGTCGGCCGGTGCGTCGGCCTTGCGGGCCTTGGAGGGGCGGGGCGTGCTGGTGGTGGTCACGGAGGCTCCCTGGTCGGGTGGAATCGGTGGATCGAGCGGGGCTGGAGTTCCGCTCGAACCGACACCTCGACGCTAGGGACAGCCCGGTCGCAAGTGATGGGATGAAAGTCCTTCGGGGCGGTTCAGGTCGAATATCCGGACGGTACCCACGCCGGTGCAGGGACCTGGGTCCTGCCTGGTCGTTCAGTCGCGCAGGCGCGTGACCCACGACGACGCGAGCGCCTCCTCCTCGAGGTCGAGCTCGCGCATCATGCGCCGCATGACCGTCTCGTCGAGGTCGCCCGCGTCGCGGTGACGCATGAGCACCTCGCGCTGCGCGCCGATCACGTCGCGCCGCACGGACTGCAGGCGCCGCCCCGCGGCGACCGACGGCCGACCCGCGTCCGCGAGCAGGTCGATCCCGCGGGTCGAGGCGTGCGCGACCCGCGGGTCGATACCGAGCTCGTCGGCGCTGTCCGGGTCGAGCATCACGGCGGCGGCTGCCGCGCGGGCGCGCCAGCCGGCCGACAGCCGTGCGACGACCTGCTCCGCGCGCTCCTCGCCGAGGCTCGCCGCGAGCGCCGGTCGCTGCTCGGCGAAGTAGCGCTCGACCGCTTCGGCGGTCGCCAGGCGCATCGCGGCCTCCTGCCTGGCGTCCGCGGCCTCCTCCTGCGCCGAGCCGACGCCGAGCCGCGTGATGACCCAGGGCAGGGTGAGCCCCTGCAGCAGGAGTGTGCCCAGCGCCACGGTGTAGGCGGCGAGCTGGATCGTCGCGCGGTGCTCGAAGGCCGCGCCGTGCGTCGTCGCGGGGATCGCCGCCGCGGCGGCGAGCGTCACGACGCCGCGCATGCCCGCCCACGAGACGACGGCCGACTCACGCGCGCTGAGCGAGTCCCGAGCCGGGCGGTGGGAGCCGGGCAGGCGCAGCTCGTCGAACCAGGTGGTCGCGAAGATGTACGCGGGGCGCACGAGCAGCGCCACGACGAGGACGACGAGCGAGACCGTGAGCCCGTGCGCGAACCCCTGGTCGGAGTCCACGACGTCGCGGACCACCCAGGGCAGCTGCATGCCGATGAGCGCGAACGTGAAGGACTCCAGCACCAGGTCGAGCGTCGACCAGACGGGCTCCTCGAACAGGCGTGTCGCGTAGCCCGCGCGCGGCGACGTGTGCCCGAGGTACAGCCCCGCCGCGACGACCGCGAGCACGCCGGACCCCGCGAGCGCCTCCGCCGCCCAGTACGCCGCGAACGGGGTCATCAACCCGATCGCGGACGCGACCACGGCGTCGTCCAGCCGCATCCGCACCTGGTGGACCACGAGCGCGATCACGAGCCCGCACCCGACGCCGACGAGCACGGCGAGCGTGAACGTCGCCACGCCCGAGCCGAGCGCCCACGCGCCGCTGGCGACTCCCGCGAGCGCGACCTTGTAGAGGGTCAGCGAGGTCGCGTCGTTGATGAGGCTCTCGCCGGACAGCAGGGTCATGACCCGCCGGGGCAGCCCGAGCCGGCGCCCGACGGCGGCGGCGGCGACCGCGTCCGGGGGAGCGACGACGGCGCCCAGGACGAGCGCCGCGGCGAACGACACGTCGTCGAGCAGCGAGAAGGCGAGCGCGACCGCGAGCGCGGTGACGAGCACGAGACCGACGCCGAGCCGCGTGATCGAGTTCAGCGACGCGCGGAAGTCGCGGTACGACGACGACAGGGCGGCCGAGTACAGCAGCGGCGGCAGGACGAAGTCGAGCAGCAGCTCGGGCTCGACCTCGTAGCGCGGCACGCCCGGGACGAGCGAGACGGCCAGGGCGACGGCCACGACGACGAGCGGCGCGGGCCACCCCCGCCGCCGTGACACCGCGGCCACCAGGACGGCGGCTGCGGCGAGGACGAACACCTCGACGTGATGCACCTGGCCTCCGTGGTCGCCGGAGCCTGACTCCCCGACAGTACCCAGGCGCCTGCTCGGTGGCCCCCGGGGCCGCCGGTCCAGGAGGCCGCCGGTCCAGGGTCGGACGTCGGGCTGGTCGCTACGGCGAGAACCGACCCCCAGGAACGACGAAGGCCGCGCTGCAGGTGCGACGCGGCCTTGACGTGGTGCGCCCGAAAGGATTCGAACCTTCGACCTTCTGCTCCGGAGGCAGACGCTCTATCCGCTGAGCTACGGGCGCGGGGATGCACGGATGCATCGGCCAGGGAGCCTACCAGCCCGCGCCCGTGGGCTCGTCACCGGCGCTGCGCGCGACGCGTCAGCCGGTCTCGCCCAGGAGAGCGGACAGGTACGCGGTCGTCTCGGCGACCGCCTTGGCCGAGTCGCCCGCGACGATGGCCTCGATGAGCGTGTCGTGCGCGGTCTGGCCGTGGTAGTCGGTGACGAAGTTGAACCGGATGTTCTCGCCGATCGCGTCGATGAGGTTCTCGTAGAGGGAGAGCAGCACGGGGTTGCCCGCGGCGCGCACGATCGTGCGGTGCAGCGCGAGGTCGGTCTCGACCATCGCGTCGATGTCGCCCGAGACGTACGCCGTCGCCCGCTCGTCGCGCCGGTCCAGCAGGGTGCTGGCGTCGAGCGCGGTGCGGCGCCGCGCGGCCAGGCGCGCGGCCTCGATCTCGAGCGCCCGGCGCACCTCGACGACGTCACGCTGTCGCGCGTCGGCGATCTGCCGGCCCATGGTCGCGGCGAGCTCGGAGGAGGTCAGCACGTACGTCCCGGATCCCTGCCGCCGCTCGAGCAGGCCCGCGTGGACGAGCGCCTGGACCGCCTCGCGCACCGTGTTGCGGCCCACGCCGAGCAGCTCGACCAGCTGCGGCTCAGGGGGGATCCGCGAACCGACGGGCCACTCACCGTTGGTGATGCGGGCGCGCAGCTCCTGTACGGTCGAGTCGATCAGACCGGTCCGTCGCGTCATCGCGGCGGCGCTCCGTGTGCAGACATGCCGTGCAGTCAACACGAGCGAGCCGCCCGCCCGCCAGACCTTGCTCACTGCCCCGTTCGTCCCAGCCCCGCGGAGAGCCGTGACGCCCCGTGCCCCCGAGGTCGCCCCGTGGCGCGGCCGCCTGGTGGTGCTGGCCGGTGTCGTGCTGGTGGGTCTGAACCTGCGGATCGCGGTCGCGGCGGTCTCGCCGATCCTCGACGTGATGCGCGAGGACGTGGCCCTGACCTCCGCCCAGGTGGGTCTGCTCGGGACGATCCCGGTCGTGTCGTTCGCGCTGTTCGGCTCGTTGGCCTCACCCGTGGCCAGGCGCCTCGGGCTCGAGCCCACGATGGTCGTGGCCCTCCTGCTGTCGGCTGCGGGGGAGGTGCTGCGGGCGGGCGCGACGAGCCCGACGGCGTTCCTGACCTGGTCCGTGGTCGCGCTCGCGGGCATGGGGGCGGGCAACGTCCTGCTGCCACCGCTCGTCAAGCGCTACTTCCCGGACCGCATCGGCCCGGTCACGGCCGCCTACTCGGTGTGCCTGTCCGTGAGCACCGCCGTGCCGCCGCTGGTGTCGCTGCCGCTCGCGCAGGCCGCGGGGTGGCGCTGGTCCGTCGGTGTGTGGGCCGCGGTCGGGGTCGCCGCGGCCGTGCCGTGGGTCCTCGTGATCGTGCGGTCCGTGGCGGCCCGCGCGCACCTGCGCGAGCTGGTCCGACGGTCGCCGGGCGCGGCGAGGGGCGCGCCGCCGGGCGGCGAGGCCGGCGCGGCGCGCCTGGTGTGGCGTTCCGGCCTCGCCTGGGCGATGGCCGTGACGTTCGGGATGAACTCGCTCGGGACCTACACCGTGTTCGCGTGGCTGCCGCAGGTGCTCGCCGACGCGGGCCTCGGCACCCAGGCGGGCGGCCGGTGGCTCGCGCTGTTCGCGATCCTGGGCCTGCCGGCGTCGCTGGTCGCGCCGGTGCTCACCGCGCGCATGCGCTCGCCGTACCGCCTCGTCGTGGCGTTCGCGTCGTGCTGGGCCGTCGGCTACGCGGGTCTGCTGCTCGCTCCCGCTCACGGCACCGTGGTGTGGATGGTGCTGCTCGGGGTCGGGCCGAGCACGTTCCCCGTGCTGCTCGCGCTGATCGGGCTGCGCACGGCCACGCCTGCGCTCGCGGTGGTGCTCTCGGGCATGGTGCAGGGCGTCGGGTATGCGATCGCGGCGCTGGGCCCCGTCGGCGTCGGCGTGCTGTACGAGGCGACCGGGAGCTGGGACGTGCCTCTCGTCGTGCTCCTGGGCCTGCTCGGCGTGCTGGTCGTCGCGGCCCGGCGCGCGTGCCGCCCGGAGATCCTCGGTGCCCCCGCGCGCGTGGGAGATGGGCTCGGCGGTTCCCCTACGCTTGACCGGTGACTCCCGACCAGCTCTCCCAGGCACTTGCTGACGCCCTCGCGGCGGCCGTCGCCGACGGCGCGTTCGCCCTCGACCCCGCCGATCTCCCGGCGACCGTCCACGTCGAGCGACCCCGTCAGCGCGAGCACGGCGACTGGGCGACGAACGTCGCGCTGCAGCTCGCGAAGAAGGCCGGCACGAACCCGCGTGCGTTCGCCGAGGAGCTCGCCACGCGCCTGCGCAGCACCGCGGGGATCGCCTCGGTGGAGATCGCCGGTCCGGGCTTCCTCAACATCCGGCTGGACGCGGCAGCCGCCGGCGAGCTCGCGCGCGGCATCCTGGCGGCGGGCGAGGCGTACGGCCGCAACGACGCCGAGGCGGGCCACCGCGTGAACCTCGAGTTCGTCTCGGCGAACCCGACGGGTCCGCTGCACATCGGCGGCGTGCGGTGGGCGGCGGTGGGCGACTCGCTCGCGCGGATCCTGCAGGCCGCCGGCGCGCAGGTGACGCGCGAGTACTACTTCAACGACCACGGCGCGCAGATCGACCGGTTCGCGCGGTCGCTGCTCGCACGGTCCCGCGGGCAGGAGGCGCCCGAGGACGGCTACGGCGGCCAGTACATCTCGGAGATCTCCGACCAGGTGGTCGCCGACGCGCTCACCGCAGGCGAGCCGGACCCGAGCGCGCTGCCGGACGACGAGGCGCTCGAGGCGTTCCGCGCGCGCGGGGTCGAGCTGATGTTCGCCGAGATCAAGAAGTCGCTGCACGAGTTCGGTGTCGACTTCGACGTGTACTTCCACGAGGACTCGCTGCACGAGTCCGGCGCGGTCGAGCACGCGGTGGCGCGGCTGCGCGAGCTGGGCCACGTGTACGACCAGGACGGTGCGACGTGGCTGCGCACCACGGACTTCGGCGACGACAAGGACCGCGTCGTCATCAAGTCCGACGGCGAGGCCGCGTACATCGCGGGCGACATCGCCTACTACCTCGACAAGCGCGAGCGTGGGTTCGACCGGGTGATCATGATGCTCGGCGCCGACCACCACGGGTACATCGGCCGGATGAAGGCGGTCGCGGCGGCGTTCGGCGACGACCCGGACGTCCACCTCGAGATCCTCATCGGGCAGCTGGTCAACCTGGTGCGCGACGGCCAGCCGGTGCGCATGTCCAAGCGCGCGGGCACGGTCGTCTCGATCGACGACCTCGTCGACGCGGTCGGCGTCGACGCCGCGCGCTACTCGCTCGCGCGCTCGTCGACCGACTCGCAGATCGACCTCGACCTCGACCTGCTCGCCAAGGCCACGAACGAGAACCCGGTGTTCTACGTGCAGTACGCGCACGCCCGCACCGCGGCGATCGCCCGCAACGCGGCCGAGGCCGGCGTGCGCCGCGAGGACGGCTTCGACGCGAGCCTGCTCGACCACGAGACGGAGTCCGTGCTGCTGGGGCACCTCGCGCAGTTCCCGCGCGTGGTCGGCCAGGCCGCGACGCTGCGCGAGCCGCACCGCGTCGCGCGCTACCTCGAGGAGCTCGCGGGCGGGTTCCACAAGTGGTACGACGCCAAGCGCTACGTGCTGCCGCAGGGCGACGAGGAGGTCACGGACGTGCACCGCACCCGGCTGTGGCTGGTCGACGCGACGCGTCAGGTGATCGCGAACGGCCTGGGTCTGCTGGGCGTCAGCGCGCCGGAGCGGATGTGACGATGAGCATCCCGGGCGAGCCCTGGTCGACGGGGGTCGCGCGGGACGGCTCGGGCGCGCTCGTGGTCGCCGGCGTGCCCGTGGCGCGGCTCGCCGAGGAGGTCGGCACGCCCGCGTACGTGCTCGACGAGGCGGACCTGCGTGCGCGCGCGGCGGCCTACCGGCGCGCGTTCACCGCGGCGTTCGCCGAGGTCGGCGCGGGTGTGGACGTGTACTACGCCGGTAAGGCCTTCCTGTCCGTCGCGGTCGCGCGGTGGGTGCACGAGGAAGGCCTGCGCGTGGACACCGCGTCGGGCGGCGAGCTCGCGGTCGCGCTGCGCGCGGGTGTGCCCGGCGGCGACCTCGGGCTGCACGGCAACAACAAGTCCGACGACGAGCTCGTGGCCGCGCTCGAGCACGGCGTGGGCCGGATCATCGTGGACTCGCTCGTCGAGATCGAGCGCCTCGCGGCGCTGGTCGAGGCGCGCGGGGCCACACCCGCACCGGTGATGGTGCGCGTGACCACGGGCGTGCACGCCGGCGGGCACGAGTACATCTCGACCGCGCACGAGGACCAGAAGTTCGGCCTGTCGGTCGCGCGCCGCGGTGAGGACGACTCGCCGGCGATGACCGCGCTGCTCGCGGTGCTGTCCCACCCGCAGCTGCGCCTGCTGGGCATCCACTCGCACATCGGCTCGCAGATCCTCGACCCGTCGGGGTTCGAGGTCGCGGCTCGCGTGGTGCTCGAGCTGCGTGCGCAGCTCGCCGAGCGCACGGGTGTCCTCGTCGACGAGGTGGACCTGGGCGGCGGCTACGGGATCGCGTACCTGCCGGGCGAGGTCGCGCTCGACCCGGACCGGGTCGCCAAGGACGTGGCGTCCTCGGTCGCGGCGGCCGCGGCCGAGCTCGGCACGCCGCTGCCGCGCTTCTCGATCGAGCCCGGGCGTGCGATCGTCGGCCCCGCCGGATTCACGCTGTACACGGTCGGGACGGTCAAGCCCGTACGTGTGGGCGACGACACCGAGCGCCTGTACGTCTCCGTGGACGGCGGGATGAGCGACAACATCCGCCCCGCGCTGTACGGCGCGCAGTACCACGCAGAGGTCGTCGGCCGGCGGTCGTCGGCGCCGTCCGTGCTCGCCCGGGTCGTCGGGAAGCACTGCGAGTCGGGCGACATCGTGGTGCACGAGGTGCAGCTGCCTGGCGACGTGCGCGCGGGTGACCTGCTGGCCGTCGCGGCCACGGGTGCCTACGGCCGGTCGATGGCCTCGAACTACAACCTGCTCACGCGTCCCCCTGTGGTGGCGGTGCGCGACGGTGCGGTGCGCACGCTCCTGCGGCGCGAGACGGTCGACGACCTGCTGGCGCTCGACCAGGGGTGAGGTCCGCGTCGCCGGGGCTGGACATGTGACCAAGGCCGCTCGGCGAGGGTAGGTGAGCCTAACCTTGGCGCGGCTAGGATGGCCCGGTCCCGGGGCTCGGCCCCGTCCCTCAGCACGGAGGTCGACCAGCCATGCCCGTCGCGCGCCAGGTCCGCGCCCTCCTCGCGGCGCTCGCGCTGGTCCTGGCGGTGGGCGGGTGCGGGGCGGGCAGCACCTCCGACGGGCCGCACGTCTCCGCCGAGGGCGGTGTCCGGCTCGCCGAGGTCGAGCCCGCCGAGGACCCGAAGTCGCTGACCGGCCCGGCGACCGCGGTCGTCGCCGACTCCGCCGTGCACCCGGTGGTCGACGACCCGCAGCCGACGCTGCCGGTCACGGTCACCGACGCGCAGGGCACGACCGTCACCGTGACCGACACGAGCCGCATCCTGGCGCTCGACGTGTACGGCACGGTCGCACGCATCGTCTACGAGCTCGGGCTGGGCGGCCACGTCGTCGGCCGTGACACCTCCTCGACGTTCGCGGAGATCGCCGACAAGCCGTTGGTCACCGCGAGCGGCCACGAGCTGTCCGCCGAGGCGATCCTCGAGATCGCCCCGACCGTGATCATCACCGACACGAGCCTGGGGCCGTGGGACGTCGTGCTGCAGATGCGCGACGCGGGGATCCCGGTCGTGGTGGTCGACGCCCACCGCTCGGTCGAGGGCGTGGGCGCACTCATCGGGCAGGTCGCGAGCGCGCTCGGCGTGCCCGAGGCCGGGGCCGCGCTGGCCGAGCGGACCGACGAGGCGGTGCACGCCAAGATCGCGCAGATCGCGGCGATCGCCCCCGCCGACGAGGCGGACCGGCTGCGGATCGTCTTCCTCTACGTGCGTGGCCAGGCGGGCGTCTACTACCTGTTCGGCGAGGGCTCGGGCACCGACTCGCTCGTCGACGCGCTCGGCGCGGTCGACGTCGCCGGCGAGATCGGGTGGGCGGGCATGAAGCCCGTGACCGACGAGGGCATCGTCAAGGCCGCGCCGGACGTCGTGCTCGTCATGTCCGACGGGCTGTCGTCGGTCGGCGGCGTCGACGGGCTGCTCGAGACGCTGCCCGCGGTCGCGAGCACGCCCGCCGGGGAGAGCCGACGCATCATCGACATGGCCGACTCGACGGTGCTGTCGTTCGGACCGCAGACCGCAGACGTGCTCGACGCGCTCGCCGTCGCCCTCTACGCACCCGCGCGGCAGTGACCATGACGCAGACCCGCCCCGAGCCCGTCCCAGACGCGCCCACCGCGCCGTCGGTGGGCGCCGCGCTCGCGCCCGGCGGGACTGCGTCCTCGTCCGCGTCGTCCGCGCGTCCGCCCGTGCGCAGCGCGCTGAGCGGGACCGCGCCGCGCTCGTCCGAGCCGGCCGGGGCGACCGTGGGCGTCCAGTCCGTCCGACGAGGTCGCGTCGTGGCGCTGTTCACCGGCCTGTCGATCGCGCTCGTCGTGCTCGCGGTCGTGGCCGCGGGCATCGGTCAGCTGCACATCCCGCCCGCCGAGGTGCTCGGCTCGGTCCTGCGCAGGATCGGCATCGACGCCGGCGCCCCGGCGACGCACGCCCACACGGACGCCGCGCTGTGGACCATCCGGTTCCCGCGCATCGTGATGGCCCTGCTGGTCGGCGCCGCGCTCGCCACGGGCGGCGCGCTCATGCAGGGCGTGTTCGGCAACCCGCTGGCCGACCCGGGCGTGGTGGGCGTGAGCTCGGGCGCAGCCGTCGGGGCGTGCACCGTCATCGTGTTCGGCTGGGCGTTCCTCGGCTCCTGGACGGTCGCGGTCGCAGCCTTCGTCGCGGGACTGCTCACGACGCTGCTGGTCTACGCGACCGCGCGCGAGGGCGGGCGCACGCAGGTCGTCACGCTCGTGCTCACCGGCGTCGCGGTCAACGCGGTCGCGGGCGCCGCGCTGGCGTTCCTCACGTTCCTGGGCGACACCCAGGCGCGCGAGCAGATCGTCTTCTGGCAGCTCGGCAGCCTCAACGGGACACGGTGGCCGTACGTCGCGGTCGTCGCGCCGCTCGTCCTGCTCGGGATCGTCGGCGCGACCCTCGTGGCCCGCCGCCTCGACCTGCTCGCGCTCGGTGAGCGCACCGCGCGGCACCTGGGCGTCGACGTGGAGCGCCTGCGCGTCGTGTGCATCGTGCTCGTCGCGCTGCTCACCGCGGCCGCGGTCGCGTTCTGCGGGATCATCGCGTTCGTCGGGCTCGTCGTGCCGCACCTGGTCCGCATGGCCGTCGGGCCGGGCCACCGCGTGCTGGTGCCCGCGAGCGCACTCGGCGGTGCGGTGCTGCTGCTGCTGGCCGACCTCGTCGCGCGGACCGCGGTGCCGTACGCCGACCTGCCGATCGGGATGCTCACCGCGCTGTGCGGCGGGCCGTTCTTCTTCTGGCTCATCCGGCGCACCCGGCGCAGCGCAGGAGGCTGGGCATGAGCACGCTACGGGCGCACGGGGTGCGCGTGCGCTACGGCGACCGGACGGTCGTGGACGGCGTCGACCTCGACGTCCAGGCGGGCCAGCTGCTCGCGCTGCTGGGGCCCAACGGCGCCGGCAAGTCCACGCTGCTGGGCGTCCTGGCGGGCGACGTCGTGCCCGAGGACGGCACCGTCGAGCTCGACGGTGCCGACGTGCGCGCCATGCGCCTCGACGACCTCGCCCGCAGGCGCGCTGTGCTGCTGCAGGAGAACCACCTGTCGTTCCCGTTCGACGTGCTCGACGTGGTCCGGATGGGCCGCTCGCCGTGGCGCGGCACCGAGCGCGAGGACGACGACGAGCGCGTGGTCGAGGCCGTCATGCGCACCGCCGACGTCACTCACCTGGCCACGCGCCGGTACCCGACCCTGTCGGGCGGGGAGAAGGCCCGCACCTCGTTCGCGCGCACGCTCGCGCAGGAGCCCGTGGTGCTGCTGCTCGACGAGCCGACCGCTGCGCTCGACATCCGTCACCAGGAGTCGCTGCTGACCGAGGCGGTGCGGTGGGCCCGCGACGGCGCCGCGGTCGTCGTCGTGCTGCACGACCTGACGCTGGCCGCTGCGTACGCGGACCGCGTGGTGCTGCTCGCCGAGGGGCGGGTCCGCGGCGACGGCAGCCCGCGTGACGTGCTCACCGGCGAGCTCCTGTCCGACGTCTACCGCCATCCCGTCGAGGTGGTCCGCCGGCCGGGAGGCGACGAGCTCGTCGTGCTCCCGGTGCGGGCCGCCGCCCTGGAGAGGACCCGATGACGCACGCGACCACCTCGACCGAGCCACGCGTCCGCACGCGGCTCGGCGCGATCCTGCTGTCCGCGGTGCTCGCCCTCGGCGTGCTCGGGCTCGCGGCCGCGCCGGCGTCCGCGGCGGCGCGCGTGACGGTCGCGGGGGAGAACGGCAAGGCGCAGGCGGACCTGACCTACTCGACGCGGGTGACGGTCAGCGGGTCCGGCTTCCAGTCCGTGCCGGGCGGCTTCGGCGGCATCTACGTCGTGTTCGGGTGGGTCGACGACCCCACGGGCGGCTCGTGGCGGCCGAGCAAGGGCGGCATCAGCGGCCAGGACCTGCTGTACGTGCCCGACAGCGAGTCGAAGGACAACGCAGGGTTCCAGCGGTACGTCGCCTACCCGGGCTCGGACACCTCCTCGTCGGCGAACGGCGGCACGATCGCCGCGGACGGGTCGTGGTCGACGACGCTGACGATCCCGGGCCCGACGCTGGAGGCGGTCGGCCGCTCGGGCTCCGTGACGAGCGTCGACTGCCGCACGGTGACGTGCGGGGTCATCACGTTCGGTGCGCACGGCGTGGCGAACTCCGCCAACGAGACGTTCACGCCCGTGCAGTTCGTCGACCTCGCGGCCGGGTCGGACGCGGTCCCGGCGGCGGGCGACCGCGACGAGGAGCGCGGCCCTGGCGCGGAGGTGACCGCTGCGTCCCCCGCGGGCGCCGCGTCACCGCAGGTCGACGGCCCCGCCGAGGCGACGAGCGACCAGACGAGCGTCGTTCGAGGTCGGGTGCTGAGCTTCACGGCGCGCGGGTTCGCACCGGGCGAGCAGGTCGTCGGGTCGCTGTCCGGGGGTCAGGCCGGGGTCGGCCCGCTGACCGCGGGCCCCTACGGCGAGGTCGCGGGCGTGCTGGCGGTGCCGGCGGCGCTCGTGCCCGGGACGACGACCCTCACGCTCACGGGCGCGGCGTCCGCCCAGGTCGCGACGCTCGACGTGGACGTGATCGAGGACCCGGCCGTCGCAGCCGCGCGCGCCAACGCCGCCGAGCAGGACGGCGGGCGGCCCGCGGCCACGTGGGTGCTCGTCGGGGTCGCGGTGCTGCTGGTCGTGCTCGTGGCGTTCGGCGCGCTGACCGCGCGGCGCCGCCGTCGGACCGGTGCCGCGCCGGCCGAGCCGGTGCGCGCCGTCGAGGCGACGCCCGAGCCTGTCGGGGCCGCGCGATGACCGCCCGCACCTCGCGCCCGGTGCGCACGGTCGTCGGTCGCGTGCTTGCCGCGGGCGCCCTCGCGATCGGTGCGGTCGCGCTGCCCGCCGCCCTGCCGGGCTCGCCTGCCGCGGCCGACGACGACGTGGTCGTCGACGTCACCATCCCGGAGCCCGAGGCGCTCACCGTCACCGACGCCCAGCTGCGCTGGGGCCTGAACGACGAGGTCGGCGGCGGCGCGTTCTACGGGGGGTGCAACTTCCTGTCCGCGGGCAGGGCCGGCTCGACCGGCGGGTCGCGGCTGTGGACGCAGCAGGACGGCCTGTACGCCGCGCGGTCCGGTGACGTGCGGATCGAGAAGCCCGCCGAGGGCGGGACGCGGGTCCTCGCGTCGTGGGACACGCGGTGCCTGGACGTCGCGGGCCGGCCGGTGAGCGTCGGGTCGATCGAGAGCACGACCGGGAACGAGGTCGTGATCGAGGGCGGCGTCGGCACGGTCGACGTGGCGGCGCGCACCGCGTCGGTGCGCTGGACCGGGTCGTTCACGACCGTGCTCTACGGCGGCCTGACGTACTGGACGGCCACGGACCCGCTGCTCGAGGTCGTCGACGGCACCGGCACGCTGACCGCCACGCTGTCCGGCTTCGGCGCCGACCGGGACGAGCCGGGCCGGTGGGTCGCGCTCACGCCGCGCACCGCCAGGCTGGCGGTGCTCGAGGACGTCGAGGTCACGGCCGACGGGCTCGTCGTGGTCCCGCGCTACCGCGGCGTGGCGGTCGAGGCGCCCGCGGGCGCCGCTGCGCAGGCCGCGCGCGACTCGGCGAGCGAGGCGTACTGGGGCTCGTTCCCGCAGGACTTCGTGGACTTCCAGGGTGAGGTCGGGCAGGCGCCCTACTGGTACACCTCGGGGTCGGCCCGCGACCGCGCGAAGCCCGCGACGGCGCTCGTCGTGAGCTTCGACGCGAGCCGGCCCGTCGTGCCACCCGCGGACGACGACCAGGGCGGCGGCGCTGCCCCGTCGCCGAGCGCGTCGCCGCAGCAGCCGCGCAACCAGGTCAGGAACCGGCCGGCGACGACGGGTACGGGCGCGGCCCGCCCGGCGGGCGGCGCCGACGCCGACGGCGACCTGACGGCCCTCGCCCCGCAGGTCCCGACGGGCTCGGGCGCGCAGGCGCTCGCGGCGCAGCCCGTCACGACCGAGCCCGACGTCGACCGCGGGGTCGTCGACGGCCTGCTCGACGACCCGCTCGCGCTCGGTGCGCTGGGCGCGATCGGTGTGGTGGCAGCGGCGGGCGTGGTCGGGCTGCGTCAGGGATGGGTGGTTCTCCCGTGGGTGCGTTGAGCCGGAGGGTCGGCGTCGCAGCGGCCGGGCCGGTGGGCCGCAGGGTCACGGTGGTGACCGTGCTGAGCGCGGTCGTCGCGTCGCTCGCCGCGCTTCCCGCCGCGGCGGACGAGCCCGACGGCACGGTGGCCGACGCGACGCTCACCTGGGGCATCAGCGGCTACGCGCAGTCCGGCATCTTCGGTCCGTGGACGTTGTCCGGTGCCCGCGGCGGAGCCGAGATCCTCCTGGGGTCGGTCTCCGGCGGCGGTCAGGACGTCTACGCCGTGGACCCCGTGCCGGCGACGTCGATGCCGCGGTCCTCTCCGCAGAAGACACCGAACGCCGTGCGGTTCACCGGCGGCGAGGGCACCGTCGATACGCGGACCGGTGCGGCCGAGCTGTCGTGGACCGGCTCGTACACCGTCAACGCCTACCCGGCGGAGCTCGACGCACCTGACGAGGTCTACTCGGACCCTGTCCTGCAGGTCGCGGGCGACGGCTCGGGGACGCTGTCGTTCGACGTGACCGTCGGCGCGGGCGTCGACCTGCAGGGGAACCCGTCGGCGCCGGTCCGCGTGGGTCGCACCACGGTGCTGACGTTCTCCGCGGGCGCCCGTAGCGGCCTCGACGACGACTCCTTCCGGCTCACGCCGGACTACCGCGGGGTCACGGTCGACGTGACGGCCGGCGGTGCGCAGGTCCGCTCGTGCTCGGCGGCGGGAGGTGCGACCGGCTGGTGGGGCTCGTGGCCGGCGCCGTTCGTCAGCGCGCTGCCCGCGAGCCTGCAGACGCACTTCTACTCGACCAGCTGCGGGGGCGCGCAGGACACCAAGCCGGCGCTCCCGCTGGACGTCGGCTTCACGTTCGAGGGCGGCGGCCCTCGGCCCTCGCCCGGGCCGACGAGCTCGCCGACGGCCGCCCCGACCGTCCCGCCCACGCCTGCGCCGACGGCCCCGGCCGAGCCCGGCGCGCTGCGCTGGTCGTTCGCGCAGGGCGCCACGAGCCTCGGCACCGCGACGGCCGCCGACGGCACGCTCACCGCGACCGGCACGTTGCCCGCCGTCACCGTCACCGACACCCGCACGAACAGCCCCGGCTTCACGCTGACGGGCCGTGCGCGGCCGTTCACGACGAGCGACGGCGCGCACGTCCTGGGTGCGCAGCACCTGGGCTGGCAGCCGGCGCTGCTCGAGCCCGTCGCCGGGGTCCGTGCGGGCCGCACGGTCGCGCCGTCGACGGTCGCCGGAGGCGGTCTGGCGACCTCGCGCCCGCTCGTCGTGGCCGGCGCGGGGTGGGCGCGCCGCGAGGTGAGGGTCACGGCGGGGCTCACGCTGCGCGTTCCCGAGGGTGCTGCCCCGGGACGCTACGAGACGGTCCTGACGATCACGGCGCTGGGATGACCTCGGGTGCAGGCCGCCGGGTCGGCACCACGAGGCGCGTCGCCGGGCTCGCCGTGGTGCGCACCGCTGTGCTCTCGACCGTGCTCACGGCGATGCTCGGTGCGCTGGCCGTCCTGGTCCCGGCGACGTCCGCGACCGCGGGTGAGGCGAGCTGGTCGGTGCGGCCGCAGGACGCGTCGGCGCCCGTGCTCGAGCACTCGGTGCGCCCCGGCGACGAGCTCGACGACGCGGTGGTCGTGCGCAACGAGGGCACGGGCACGCTCGATCTGCGGGTGTCGTCGTCCGACACCCGCACCGACGACGACGGGGTGCTCGAGGTCGCGGACACCCGCACGGGCCCGGGCGCGTGGGTGAGCGTGCCGGTGGGCGACGGGCCGCTGGTCCTCGGGGCGGGGGAGCAGGTCGTCGTCCCCGTGCGGGTGCGCGTGCCTGCGGACGCGACGCCCGGCACGCACGTCGCTGCCGTCGTCACGACGGTGGCCGACGAGCAGGACGGCGTGGCGGTCGAGCGCAGGCTGGCCCTGCGCGTGGTCCTCACCGTCGAGGAGGCAGGCGTCGGCGCGGCCTGGGTGACGGCTGGACTCGTGCTCGTCGTCCTGCTCGTGGCGGGTGCCGTGGCGCTGCGAGTGAGATCGCGCACATTCGCCGGTAAGGCAAGCATTACCTAACTTGAGGCGACTAGCCTCTGACCAGCGCCCTCGCCTGCGGCGCACGACGAAGGGACTGGGATGTTCACACGCAACGCCGCCCACCAGGGCTGGGTGCGACGCCTCACGGCCGCCGTGACCGCCACGGCTCTCGGGACGACGGCCGTGGTCGCGGCCGCTGCGGCACCCGCAGCCGCGGCCGCGACCGACGCGCCGCGGGTGGTGTCGTCGGGCAGCCTCTCGTGGGGCTTCAAGAAGGGCTTCCGCGACTACGTCTCCGGTCCGATGAACACGCTGCCCACGGGTGAGCGTGTCGTCGTGACCCCGCCCGCGACGTTCGACGAGTCCGCTGCGGGCACGGGCGAGGCCAGGCCGTACGTCTTCCCGGTGAGCCCTGGGTCGTTCGACGCTGCCGCGCTCGTGCTCGACTCCGACGGCGGCGTGACCTACAGCTTCCCGTCGCACAACTTCACGATCTCGATCAGCGACCTGCGCATCGGCTCCGTCGACGGCCAGGCGGTCGTCACGGCGGACACGCACACCACGATCGCCTCGACGTTCGGCGAGTTCGAGGCCGGCGAGTACGAGGCGAGCGACGTCGCGCTCGCGGTGATCGGCGACCTGGACGTGACGACGACGGCCACGGGTGCCACGTTCACCGGCACCGGGCTCACGCTCACGGAGGCCGGCCGCGCCGCGGTGCCGATCTACCCGGTCGGCAGCGCCCTCGACGACATCTCCGGCACCCTGACGACCGCCACGCCCCAGGTCACGCTCTCGCAGACGACCTTCGAGCGTGACGGCTCGGCGACCGTCACGGTCCAGGGCTCGGGCTTCGTGCCCCAGGCGTCGATCGCCGCGTACCTGCCGCTGCAGGGCAAGCCGAGCGGTGTCTACGTCGCGTTCGGCTACTTCGCCACCACCTGGAAGGCGTCCCAGGGGCAGACGTCGGCGAGCCGCCCCACCTCCTCGAGGTCCTGGGCCGTGCTGGCCGACGACCTCGCGACGATCGGCGGGGCACCGGCCGGCGGCATCGAGCTGCGGCCCGACGGCACGTTCACCGCGACCCTCACCGTGGATCGCGCCGCTGCGCTCGAGGCTGCGGCGGGCAAGGTCAGCGAGGGCCGGTTCGGCGTCTACACCTATCCGGGCGGCGGTGCGCCCACGCCCGCGTTCGAGACGTACACGCCCGTCGAGTTCACCCGGCTCGCGACCGAGGTCTCCGCCGCTGACGTGCGGTCCGTCGTCGGGTCGAGGCCCGTCGTGCAGGCCACGGTCGCCGTCGACGACCCGTCCGCGGTCGCCGGCGACGTCGCGGGTGAGGTCGAGGTGCGCGACGCCGAGAACGTCGTGCTGGGCCGCGCGACCGTCAGCCAGGGTGCCGCCTCGGTCGTGCTCGCCAAGCCGCTCGTCGCCGGGACGCACACCGTGACGGTCGCTTTCGTGGGCGGCGTGGACCATGCTCCGTCGACGACGACCGCGCGCATCACGGTCGCGAAGGGCACGTCGAAGGTCGCGGCCACGTGGCCCGCGCTGACGCACGGCAAGACGGCCAAGGTCGCCGTGACGGTCTCCGGCCCGGTGGCGGCGACCGGCAAGGTCCAGCTCCTGCACGGCACCACGCTCCTGTCCACCGCCACGCTCTCGGGGGGCAAGGCCTCGCTCACGGTCCCCAAGACCCTCGCGGCGGGCAAGCGCACGCTGACCGTGTCCTACGTGGGCAGCGGCCAGCTCGACGGCGCGAAGACCAGCTCGAAGCGGACGGTGGCCAGGGCGAGCAGCTCGATCACCGTCAAGGCCGCGACGGTGACGACCAAGGTCCAGGGCAAGGTCGCCGTCACGGTGAAGGCGACCGGCACGGTGCCCACCGGGAAGGTGACGGTCCAGGTGACGCGCAACGGCAGGACCTTCACGACGAAGACCGTCACGCTGCGCAGCGGTACGCGCACGGTCTCGCTGCCGAAGCTCGCCAAGGGCACCTACAAGGTCAAGGTCACGTACGGCGGCTCGTCGAACGTCAAGACCTCGAGCAGGACCGTGTCGCTCACGGTGCTCTGACCGACGCGCGCGGGACGCCCGCAGGGGCGGTCGGGTCCCCGGCCGCCCCTGCGGCGTCCCTGCGCCCCGGACCTGCCGGTGCGGGGTCGTGCGAGGGGCGCCTCGTCCTGCCGGCCGGACGTCCGCACGGGCACGCGCGGGCGCGCCCTATCCTGTGCGCAGTCCCGACGAGTGCACCGGAGGTCGTGTGCCTGCCCCCCTGAAGGTCGCCCTGCTCGGTTGCGGGGTCGTCGGCACGCAGGTCGCCCGGCGGCTGCTGGAGCACGCCGACGAGCTCGCCGCGCGCGTCGGCACGCCGCTCGAGCTCGTCGGGATCGCGGTCCGGGACGCCACGGCACCCCGCGAGGGGATCACCGGGACGCCGCTCGCGGGCCTTCTGACCGACGACGCCGTGGCCCTCGTCGACCGCGCGGACGTCGTGGTCGAGGTCATGGGCGGCATCGAGCCGGCCCGTACGCTGATCCTGCGCGCGATCGAGGGTGGCGCGAGCGTCGTCACGGCCAACAAGGCCCTGCTCGCGCAGGACGGCCCCACGCTCTACAAGGCCGCCGACTCCGCCGGCGTCGACCTGTACTTCGAGGCCGCGGTCGCGGGTGCGATCCCGATCGTGCGCCCGGTGCGCGAGTCGCTCGCGGGCGACCAGGTGCAGCGCGTCCTCGGCATCGTCAACGGGACGACGAACTACGTGCTCGACCGCATGGGGACCGAGGGGCTCGAGCTCGAGCAGGCCGTCAAGGAGGCGCAGGCGCTCGGCTACGCGGAGGCGGACCCGACGGCGGACGTCGAGGGCTACGACGCGGCGGCGAAGGCCGCGATCCTCGCGTCGCTCGCGTTCCACACGCGCGTCTCGATCGACGACGTCGCCCGCGAGGGCATCAGCGCGGTCACCGCCGCCGACGTCCTGTGGGCGCGGCGCACGGGGCACACGATCAAGCTGCTCGCGATCGCCGAGCGCAACACGTCCGACGGCGTCACGGGCATCCAGGTGAGCGTCCACCCGACGCTCGTGCCGGACGCCCACCCGCTGGCCGGCGTGCGCGGAGCGTTCAACGCCGTGTTCGTCGAGGCCGAGGCAGCGGGCCAGCTCATGTTCTACGGGCGCGGCGCCGGTGGAGCACCCACGTCGTCTGCGGTGCTCGGCGACCTCGTGTCCGTCGCCCGGCACCGCGTGCTGGGCGGACGCGGCCCCGTCGAGTCGTCGTACGCGGCGCTGCCCGTGCTGTCGGCCGACGCCGCGTGCACCCGCTTCCAGGTCCGGCTCGACGTCGACGACCGCCCGGGCGTGCTCGCCCAGGTCGCCGCGGTGCTCGCGGAGCACGACGTCTCGATCGAGGCCGTGCGCCAGAGCGCCGACGCGCGGACGGACGCCGGTGACGGTCACCGCACGGACGTCGCACGCCTGCTCATCACCACCCACTCCGCGCCCGAGCGGGCGCTCGCGGCCACGGTGGCCGCGCTCACCGACCTCGACGTCGTGCGCGACGTCGTGTCCGTCCTGCGAGTCGAAGGAGCCTGATGGCCCACCAGTGGCGCGGCGTCATCGCCGAGTACGCCGACCGCCTGCCCGAGCACCTGACGACCCACCCGGTCACGCTGTTCGAGGGCGGCACGCCCCTGATCGCGGCACCCGCGCTGAGCGCGCGCACGGGCGCGGACGTGTACGTGAAGTTCGAGGGCATGAACCCGACGGGCTCGTTCAAGGACCGCGGCATGACGACCGCGATCTCGGCGGCGGCGGCGCGGGGTGCCAAGGCCGTGGTGTGCGCGTCGACGGGCAACACGTCGGCGTCCGCGGCGGCGTACGCGACGCGCGCGGGCATGGTCTGCGCGGTGCTCGTGCCGGACGGCAAGATCGCGATGGGCAAGCTCAGCCAGGCGATCGCGCACGGCGCGACGCTGCTGCAGGTCGACGGCAACTTCGACGACTGCCTCATCGCCGCCCGCAAGCTCGCCGAGGCCTACCCCGTCGAGCTCGTGAACTCGATCAACCCGGACCGCATCCAGGGGCAGAAGACCGCGGCGTTCGAGATCGTCGACTCGCTCGGCGACGCCCCGGACATCCACGTCCTGCCGGTCGGCAACGCGGGCAACATCACCGCGTACTGGAAGGGCTTCCGCGAGTACGCGGGCCTCGACGACGGCGAGGCCCACGGGGCTGTCGCGACGCACACCCCGGTGATGTGGGGCTTCCAGGCCGCGGGTGCGGCCCCGATCGTCCTGGGCCACCCGGTCACCGAGCCGGAGACCATCGCGACCGCGATCCGCATCGGCAACCCCGCGTCCTGGAAGCAGGCCGAGGAGGCGCGCGACGTCTCGGGCGGGCTCATCGAGTCGGTGACCGACGAGGAGATCCTGCGCGCGCACCGCATCCTGTCCGCGCAGGTCGGCGTGTTCGTCGAGCCCGCCTCGGCCGCGGGCGTCGCGGGGCTGCTCCGCCTGTCCGACGAGGGTCGGGTGCCGGCCGGTGCGCGCATCACGATCTCCGTCACGGGACACGGCCTCAAGGACCCGCAGTGGGCGCTGCGCGGTCCGGACGGCGGCGAGGTCACCCCGGTGCGCGTGCCCGCGGACGTGGTGTCCATCGCGGACGCGCTCGGCCTGGGCTGAGGCGACGACCGTGCGACTGCGGGCCGACCGGGTCCAGGTGCGGGTCCCTGCCACCTCGGCGAACCTCGGACCGGGCTACGACGCCATGGGTGTGGCGCTCGCGCTGCACGACGAGCTCGAGGTGCGAGCCGTCGCGTCCGCCGGGGTGGACGTCGTCGTCGAGGGTGAAGGGGCCGGGAGCGTCCCCACGGACGAGCGGCACCTCGTCGTGCAGGCCATCCGGCGCGCTCTCGACCACGTCGGGGCGCCGCAGGCGGGCCTGGCTCTGACGTGCCGCAACGCGATCCCGCACGGCCGGGGCCTGGGGTCGTCGGCCGCCGCGGTCGTCGCGGGAGTGATCGCCGCACGCGGACTGATCTCGGAGCCGGAGGCGCTCGACGACGCCACGGTGCTCGCGCTCGCGACGCAGATGGAAGGCCATCCGGACAACGCCGCGCCGGCGATCCTGGGCGGCGCGACGATCGCGTGGACCGACGCCGCCGGCGGCGTCGGCGCGACGCAGGTCGAGGTGCATCCCGGCATCGCCCCGGTCGTCATGATCCCGCCGAACCACCTGTCGACGAAGGCCGCCCGCAGCGTGCTGCCCGAGCTCGTCCCGCACGCCGACGCCGCGTTCCAGGCCGGCCGCTCGGCGCTGCTGGTCCAGGCGCTCGGTCGTCGCCCCGACCTGCTCCTCGACGCGACCGTGGACAAGCTCCACCAGGAGTACCGGCGCCGTGTGATGCCGGACTCGCTCGCGCTGGTCGACGCGCTGCGCGCGCGGGGAGTCGCGGCGGTCGTCTCCGGTGCGGGCCCGACGGTGCTCGCCCTCGCGCGCCGGCTCGACGCGGAGGGCGGGGCGACCGACGCCGACGCGGCGATCGCCGAGGCGTTCGGCGGCGTGCTGGGTGGATGGGTCATCCGTCCCCTCGGGGTGGACACCTCGGGAGCCCGGCTCGTCGTGGGTGACCACCCGATCGGGTGACGCCCGGGGCCGGAGGTCATCGTGGCAGGCGAGAAGGCCGACAGTGGTAGCATCGACGCGTTCTCCGGACCACATCCTCCGGGTCGCGCGCTGCTCCCAGACAGGGCAGGTGGCCGCTCCCAGGCGAGTCGACCATCCGGGAACGACCCAGCCTGAACGCGTCGCCGACACGGTCGTGAGCCATGCGTGGGGCTTCCAGCATCGCCTCGCCGGTGGGTGAACAGCATCCGACGGCGGGACGCCGGTCGTCGCCCGGAAACCGGGCGGGGCCACCGACGAGGGGGAAGGGTCCTTCGTGACAGACACCAACCAGAGCGGCGCCTCGATCGCAGCACTGCGTCTGCCCGAGCTCCAGGCGATGGCCTCCGGGCTGGGCGTCAAGGGCACGTCGAAGATGCGCAAGAGCGACCTGGTCGAGGCGATCAACGCCGCCCGGGGCGGATCGCGCTCCCGCGGCCTGGACACCCGTCGCGATCAGGCGGTCGCCCCCGTCACGGCGCAGATGGCCGAGCCCGTCGTCGTCCCGGGTGCGGAGCCGGCCGCCGCCGACCGCCGTCCGCAGCGCTCGCGCGGCGCGCGGCGCGAGCAGGGTCCGGCCACCGACGCGCTCGCGGGC
>JAEYUL010000135.1 GCA_023432565.1 Actinomycetes bacterium | reverse complement strand
CGTGTGCAGCCAGCCCGCGGGCAGCGCCACTCGGCGCTCGTGCGGGACGGCGCCGCCGGGCGCCAGCACCAGACCGGCCGCGCCGACCTCGAGGTGGGCCGGGTCGCGGGGCAGCGCGCCGCCCAGCAGCTCGCGCACCCGCTGGCCGAGCTCGACGTTCGTCATGCCCGGGGCGTGGTCGGTCAGCTCGAGCCCGCCGGGCAGCAGGTCCAGCCGGGCACCCACCCGACCGCAGCCGGACAGGCTCTCGAACCGGACGACGTCGCCGCCCGTCGTGACGAAGGGGTCCGCCAGGCACGGGCTCGTGCCCGCCGGGTCGTCGTACCGGAAGGCCGCCACGTGCGCGACCACCAGGAGGCCCGCGCCGAGCACGTCGGCACGGTCGACGCGACCGTCGACGAACGTGCGCCGCTCCGTCGTCGCCAGGCCGAGGCGCACGTTCCCGCGTTCGACCCGCAGTCCCGAGCGGCCGGCGTACCTGAACGCGACCTCCGCATGGCTCACAGCCTCTGCATCGGCAGCGGGTAGGTCACGGTTGAGTCACGACGACCCGCGCGTCACGGAGCGGCGACGCCCTGCCGCTCGCGTGGTGCGACGACGGCACTCGCCCCGTCTGGCGCCGTGACCTCGGCATTCGCCGCCGAGGCGGGCCTCTCGCGGCCGTAGGCCCGGACCGACCACACGACGGCCGCGACCCACGCCACGCCGAGGGTGCCCAGGATCCACGCCTGCGCGGGTGTGCCGGCCAGGCCGACCCAGTCGGACCGGACGACCGTGCGCGTGTTCGTCAGGACGATCAGGCCGCCGACGGCCGAGCCCAGGATGCGCGGCGGGACGAGCCGCACGAGCCATGCGGCGATCGGCGCCGCGACCAGGCCGCCGACGAGCAGCGCGAGAACCCAGCGGGCGTCGACGCCCTGCGACCCGAGCGAGAGCAGGAACCCGAGCGACGCCGCGACGGCGACGAGGAACTCCGAGGTGTCGATCGACCCGATCACCTTGCGCGGTTCCATGCGGCCCGACGCGAGCAGGGCGGGCGTGCCGACCGGGCCCCAGCCACCGCCGCCGGTCGCGTCGAGGAACCCGGCGACCAGGCCGAGCGGGGTGAGGAAGCGCTTGCGGACCGGCTGGCCGAGGCGGTCCTTGCGCAGGCCCTTGAACGTGAACCGGACGAGGATGTAGGTGCCGAGCGCGAGCAGGATGCCGGACATCACGGGGGCCGCCGCGTCGGTCTCGAGCCGCGAGAGCACGGTGGCGCCGAGGAACGCGCCGATCGCGCCGGGCACCCCGACGCGCCGCACGACCTTCCAGTCGACGTTCCCGAACCGCCAGTGCGCGACGCCCGACGCGAGCGTGGTGCCGATCTCCGCGAGGTGCACCGTCGCGGACGCCGCCGCCGGGTTGGTGCCGATCGCCAGCAGGAGCGTCGTCGACGTGACGCCGTACGCCATGCCGAGCGCACCGTCGACCAGCTGCGCGGCGAGGCCGACGACGGCCAGGAGCACGAGCTGCGGCACGGTGGATTCCTTCGGGTTTGGGCGCCTTGGAGCTGGGAACCCGATAATCCCGACCGCTGAACTCGATATTCAACCCCGGTCCCACGATGCAAGACGGGCCGGGCGGCACGCCCTCACAGGGCGAGCGGCTCCGGCCCGCGGTCGCGCGCGACGAGGACGCCGGTCAGGGGTTCTCCCACGCGTCCGCACGCTGCAGCATCGTGCGGACCGAGGCCGGCAGGTCGCCCGAGACGAGCGCCGCGATCGTCACCTCGTCGAGCACGTCGCGCACGCTCACCCGCAACGCGACCCACACGTCGAGCAGCGCCGCGGCCGAGCCGTCGTACGACAACGACGGCGGTCGCTCGTCGCGCACCGTGACCAGCGGACCCTCGGCCGCACGCATCACGTCCGCGAGCGTGATCTCGGTGGCCGGCCGCGCGAGCCGGTAGCCCCCCGAGCGCCCTCGCACGCTGACCACCACGCCGCCGCGTCGCAGGTCACCGAGGATCCGCTCGAGGAAGCTCGTCGGCAACCCCTGCCCCGCAGCAAGGGTCTCGACGGCGACCGGCTTGCCCTGCGGGCTCGCCGCGAGCTCCGCGCACGCCCGCACCGCATAGTCCGCCTTCGCCGAGACCCGCATGCGCTCATTGTGCCGGTCGCGCGGCGCGGACCCCGTGACCCGAGGTCCCACCCGGCGATTCCGGCCGACGGGCCGACCTGCCGTGCCGCCGCGCCGGATGCGCCTCGCCACGCGCGACGCCCCGATCAGCCACCCCCGACGAGGCTGGGGTCGCTCAGGCCGTCAGGGCTCGGAACCGGCGCGGTCGCAGGGTCGCGGGCGGCGCCGAGCTCCCCGGTGAGCAGGTCCGCCAGCGTCACGTGGTCGAGCACGTCGTGCAGCGTGTCGTCGAGCGCACCCCACAGCACCGGGAGGTGCTGCGCGACGCCCCGGTACGTCAGCGTCTGCGGAAGCGCCGCGCGGACCGTGACGAACGGCCCCTCGAGCGCGGAGAGCACCGGTCCGAGCAGCACCTCGTCGGCCGGGTGCGCGAGCTGGTAGCCGCCGCGTGCACCGCGCTTGGACACGACGTACCCCAGCTTGCGCAGCTCGGTGAGGATCTGCTCGGCGTACTCGCGCGGCAGGTCCTGCTCGGCGCTCAACGCCTCTGCCGTGACCAGCTCGGGCGCTCGCTGCGCGAGCAGCAGCAGGGCGCGGACCGCGTAGTCGACCTTGGCGGAGATGTGCACGCGCGCCTCAGGCGGGGACGGGCGCGGGCTCGCGGGGCGGACCCGCCGGGAACGGCGTGGCCACCAGCGGTCGCAACCAGACCGTCGCGCCGTCGACGAGGTCCAGCTCGGCCACCTGGGACCGCGTGAGCTGGACCCACGGCGTCGACCCGTCGAGCGCGCGCGTCTCGGCGCGCACCTCGTGGCCCACCCGCAGCAGCTTGGTCACCTCGACCTGCACGGCGCCCGCGCGCTCGTCGGCCAGGATCTCGATGTCGTGCGGGCGCACCAGCGACCCGCCCAGCCGCGTCACCGGGCCGAGGAAGGACATGACGAACTCGTTGGCGGGGTGGTCGTACAGCTGCGAGGGCGAGCCCACCTGCTCGATCCGGCCCTGCGAGATCACGACGATCTCGTCGGCCACCTCGAGCGCCTCCTCCTGGTCGTGCGTCACGAACAGGGTCGTCACGTGCACCTCGTCGTGCAGGCGGCGCAGCCACTCCCGCAGCTCCTTGCGGACCTTGGCGTCGAGCGCGCCGAACGGCTCGTCGAGCAGCAGAACCTCGGGCTGGACCGCGAGCGCCCGCGCCAGCGCCATGCGCTGACGTTGCCCGCCCGACAGCTGAGAGGGCAGTCGGTCCGCGAACTGCTCGAGGTGGACGAGCTCGAGCAGCTCCGCGACCCGGTCCCGCACCTCCGCCTTGGGGCGCTTGCGGATCTCCAGGCCGAACGCGACGTTGCGCGCCGTGGTCAGGTGCTTGAACGCGGCGTAGTGCTGGAACACGAACCCCACCGAGCGGCGCTGCGGCGGCAGGAACGTCGCGTCCCGGCCGCCGATCTCGACGGTCCCGCGGTCCGGGTAGTCCAGACCCGCGATGATCCGCAGCAGCGTCGACTTGCCGCCGCCCGAGGGACCGAGCAGCGCGGTCAGTCCGCCCGGCTTGACCTCGAGGTCGACGTCCTCGAGCGCGACGAAGTCACCGAACGACCGGTGCACCCCGCGCACGACGATCCCGGACCGCGCATCGAGTGCGGCGGCGGCTGACTGGTTCACGAGCGTTCCTCCTTGGGCCGCAGCGCGGCGATGACGACGATCAGCACGACGGCGATCGCCATGAGCACGAACGCGGCGGCGAACGCCTGCCGCTGCGCGTCCGGCCCGAACTCCTGGTACGAGTCATTGACGTACAACGTGAGGGTCTGCGACTCGCCGGCCACCGAGCCGGACACGACGCGCACCGCGCCGAACTCGCCGAGCGAGCGCGCCAGGCTCAGCGCGACGCCGTACGCGAGCGCCCACCTGATGGTCGGCAGCGTGACCCGCCAGAACCGCTGCCACGCGTCGGCGCCGAGCGACTGCGCGGCCTGCTCCTGCTCGACGCCGGCCTCCTCGAGCGTCGGCACGACCTCGCGCAGCACGAGCGGCAGCGAGACGAGCACGGTCGCGAGCACCATGCCCGGTACGGAGAAGATGACCCGGAACCCGGCGTCCTCGAGCGCGCCGCCGAACCAGCCGTACGTCCCGTAGACGAGAATCAGCGCGACGCCGACCACGATGGGCGAGATCGACACCGGCAGGTCGATCACCGCGGAGACGAGCCGCCGCCCCCAGAACCGGTACCGCACGAGGAGCACACCCATCCCGACGCCGAACACGGTGTTGAGGACCGTCGCGATGCCCGCGACCACGGCCGTCAGGCGCAGCGCGGCGAGGAAGTCGTCGGACGTCAGCACCTCCCACACCGGGGCCAGGCCGTCGGCGAACGTGTGCTGCACGACGGAGGCCACGGGCAGCGCGACGAGCGCGAGCACGTACCCGATCGCGATCAGACGCAGCACCCACGCGGTGCGCGTGGTGCGGCGGCGCGCTCGTCGCACCCGCGCGTCCACCTGCGCCGGCACGCGCGTGGCGGGGCGGTCCTGGAGGTCAACCACGGCGGGCCGTCCTGCGCTGGACCACGTCGAGCAGGACGAGCACGACGACGGCGACCGCGAGCAGCAGCGTCGCGACGGCCGCTGCGGAGACCGGCTCCTGGGACTCGATCATCTTGAGGATGTAGGAGGAGGACACCTGCGTCTTGCCGATCAGGTTCGCGGAGATGAGGATGACCGACCCGAACTCCCCGAGCGCCCGCGCGAAGCTCAGCGCCGCGCCCGAGACGACGGCCGGGGTGACGGTCGGCAGGATCACGCGCCGGAAGATCGTGAAGCCCGACGCGCCGAGCGACGCGGCGGCCTGCTCGACCTCACGGTCCGCGTCGATCAGCACGGGCTGCACCGAGCGCACGACGAACGGCAGCGTGACGAACAGCAGCGCGAGCACCACGCCCGCTCGCGTCCCCACGAGGTTGATGCCGAACGGCCCGCTCGGTCCGTACAGGGTGATCAGCACGAGCCCTGCGACGATCGTCGGCAGCGCGAACGGGATGTCGATCACGACCTCCAGGACACGCCTGCCCGGGAAGTCGTCGCGGACCAGCACCCACGCGATGAGCGTGCCCACCACCGCGTTGATCGCGGTGACCAGCAGCGCCGCGCCGACGGTGAACCGGATCGCCGACAACGCCTCCGGGTCGGTGATCGCGGCCCAGAAGCCCGCGAGCCCGTCCTCGAACGCGGTCGAGACGATCGCGGCGATCGGCAGCAGCACCAGCAGGCTCAGCCAGAGCACCCCGACCCCGAGGCCGAGGCTCGCGGCGCCCGTGAGCTCGCCGGGGCGACGCCCCCGCCCGAAGGCGGAGGGCGTCGCCCGGTCGACGTGCGCGACGAGGGACACGTCAGCCGCGCAGCTTCGTGACGAGGCCGTTCTCCTTGTCGAACAGCTCGTCGTTGACGGTGCTCCATCCGCCCAGGTCCGCCACCGTGATGATGTCGACGTCGGGGAACGGGTTGGCCGGGTCGTTAGCGCCCTCGACGTCACCGTCCGGCTCGACGCCGCTGACGGACCGGAAGCCGTGCGAGACGAGCACCTGCTGGCCCTCGTCGGACTGGATGAACGCGAGGAAGTCCTTGGCGGCCTGCGGTGCGCTCGTCGTGACCGCCGCGGGGTTCTCGATGAGGAACGTGGTGTCCGGGACGATGTAGTCCAGCTCGATGCCCGCCGCGCGTGCCGCGATCGTCTCGTTCTCGTACGAGATCAGGACGTCACCGGTGCCCTTGACGAACGCGTCCGTGGCGGTGCGCCCCGAGTCGTTCCAGCTCACGACGTTGCCGATGAACTTCTGGAGGTAGGCCTCCGCGGCGGCCTTGTCGTCGTCGGCGCCGAGCGCCTGCGAGTAGGCGCCGAGCAGGTTCCACTTGGCCGCCCCGGACGTGCCCGGGTCGGCGGTGACGATCCCGACGCCGGGCTTGACCAGGTCGTCCCAGCCCGTGATGTTCTTCGGGTTGCCCTTGCGCACGGCCAGGACGACGACGGAGTCGGACACGATGCCCTTGTGCTCGCCGCTGCTCCAGCTCTTGTCGATCAGGCCCGCGTCGGCGATGTTGTCGACGTCCGGGGTCAGCGACAGGGCGACGAGGTCTGCGTCCTGGCCGGCGATCACGGCGCGGCTCTGCGCGCCCGAGGCGCCGAACGAGCCCTTGACGGTGGTGCCCTTGCCGGCGTCGGTCTTCGCGAACTCCTCCGCGAGGTCGTCGTAGGCGGCCTGGATGACCGCGAAGCCGACGAGGTCGATGGACGTGTCGGCCGCGGCTGCGGCGCCCTTCGTGCCCTCGGCGCTGGTCTGGGCGTCGTCCGAGGAGCCACACCCCGAGACCGCCAGGAGCGACACGGCGACGAGCACCGCGGCGAGGCGTGAGTTCGTGCGGGCGAGGTGCCCGCGGAGGGTGGACGTCATGGTCGGTGTGCTCCTCGGTCGACGCTCGGGGCTCGGCTTATTCCGAGTTACCCGATCCGAACGCTCGGAATAGTGCTCCGGGCCGCTCTCCGGGTCCACCCCCTGTCCACATTCCGGTCATCCGTCCCATCCGCCCCCTCCGCACGCTCCGGGTACGCGGCGGACGAGGCGGAGCGGGGGCCGGGTCGATGCGGTGGGAGTATGGGAATACCCCATGGGGGTATGTTGGTTGGAGCCGCAGAAGGAGGAACCGCATGCACGGCTACACCAGCTCCAAGGACGACTACCTCAAGCGCCTGCGCCGGATCGAAGGGCAGGTGCGCGGCATCGCGCGCATGGTGGACGAGGACGTGTACTGCATCGACGTCCTCACCCAGATCGCCGCCGTCACCAAGGCGCTGCAGGCCGTGAGCATCGGCCTCGTCGAGGACCACCTCGGCCACTGCGTCGTCGAGGCGGCACGCCGGGACCCCGAGGAGGGCGACGCGAAGGTCCGCGAGGCCGCCGACGCGATCGCCCGGCTCGTGCGCAGCTGAGCCTCACGAGCCGGCGCGCACGCACGTCCGCAGCAGGGAACACCACGACCCGGGCCGCAGCGGCCCGGCACGAGACAGGAGAGACGACATGAGCCAGACCACCACCTTCGGCGTCGACGGCATGACCTGCGGGCACTGCGTGCAGCACGTCACCACCGAGCTCAAGGCCATCCCCGGCGTCACGGACGTCGCGATCGACCTCGCCGTGGGCGCGTCGTCCACGGTGACCGTCACCTCCGACGGCCCGCTGTCCGACGAGGCCGTGGCCGCGGCGGTCGACGAGGCCGGCTACGCCCTCACCCCGCGCCGCTCGCTCCTGTGAGCGCGAGCGGCTCAGCCCGCGCCGCGGGCGCCCACCACCAGCGAGAGGAAGCGGCCATGACCACCGACCAGCAGCGGGTCGTCGAGCTCGCCGTCGAGGGGATGACGTGCGCCTCGTGCGTCGCCCGTGTCGAGAAGCGCCTGCAGCGCCTTCCCGGCGTGACGGCGACGGTGAACCTGCCGCTCGAGTCGGCGCACGTCGTCGTCAGCGACCCGTCGGTGACGCGCGAGGACCTCGTCGCCGCTGTGCGCACCGCCGGGTACGACGCCCGGGTGACCTCGCCGGTCCCGCACCCGGCCGAAGCCGCGCACGTCCACGGCGAGCACGCCGCGGGCGACGCGCACCGGGGTGACCCCGACGGGGGCGCTCACCAGGACACGCAGGGTGGCCACGCGCCGAGCGCGCACACCGGCGCGCCCGCGGGTGAGCACGACGGGCACTCGCTGACCGAGCACGCGCTGTCCGGGCACACGATGGCGCCCGGGCACGAGATGGACCCCGACGAGGACACGTCGGCCCCGACGGACGCGCGGGGCGCCGACCTGCGCCGCCGGCTCGTTGTCGCTGCCGTCCTCACGGTGCCCGTGCTCCTGCTGTCGATGATCCCCGCGCTGCAGCTGCGTGGATGGCAGTGGGTCGTCGCGGCGCTGGCCCTGCCCGTCGCGACGTGGGCGGCGTGGCCGTTCCACCGGGCGGCGGCGCGCGCGGCGCGGCACGGCGCCTCGACGATGGACACGCTGGTGAGCATCGGGATCATCGCGGCGACCGGCTGGTCGCTGTGGGCGCTGCTGCTCGGTGGCGCGGGCCAGCTGGGCATGACGATGACGCCCACGTCGTGGCCGCGCGCCGCAGACGTACACATGACCGTGCCTGAGTTGTACTTTGAGGTCGCGGCCGTCGTGACGACGTTCCTGCTGGCCGGTCGCTACGCCGAGCACCGCTCGCGCCGGCGCGCGGGCGACGCGCTGCGCGCGCTCCTCGACCTGGGGGCCAAGGACGTCGCGCTCGTGGTGACCGGTCCGGACGGCCGCCGCAGCGAGCAGCGCGTGCCGATCGACCGGTTGCGCGTCGGCGACGAGTTCGCGGTGCGGCCCGGCGAGAAGGTCGCGACCGACGGCGTGGTCGTCTCGGGCTCCTCGGCGCTCGACACCTCGCTCCTGACGGGTGAGTCCGTCCCGGTCGAGGTCGGCCCTGGCGACGAGGTCACGGGCGCCACCGTGAACTCCTCGGGCGCGCTCGTCGTGCGGGCCACGCGCGTCGGCTCCGACACGCGGCTGGCGCAGATCGGCCGGCTCGTCGCCCAGGCGCAGACCGGCAAGGCGCCCGTGCAGCGCCTTGCCGACCGGATCTCGGCGATCTTCGTGCCGGTGGTGCTCGTGCTCGCGCTCGGGACGCTCGCCGTGTGGCTCGCGACGGGCAGCAGCGCGCAGGCGGCGTTCACCGCGGCGGTCGCGGTGCTGATCATCGCGTGCCCCTGCGCGCTGGGCCTCGCGACCCCGACCGCGCTCCTGGTCGGCACCGGGCGCGGCGCTCAGCTGGGGATCCTCATCAAGGGTCCGGAGATCCTCGAGCGGACGCGTCGGGTCGACACGGTCGTGCTCGACAAGACCGGCACGGTCACGCAGGGCCGGATGGCGCTGGCGGACGTCCTCCTGCCGGACGTCCCGGACGAGGACGACCGCGCGCGCGAGGCGGCGCGGCACGAGGCGCTGCGGTACGCCGCGGCGGTCGAGCGACAGGCCGAGCACCCGATCGGCGCGGCCGTCATCGCGGCGTGGGACGAGCTCGAGAGCCCGGACGCGCCCGCAGCCGTGGGCGAGGACGGTGTACAGATCGGCTTCGACGAGGTGTACGACTTCTCGGCGGTGGCCGGCCGGGGCGTCGTCGGCGTGGTGCGCACCGCGCACGCCGGGGTCGCGATGGGCCGACGCGTGCTCGTCGGGCGCCCCGCGTGGCTCGCCGAGCAGGGTGTGGACACCGCGGCGCTCGACGCGCGGTTCGCCGCCGCCGAGCAGGACGGTGCCACGGCGGTCATGGTCGCCTGGGACGGGCGCGCCCGTGCCGCCCTCGTCGTCCGGGACCCCCTGAAGGACACGTCCCGGGACGCGATCGAGGACCTGCGCGCCCTCGGGCTGCGGCCCGTGCTCCTGACCGGCGACAACCAGGGTGCGGCCCAGGCGGTCGCCCGCGAGGTCGGGATCGACGAGGTCGTGGCCCAGGTGCTGCCGGAGGAGAAGGTGGACGTGGTGCGGCGCCTGCAGGACGCGGGGCGCCAGGTCGCGATGGTCGGCGACGGCGTCAACGACGCCGCGGCGCTCGCCACCGCCGACCTGGGACTCGCGATGGGCACCGGCACCGACGTCGCCATCGAGGCCGCCGACGTCACGCTCGTGCGCGGTGACCTGCGCTCGGCGGCACAGGCCATCCGCCTGTCGCGCCGCACGTTGCGCGTCATCAGGCAGAACCTGTTCTGGGCGTTCGCCTACAACGTCGCCGCGATCCCGCTGGCCGCGCTCGGTCTGCTCAACCCGATGATCGCGGGCGCCGCGATGGCGTTCTCGTCGGTGCTGGTGGTGGCCAACTCCCTGCGCCTGCGCACCTTCCGGTGAGCGGTCGGCGCTTGCGCTGGGCCGTGCTCAGCGGAAGCGCCGGCCCTCGTCGGACCGGTAGGCGAGAGCCGCGAGCGCCGCGAAGAGCGCGGTCCACGCGAGCAGCACGGGCAGCGCGAGCGGGTAGGCCTCGACGCCCGCGGTGACCTGCACGACGAGGTCGCGCACGGCACGCGACGGCAGGGAGCGCGAGAAGAGGTCGAGCCAGTGTGGGAACACCTCGGGCGGCATGAACAGCCCACCGGCGAACGCAAGCGGGAACAGCACGGCCTGCACGACCGCGATCGCGGCCTTGGACGACAGGCGGTACCCGATCGCGAGCCCGAGCAGCAGGAAGGGCACCGCCGCGCCGATGACGAGCAGCAGCGCCTGGCCGGCCTGCACCCAGTCGAGCGCTGCCGCGGTCAGCAGCCAGCCGATCGCCACGACCGGCACGAGCGCGCAGTACGACCACAGCAGCCCGTTGAGGACCCGGCCGGTCAGGCGCGGTCCCGGCCCGGCGGGCAGCGTGCGCAGGTACGGGTCGAACGGCTGCGCGCGGTCCTCGGCCACGCCCGCGCCGAACGAGAACAGGCACGTCGACATGATCGCGAAGGTGCCGAGCTGAGCGACCGCGACGGTGGCCGCGACCGGGTCGTCCGCGACCGCCGGCTGCGGGACGACGAAGAACAGCAGTGCGAGCGCCGGGAACAGCAGGTTGCCCAGCACCGCGATCGGGATGCGCACCGTCTCGAGGAACCCGAGCCGCGCGTGCAGGACGGCCAGGCGCCAGAACGGCTGTGGTCGCGCGGTGCGGGGCGCGCCCGGGACAGGGGCTGTGGTCGTGGTGGCGGTCATCGTTCCCCCTCGGTCGCGGGCACGAGGCCAGGGACCGGGTGGGCCGAGGTCTCGTCGTGCGGGTGGTCCTGGTGCGGGACGTGCGCCTCGAGCGGTGCGGCGGTGAGCGCGAGGAAGGCCTCCTCGAGCGACGCGCCTCGCACCTCGAGGTCGCGGAACGGCGCGCCGGCCGCGACGAGCGCGCGCACGAGGTGGTCGGCGTCCGCGGCCAGCAGCGTGAGCCGCAGCTCGTCGGAGGCCACGCCGTGCCCACCCGCGCTCGAGCCACGGGGCTCGACCCGCTGCGCGTCGACCACCTCGACGCCCGGCAGCGCGCGCACCACGTCCTGCGCGGTCGCGGGGACGGTGAGCAGGACACGGCGGCGCGCCACGATCGTCAGGATCTGCGCGAGGGTGCCGTCGGCGAGCACGCGGCCCTCGCCGACGACGACCACGCGGTGCGCGAGCGCCTCGACCTCCTCGAGGTAGTGGCTGGTGAGCACGACGGTCGCCCCGTCGGCGTGGTAGTCCCGCAGCGCCTGCCACAGCACGTGCCGTGCCTCGACGTCGAGCCCGGTCGTGGGCTCGTCGAGCAGCACCAGTCGCGGCCTGCCGACGAGCGCGAGCGCGACGGCGAGGCGTCTCTTCTGCCCGCCGGACAGCGCACCCGTCTGCCGGCGCTGCAGGTCGCCGAGCCCGAACCGGTCCAGGACCTCGGCTGTCGGCATCGGCGACGGGTAGTGGCCCGCGACCAGCTCGACGACCTCGCGCACGCGCAGGGTCGACGGGAGCCCGGTCTCCTGCGGGGTGGTGCCGAGCGCGAGCCTCGAGGCCGCGGCGCGCGGGTCGCCGCCGAACAGGCGGACCGTGCCGGAGTCCGCCTTGCGCAGCCCGTTGACGAGGCTGAGCAGCGTCGTCTTGCCCGCACCGTTGGGCCCGAGCAGGCCGACGAGCTCACCCTCACCGACGGTGAGCGACACGTCGTCCAGCGCGACGACGTGCCCGAACCGGCGGGTGACGGCGTCGAGCTCGATCACGGGGCCGGCCACACGGTGCGCGGTGGCCTCCAGGGCGCTCATCGCGCGTTCCCGAGCAGCTCGCGCAGGCGGCGCGAGTACCGGTCGAACGCGAGGCGTCCGGTGGGTGTCAGGGCCACGTAGGTCGCGGGGGACCTGCCCTCGTAGGTCTTGGTGATGTTCACGTAGTCCGCCTCCTCGAGGCGTCGCAGGTGGGTCGAGAGGTTGCCCGCCGTCATGTCGAGCAGGCGGCGTAGCCGTGGGAACGCGATCCGGTCGCCCTCGCCGAGCGCGGCGAGCGTGGCGACCACGCGCAGCCGGGCCTGGGCGTGGATCACGGGGTCGAGCTCGTCGTCAGGCACGGCGGGCGCCCCGGCGCGCCTGCAGGAGCAGGGCCGCGACGACCATCCCGCCGCCGCCCGCGAAGGCGAGCACGCCGTACGAGCCGGGGATGCCTGCGAAGGAGCCGAAGGCGCCGGTCAGCAGCACCCACGCACCGAGTGCGTACATCGGGGCGGACTCCCACAGCACGCCGCCGGCGAGGTAGAGCAGGCCGACGACCATGGTGGCCATCGCGTTGGCCGCGATGCTGATGACCACGGGCGTCGCACCGGCGTGCGCGAGGGCCGAGACGATCACGCCCTGGGCGAGGAAGCCGACGAACCACGCCCAGCCGTACATCGCGCCCTGGACCGCGCTGCGGCCCCGGATGCCGTGCGTCCGCACGACCATGTGCCAGGCGGTGACGACCATCGCCGTGACGGTGCCGACGCCCGCGGCGACGGCGGCCCAGACCGTCGGGGCGCCGTCGTCGAGCGCGGTCAGCCACAGCAGCCCGTAGCCGACCAGCCAGACCGCACCCCAGAGCCCGAACAGCAGCGCGGCGGACGGGTAGGCGCGCGCCGCTGCCGCGCGTTGCCCGGCGATGATCGCGAGTGCGTCGCCCGGGGCCGGCACTGCCGTGTCGTCGTCGTCCATGTGCTCCCCCTTGCACGAGTCGGTAGTTCGTCCCGGTTTGTCTCGCAAACCAGTTTGCGCCCGACCGGACAGATCGCACAACCCCCCTTTCGCGCCCGCGGCGGCTACCGTGCCGCCATGAGGGACGAGCACGACGAGGAGGCGCGGGGCGGCGGCGCGCCGCCGCCCGGGGAGCGCGCGCAGCGGCGCCGGCTCACCGTCGAGATCTGGATCGTCCTCGGGCTCTCGCTCGGCCGGTCCGGGGTCTACGCCCTGGTCACGATGCTCGACCGCCTGACGGCCGGCCCGCCGCTGGCCGACCAGAGCACGACCATCAACGCGCCCCTCAACCCTCGGCCCTGGCTCGACGTCATCTACCAGGTCCTCGCCATCGGCTTCGCCCTCATCCCCGTCGCTCTCGCGCTCTACCTGCTGTCCGCCAACGGCCGCTCGGCCACCCGGCGGATCGGGCTGACGTTCGCCCGCCCGGGGCGCGACCTCGGGATCGGCGTCGGGCTCGCGGCCCTCATCGGCGTGCCGGGCCTGGGTCTGTACGCGATCGGCCGCGCGATCGGCATCACGGTCCAGGTCCAGCCGACGACGATCGACGACCACTGGTGGACGATCCCGCTGCTCGTCGCGCTCGCGCTGAAGAACGCGCTCCTCGAGGAGGTCGTCGCGGTCGGCTACCTCATGGAACGGCTGCGCGACCTGCGGTGGAGCCCGCCGGTGATCGTGGTGACCAGCGCGCTCCTGCGCGGCTCGTACCACCTGTACCAGGGCTGGGGGCCCTTCCTCGGCAACGTCGTCATGGGCCTGGTGTTCGCCGAGTACTACCGGCGCAGCCGCCGGGTCATGCCGCTCGTCGTGGCGCACACCGTCATGGACCTCGTGGTGTTCGTCGGCTACGCGCTCGTGCCCGAGGACTGGCTCGCGGCGCTCGGTCTGGACTGACCCTCGCGCCCCGCGGCCGCCGGCGGGCGGCGCCTCAGCGCGGCAGCGTCAGGACCTGAGCGCCGTCGTCGGTGATCGCGACCGTGTGCTCGCTGTGCGCGGTGCGACAACCGGTCGCGCTGCGCAGCGTCCAGCCGTCGGGGTCCGTCACGAGCTCGTCGGTGTCCTGCATGACCCACGGCTCGAGCGCGAGCAGCATCCCCGCGCGCAGCGGGAAGCCTCGTCCGGGCCGGCCGAGGTTCGGCACGTGCGGATCCTGGTGCATGGTCGAGCCGATGCCGTGCCCGCCGAAGTCGGTGTTGACCAGGTACCCCGCCGCGGTGAGGACGGAACCGATCGCGTGCGACACGTCACCGACCCGGGCGCCCGGCCCCGCCGCGGCGATCCCCGCCTCGAGCGCGAGTCGCGTGGCGTCGATCAGCGCGACGCTGTCGGCGGGCTGCGACCTGCCCACGACGAAGCTCACGGCCGAGTCCGCCGCGATCCCGCGCAGCGAGACCGCGAGGTCGAGCGTCAGCAGGTCGCCGTCGGCCAGCGTGTAGTCGTGCGGCAGCCCGTGCAGCACCGCGTCGTTCACCGACGTGCAGATATAGTGGCCGAACGGGCCCCGCCCGAAGCTGGGCGCGTAGTCGACGTAGCAGGAGTCGGCGCCGGCGCGCTCGATCATCGACCTCGCCCACCGGTCGATCTCCAGGAGGTTCGTGCCGGGCGCCGCGCGTTCCCGCAGCGTCTGCAGGATCTCGCCGACCAGCGCCCCGCTGTCCCGGGCGCGCAGCAGCTCGGCAGGGCTGAGGACCTCGATCATGGGCGCAGACCGTTCGCAGCGGAGACCGTCGTGCCGCTCACACGGCAACGAGAACAGTAGCGGGCGCGCCGCCGAGGCCTAGCGGCCCAGCTCACGTCCCAGGGACCGTGCCGCGAACCCGCTGACCAGCAGCAGCACGCCGACCACCAGGGCGAACACACCGAACAGCACCATGACGACCGACAGCGAGGTCTGCGGGTTGAACGCCAGCAGCACGCCGATCACGAGGTTGACCAGACCGATCGCGAGGGCGCCGAACCACGAGTAGTCGCCGCGCCGGTGCAGCAGGATCGCGGCGACGACGCCCACGACCCCGACCGCGAGGACCCACACCGTCACCGCGTAGAACAGCACGAGCACGGTGGGCGCGGGCCAGGAGATCACGACGACGCCGAGCGCGACGACGAGGATGCCGCCCAGCAGCTGCCACCACATCGCGCCCTTGCGGTGCTCGACGAGGGCCTGCACGACGATCAGGGCGCCGTCGACCAGCGCGAAGATCCCGACGACCCACGTGATCGCCGTGAGCGTCTCCAGCGGGTGCAGCAGCATGAGCAGGCCGAGCGCCAGGAGCAGGAAGCCGCGCAGCACGGGCAGCCACCAGGTCGTGCGCAGCTCCTGGCCGAGGACCTTGTCGAGGGTGTCGCTCACGATCGCCTCCCGTCCGCGCCGCTCGGACGCGGCCCTTGCGTGAACGCTAGCGCCACGGACCGGGATGAACCCGACGAAGACGGCACCGGCGCGCCGGTCGTGCCGTGCCGTGGACGTGCCCTGGACGTGCCGTGGACGGGCGTCACGCACGGACGTGATCGGCCCGAGCGGCCCCGTCCGCGCGTCCCGGTCAAGGCGACCGCCCGTCGTCGGACGAGCGCGCCGCCTAGACTCGCCGCTATGTCTGCACGGAGGTCGGCGGGGTCGGCGTCGCCGCGACCCGCTGGTCCGGCGGACGACCTGGTGACCCCGCGACCGGTGGACCCGGCGCGTACTGGACGCTCATCGGCGTCCGCAGCGGACGGCGAGACGGGCGGGGAGGCCGGCGCCGGGCGTCTCGACGTTCCGGAGCCCGACGAGGAGCGCGCCGCGCGGGCGCGCGCGGAGGCCGAGGCCGCCGTCATCGTCGTCGACGACCAGCCGACGGTCCGCGTGCACCATCCGAGCGACCTCATCGGGACGGTCGTCTCGGCGCTCGGCGTCGCGCTCGTCATCCTGCTCGCGACGTACGCGCAGCACACCACCACCGGCGTCGCCGAGGACGTGCAGGGCTTCGCGTCGCTGCTGCGCAAGATCCTGTTCGTCCCCGTGCAGGTGCTCGAGGGTGTCGTGACGCTGGCCGTGCCGCTCGCAGTCGGCATGGAGCTCACGGTGCGGCGCCTGGGTCGCCAGCTCATCGAGGCGATCGTCGCGGCGGTGCTGGCGATCTTCGTCGGGGCCGGGGTGATCGTCCTCGTCGAGGCCTTCGGCTCCGCCGAGCTCGTCCGCGGGCTCTCGGTGCTGCTCAACGGGAGCTGGCAGCTCACCATCCCCGTGTACGTCTCGATGCTCGCGAGCCTGCTGACCGTGAGCGGTCCCCGTCAGCGGCGTCGCACCGTCGCGTGGTCGTGGAACGTGCTCTGGTTCGCGATCGCGGTCCTGCTCGTCACGGCACAGGTCTCCCTCGCCGGCCTCGCGGTCGCGCTGCTGATCGGTCGCCTGTGCGGGCTCGTCGTCCGCTACGTCTCGGGCGTGCGCAGCGAACGCGCGTACGGCGCGAGCCTCGTCGCCGGCGTGCGCCGGGCCGGGTTCGAGCCCGTACGTCTGCGGCGCATCCTCGACGAGCCGCTCGACGACGCGGACGGCGATGGCGACCCGGGCGCCGACGCCCCGCGCGACGGGCTGCGCTCGACCGCACGCCAGCCGGCGCCGGACGACGCGGCCGCACGCGCCCTGGTGCGCTCGACCGGGTACCGCACGTACGAGCTGACCACCTCGGACGACGAGCGCCGCGACCTCGTCGTCATCGACGGCGACCGGCAGGTCGCCAGCACGGTCTCGCGCGTGTGGCGCTCGGTGCGGCTGCGTGGGATCGAGGGCCGCTCCGTGCAGTCGCTGCGGCAGACCGCCGAGCGCACCGCGCTGCTCAGCTACGCGGCCCGCGCCGCGGGCGTGCGCACCCCCGCGCTGCTGCGCGTCGCCGAGGCACAGGACTCGATGCTCCTGGTGCAGGCGCACCCCGGCAACGCCCGGCCGCTGACCGAGCTCAGCGACGAGGAGATCACCGACGACGCGCTGCGCGCCGTCTGGGAGCAGCTGCGCACCGCGCACGACGCGGGGATCGCGCACCGCGCGCTGACGTCCGACACCGTGCTCCTCGACCACCTCGTCGGGACGCCGATGGTGTGGATCGTCGGCTGGGAGAACGGCTACGTCGCGTCCTCCGACCTCGCCCGGCGCATGGACCTGGCACAGCTCCTGGCCATGCTCGCCCTGAGGGTGGGCGTGGACCGGGCGCTGCAGTCCGCCGCGGACTCGCTCGACGACGACGACCTCGCGGCGATCGGCCCGCTCCTGCAGGGCATCACCCTGCCGGAGCGCACCCGGACCGAGGTGCGCCGGCACAAGGCGGTGCTGAGCGACCTGCGCTCGGCGATCGTCGCGCGCATCCCCGAGGCGGACGTGGAGCCGCAGCAGCTCGTGCGGTTCGGTGCGCGCTCGATCATCACGATCGTCCTGCCGATCGTCGTGCTGCTGCTGCTGGTCACGCGCATCAACCTCGACGAGATCACCAGCGCGCTGGGGAGCAGCGACTGGCGCTGGACGATCGTGGCGTTCCTGCTCGGCCTGCTCACCGTCGTCGGAGCCGCCCTCGCGCTCACCGCGTTCTCCCCCGTGCGGCTACCGCTGTGGCGCACGCTCGAGGTGCAGGCCGCCTCCAACTACGTGGCGATGGCCGCGCCCGCCGGGATCGGCCCTGCCGCGCTCAACCTGCGCATGCTGACCAAGCGCGGGGTCTCCACGTCGCTCGCCGCCGCGACCGTCGCGATGGTCCAGGTCTCGCAGCTCGTCGTGACGATCGTGCTGCTCGCCGTGCTGTCCGTGGGATCGGGCGGCAAGGAGTCCCAGCTGCCCGTCTCACCTGAGGTGCTGCTGATCATCGCGCTCATCGCGGCCGTCGTCGGGGCCGCGCTGCTCGTGCCGAAGGTGCGTCAGTGGGTGATGGCGAAGATCCGCCCGACGTTGCGGCAGATCTGGCCGCGCCTCGTCGACATCCTCGGGCGGCCGTCGCGGCTCGCCGTCGCGGTGGCCGGCAACCTGCTCATGACCCTCGGGTTCGTGCTCGCGTTCGACGCCTGCCTGCAGGCGTTCGGTCAGCACGCGAGCCTCATCCAGGTCGCCATCGTCTACCTCGCCGGGAACACCGCGGGCGCACTGGTCCCGACGCCCGGCGGCATGGGCGCCATCGAGGTCGCGCTCGCCGCGTCGCTGACCGCGGTGACCGGCATCAACCCCGGTGTCGCGACGTCGATCGCGATCCTGTTCCGCGTCGTCACCTACTGGGTCCGCATCCCCATCGGGTGGGTCGCGATGCGCCACCTGCAGAAGGTCGGCGAGCTGTAGCGCGCAGGGGTCCGCCACGCGAGTCGCGCGGCGGACCCCCGTCGACTCGTCGGCGGTCGGGCGTCAGAGTGCCAGCGCCTTGGCCTTCAGCACGGCGTACTCGTCGGGCGTGATCGCCCCCGAGTCGAGCAACGCCTTGGCGTCAGCGATGTGCTCGGCCGGGGACTTGGTGCTCGCGACCTCGCGGATGTAGCTCTCCGTCTCGTGCTTGGCGCGACTCGCGGCCGCCGCCTGACGCTCGGCCATCGAACGGCCGCGCGCGATGACGTACACGAGCGCGGTGAGGAACGGGAAGATCACCAAGAAGATGACCCAGACGGCCTTCCACCACCCGCTGAGCGACGTGTCACGGAACAGGTCACTCAGGATCTGGAAAAGGATGACGAGATAGGCGAAGAAGAGGAACCACCACAACAGGAGCATGACCCACTGCCAGAAGTTCATCGCGAGCCTTTCGACGTGGATTGCGGCGGCGTGGCGCGTCGCGACTCCGACATTAGCGACATACCGCACGCGTGGCGCCCCCGGGGAGATCGGCCCGCTCGGGGCGGCACGACGACGGCCGGCCCGGGAGGTCCCGGACCGGCCGTCGTCGGTGTCGCTCGGCCGTCAGGCCGCGGTGCGCTCCCGCTGCGTGGGCAGCGCGGTCACGGCGCCCATGGACGCCGCCATGGCGGTCCAGGCCTGGGCGCGGGAGCGCAGGGAGCTCGGGTTGGCGGGTGACTGCGCCGGTTCGGCGGGGATGCCGGTCTGGTCCATGGATCGCGTCCTGTCTGTTCGGTAGCCCGGCTGACCGTCGAGGGTCCCGTGGCTTTGCGTCCCCTCCTCGCGGAGGGTTTGCCGTTGTCGCTGACAAGCAGGACGGTAGTTCAGATCACTTACCCGGCCAAGGGCGCGAAAGGCCCCAAATACGGACAGCGGGCAAAATCACCCGTTCGGAGCACCGCGAACGGGCGCGTCGTGCGACTTTCGTCCCGGTATGCCCGTCCTCGTGCGCGGGTGAACCGGATCAGTCGGCGTCGAGCCAGGTGCGCTCGGGCGGCACGAGCGCCTCCAGCTCGGCCCACAGGGCGTCCGGCACGGCTCGCGCGGCAGCCTCCACGGTCGCGGTCACGCGGCCCGGGCGGCTCATGCCGACGATCGTCGAGGCGATCCGCTCGTCGCGCAGCGAGAACTGCAACGCGGCCGTCGCGATGTCCGTGCCGTGCGCCGCGCACGCCTCGCGCATGCGCGCCACGGCCTCCAGGACCTCGGGCGGCGCGGGTCGGTACCCGTACCCGGTCGGACCGCCCGTCTGGGACGCGAGGATCCCGCCGCCGTACACCGCCGCGTTGAGCACGCCCATCCCGCGCCGCGTCGCCTCCTCGATCAGGGGGCCGGCGCTGCGGTCGACGAGCGTCCAGCGGTTGTGCACGAGCAGCACGTCGAACACCCCGAGCTCGAGGTACCGCGCCATCTCCTGCACGCGCCCGCCGGCCAACCCGATCCGCCCCACCTCGCCGCGCTCGCGCAGCTCGACGAGCGTGTCGACCGCGCCGCCGGGCGCGGTCATCGTCGCGAAGTCGTGCCACTCCGGGTCGTGCAGATGCACGAGCGGCAGCTCGTCGAGCCCGAGGCGGGCCCGGCTCTCGGCCACCGACTCACGCACGCGCCGTCCGGAGTAGTCGTCGCCACGAGGGTCGACCTTCGTCGCGACGACGACGCCCGGCGGCAACCCGTCGGCCAGGGCGATCGCCGCCCCGATGCGCCGCTCGCTCTCGCCGTCGGCGTACCCGTTCGAGGTGTCCACGAACCGGATCGGGGAGTCGAACGCCGCCAGGACGGTCGCCACACCCTCCTCGGCGGACACCTCACGCTCGTACAGCGCGGGCATGCTGCCGAGCGGAGCGCCGCCGAGGGCGACCGCGGAGACCGTCAGGTCCGTGCCGGGCAGCGGGCGCATCCAGGCCGGTCCGTCAGGCGCGTGGGCGGGCTGGGTCACGGGAGCCTCCTCGGTGACGGGACTGCGGACGTGCGCCGACGGGTCAGTCCGTGAGCGCCGCGACGGTCGGCGTCTGCAGGAACCGCTCGAGCAGCGGCCCCGCCGTCGTCGACCCGTACTCACCCTCGTCGACGAAGACCGCGACCGCCAGGTCGCCCTGGATCGCGATCATCCACACATGGTTGCGCAGGTCGTCGGCCGGCCCGAACTGTGCGGTGCCGGTCTTCGCCATCACCTCGGGCCCCGACACGGCCTGCAGGAACGTCGCGCCGCCGTCGGTGACCACCGCGCGCATGAGCAGGCGCAGCGCGGCGCCCTCGTCCGACGTGAGCTCCACGTGGGCTCGGGGCTCGTCGCTCGCCTCGTCCTCGCCGGAGCCGTCGGCCTGCTCGTCCGCCCCGGTGCTGGGCTCGACCTGCTTGTCCTCGTCCTGCCTGTCCTCGTCCTGCGCGGACGGCGCGACGAGCTGCGGCGTCACCGTGCGGCCCGCCGCCACCGACGCGGCGACCGCGGCCATCCCGAGCGGCGAGGCCAGCACCCGGCCCTGACCGATCATCGTCGCCGCGTGGTCCGTCCCGACCGAGTCGGACGGCACCGCGCCGAGGAACGACGCGAAGCCGAGCGACTCGGTGGGCAGGAGACCGAGCGAGCCCGCGGCGTCGACGAGCGCGTCCTGCGGCGTCCGGTCGCGCAGGCCGATGAACGCGGTGTTGCACGAGTTCGCGAACGCCGTGCGGAACGGGATCTCACCGAGCGCGGCATCCGGGTAGTCCGGGAAGTTGTCGAACTGCCGGCCGTCGACCGTGATCCCGTCCGTGCACGTCACCGCGCTGTCGGGGGTCAGGCCCGCGCGCAGCAGCGCGAGGGCGCTGACCACCTTGAACGTCGAGCCGGGCGCGTACTGCCCGAGAGTGGCCGTCGACAGCCCTTGGCCGCCCGGACCGCTCGCGGCCGCGAGGACCTCACCCGTCGAGGGCCGGATCGCGACGATCGCCGAGGCCGGCCCGACGCTCGCCAGGATGTTCTCCGCGGACTGCTGCGCGCTCGAGTCCAGCGTGAGCTGCAGCGGCTCGCCGGGCACGGGCGGCACGGTGAACAGCGCGCGGGGCTCGGTCGCGGCGTCGTCGCCGTCCTCCACGGCGCGCGCCTCGATGCGCAGGCCCGGCGTGCCGCGCAGCTGCTCGTCGAACTGACGCTGCAGCCCGGACAACCCCGTCAGGTCGCCCGCCTGGATCGCGCCGCCCGACTTCTCGATGACCTCCGCGGTCGCCGCTCCCACGGTGCCGAGGATCGGCCGGGCGAACGTGCGGGTCGGGGCCAGCGGGAGCGAGTCGGCCACCGCGTTGACGCCCGGCAGCTCGCTCAGCGCCCCCACGTCGTAGTACGAGTCGTCGCGGCGCACCACGATCGCCTCGACGAACGCCTTCGGCCCGGCCGACTCGACGCGCTTGGCGTACTCGTCGGGGTCCATCTCGAGCGCCTGCGCCAACCCGCGCGCCGCGTCGCCCGCCTGGTCGGCGGGCACGAGCGTCTTGTCGATGCCGATCCGCACGACGTCGCGGGCCTCGACCAGCACCTCCCCGCCCGCACCGAGCACGTCGGCCCGTTCCGGCGCCTCGCGCCGCACGACGAGGTCCTCGGTGGGCTGCAGGTCGGGCGCCAGGATCGTCGAGGACCAGCGGGTGCGCCACACGTCCTCGTCGTCGCGCTCGAGGCGTGCCGTCGTCTCGTACGTCCACCGGCGCTCGTCGCTCTCGTCCTCGTCGCTGGTCGACCACGCGAACCGCAGGACGGCGTCCGCGAGCGCGTCGTCGTCCTCGAGCGGCTGCGCGCGCACCAGGGAGACGCTCAGCGCGTCCTCGCCGAGCGCGGCCAGCACGTCGTCGTAGGCCTCGGTGCGCTGCGCGGTGGCGTCGGCCGTCGTCACGTCCGCCGCGAGCGCGACCTCGCTGAGGTCCCCCGACTGCAGACCCGCCGCGAGTGCCGCGGCCGCGTCCTGCGGCCCGGGCGGCGAGGACGTGCAGGCCGTCGCGGCCAGCGCTGTGATCAGGGCGATCACCGTCGTCGTGGCGATCGTCCCCCTGCGCGCAGCCATTGTTCGGTCCCCTTCGTCGCGTGCTGATCCGTGCACCGGTCCGCACGGCGGCTGCTCCCCGCGAGGCGCGGTCGAGCCGTGCTGCTCGTGCTGTCCCGTCCGTGGCCGGCGTGTCCCGGCTCCGGGCCGGTAGCGGCGTCGGCGGCGAGCGCCCAGGTCAGCGGCTCCGAGGAGCGAGACGAGATGTCCACCAACGGGACGTCGGCACTCTATCGGGCGGGCCCCACGAGCGCGCAGACCTTTGCCATTCCTCCACCAAGGGCCGATCCGTGCCAGGCGCTGTCGATCGCAGCGGGGTCCGCGCGTCATGTCGGTGACAGCACGCCCGCACCCGAGGAGCCCCCATGCCGCGCTACCTGCTCGTCGTCGACTTCCAGCCAGGGCAGGACCCGACCCCGCTCGAGGAGTGGGCGCCCGCCGAGGTCGACGCCCACCTGGCGTACTACCGACGGCTCAACGACGAGCTCGCGGCGCGTGGCGAGCTCGTGGGCGGCGAGATCCTCGCCCCGCCGGACAGCTCCTACGTCGTCCGCTCGTCGGGACCTGGCTCGACCAGCGTGGCCGAGGGTCCGTTCGCCGAGTTCAGCGAGTGGGTCGCCGGGTTCCAGGTGGTCGAGACGCCGAGCGTCGAGCGCGCGCTCGAGATCGCCGCGCTCGTCTCGGCGGCACCCGGACGCGGTGGCCGGCCGCTCGCGCAGCCCGTCCAGGTGCGCGAGGTGGTGGGCGACCCGCCGCGCAACGACGTCGAGATGTCCGCGTGGCTGCACGACTCCTGACCCGCGCCGGGTTGATCCACGGCAGCGGGCACCGCGAGCACCGGCCGCACGTTGGCACTGTGCCGCCACTCGACGAGCCCCGCCGACGAGCCCCGCCGACGAGCCCCGCCGACGGGCCTGCGAGGTCCCGCCATGACCGTGCCCGCCCCGTCACCGACCAGCCGCCCCCGCGTCCCGACGCTTCCCCCGCTCGAGGAGCAGGTCGAGCGCCTCGTCGCGCTCGGGGTCGCCGACCTCGCAGAGCTGGCGCCCGACGACCTGCACGCACTCGTGCGCGCCACGAGCAGGCCCCCGGAGCCCTCGCGAACCTCTCGCCCGACGAGGCGCTGCCCGAGCTCGCGTCGCAGGGTCGCACGCCCCTCACGCTCGCCGAGGGGGTCCACTGGGTGCTCCAGACGCCGGACGTGCTCGAACGCAACCACTGCTTCATGACCGCCGGGTCCCGGCGCGTCCGCGCTCGGGCCCGGTTGGACGCGCGCACCCCTGCGCTGTGGATCTCCAACGGCACGGGGCGCGACGGCCGCGCACGCCGCGACGCCCCCAAGGTCGGCCGGTGCTGGGCGGGCAACCGCCACACGTGGCTCGGCTTCGCGTCGGCGCTCGGGCGACGCCCCCTGGTGGGGTGAGCCGCCCCCGCCGCTCACCCGTGCACCTGCGCGTCAGGCCGGGCCGAAGCCGTCCGCCGGGCGACGGTCCGTGAGGCAGTAGGGCTGGCCGGACGGGTCCGCGAGCGTCGTCCGTCCGGGCCGGCGGGAGAGCACCCGGGCGCGGGCGGCGACGTGCGCGCTCTCCAGGGCGGGCCGGTTCGTCGTCGCCAGGTCCAGGTGGGAGGCGACCTCGCGGCGAGGGTCGTCCTCGCCCAGGCGCTGGAGCATCAGGCGCAGCGGGAGCGACGGGGGGCGGTCGAGCACCAGGAACTCGTCCTCGTCGGTCGGGTGCGCCGACCACCGCGTGAGCTCGGTCCAGAACGCCACCTCCTGCGCGAAGCGCACCGCCGGGACGTCCAGGCACAGCTGGTCGACGAGCGCGGTGGCGGGCGGCTCGTCGCGGCCGACCCGCACCGGGGCCGGGCGACGAGCATGACCGTCGTCCTCGACCAGGCAGAACACGAACCCGCCGGGTGAGGACAGCACGACGTGCGTCCCGGCGTCGTGCTCGAGAGCAGCGCCGAGCGCCAGCGCGCGCACGAGCTCGGCGCGCACGTCCGCGGCGTCGCCCACGTGCAGGTCGAGGTGCACCCGCGGCCCGGGTTCGAACCGCTGCACCCGCAGGAACGCGTCGCCGTCCGGCGGGACGAGGGTCGCGAGCTCGCCGTCCGCGCCGCGCCAGGGCGACAGCGACGAGCTCGTCACCTCGCACCAGAACGCGACCGTCTCGTCGAGCACGGCGGACGGCACGTCGAGCATCGCGGTGGTCCAGCGGATCGCCATGAACCGTCACGGTAGCCCCGCTCACGCGCCCGGGCAGAGCGTGCGCGAGACCGAACCGTCCGGCCCGTGCTCGCGCGGGTTCAGACCCGGACGACGACCTTGCCGCGCACGTGCTGCGACTGGCTCGCCTCGTGCGCCGCGGCCGCGTCGGCGAGGTCGAACACCTCGGCGACGTCCACCCGCACGCGCCCCGCGTCGATCAGCTCGGCGAGCGCCGTCAGGTCCTCGCTGCTCGGCCGCACCCACACGTAGTGCCCGCCCAGCTCGTCGCGCGCAGCGGCGTCGACGATCGAGGCGACCGTCCCACCGGGACGCAGCAGCGCGCGCGTCGTGGTGACGAGGTCGTCCGAGCCGTAATCGAGGACCACGTCGACGCCGTCGGGCGCCAGCTCACGGACCGCGGCGACGAGGCCGTCGCCGTACGCGACCGGCTGCGCACCGAGCGCGCGCAGGTGCTCGTGGTTGCGTGGCGACGCCGTCCCGATCACCCGCGCGCCGCGCGCGACGGCGATCTGCACCGCGAACTGCCCGACCCCGCCGGCCGCGGCGTGCACCAGGACCGTCTGCCCTGCGGTGACGCCCGCGCGCCCGATCGTCTGGAACGCCGTGAGCCCGGCGAGGGGCACGGCCGCGGCCTCCTCGAACGTCGCGGACGCCGGTTTGCGTGCCAGGGTGCGCACCGGCGCCGCGACGTACTGCGCGAACGTGCCGCCGTGCAGCCAGTCCTTGCGGACGTACCCGTACACCTCGTCGCCGACCTGCAGCTCGGGGGTGTCCAGGCCGACCCGCTCGACGACTCCCGCGACGTCCCAGCCCGGGACCACCGGGAACGTCGCGTCGAGGAGCCCGTCGAGGTGCCCCTCACGGACCTTCCAGTCGACGGGGTTGACCGACGCGGCCCGCACCGCGACCAGGACCGAGTCCGGGCCGACCTTCGGGACCGGCAGGTCCACGAGCTCGAGGACGTCGCTGTGGCCGTACCTGCTGTAGGCGATCGCACGCATCTCGGCACCAACCGGGCCGGCCACGTCGATGTTCCCCGTACGCTCACGCCCGTGAGCTGGCTGAGCGAGACCTGGGCGGACGTGACCACGACGGGCCCGGTCCCGCAGACGTGGGTCGTGGTCACGACCGCGCTCGTCGTGCTCGTCGTGCTGACCGTGCCCGTCGCGTGGCGGCTGGCACGGCACGCGCTGACGATCGTGCACGAGGCCGGTCACGCGTGCGTGGCGCTGCTCGTCGGCCGGCAGGTGTCGGGGATCCGGGTGCACTCCGACACCTCGGGCCTCACGCTCTCGCGCGGCCGGCCGCGCGGCCCCGGGATGATCGCGACGGCTCTCGCCGGGTACCCCGCGCCGACCGTCGTGGGCGTCGCGGCGGCGTGGCTCCTGTCGCGCGGGTACCAGCTCGCCGTGCTGTGGGCGCTGCTGGTGCTCGTCGTCCTCGTCCTCGTCGCGATCCGCAACTGGTACGGCCTGTGGGCCGTGCTCGTCACCCTCGCCGTGCTCGTCGTGGTCACGGGCTGGGGCTCGGCGCAGGTGCAGGCCGTGTCGGCGTACGCCGTGACGTGGTTCTTCCTCCTGGGCGCACCGCGTGCGGTCCTGGAGATGCAGTCGGGGCGTCGGGACGCGCGCCGCGGCCGGCGCCGCGACACCTCGGACGCGGGGCTCCTGGCCGGCCTGACGCACGTCCCCGGCGCCGTGTGGGTCCTGGTGCTCGCGCTCGTCACTGTCGCGGGGCTCGCGCTCGGGACGGTGTGGCTCGTCGACCTGCAGCTGTGAGGCGTCCGGCGCCGACCGCGCCACGAGGTGCACGCGTGGCCGGGTCGCTGATGATGGAGTCATGACCCTGCGCGGACGGTTGCTCGTGGCGTCGCCGCACCTGCTGGACCCGAACTTCCACCGCACCGTCGTCCTGGTGCTCGACCACACCGACGACGGCGCGTTCGGGGTCGTGCTCAACCGTCCCCTGCAGGTCGAGGTGGACGCCGTGCTGCCGGGCTGGCAGGACGTCGTCAGCCGCCCCGACGGGCTGTTCCAGGGCGGGCCCGTCGGGCTCGACGGCGCCATCGGGCTCGCCATCGCGGCGGAGCCCGTCGCCGGCCTGTCCACCGGTGCGGCGGACGGCGACGGCCTGCGGGCTGAGCCCGACGATCACCTCGTCGACCGTTTCACCGGGGTGTTCGGGCTCGTCGACCTCGACGCCGACCCCACCTCGGTCGTCGGACGTGTGACGGGCCTGCGGATCTTCGCGGGGCACTCGGGCTGGGGCGCCGGGCAGCTCGAGGAGGAGATCGAGGAAGGCGCGTGGTTCGTCATGCCGTCCGAGCCGGGCGACGTGTGCACTCCGGACCCCGGCACGCTGTGGAGCCGGGTGCTGCGCCGCCAGGGCGGCGACCTCGCGCTCCTCGCGCACTACCCCCCGGACCTGCTCCTCAACTAGCGCCGAGGACGGCTAGTGCGTCGCCGACCCGACCGCAGGCAGGAGGCGCCAGCCGCGGCGGGCCGCGGCCGCGGTCAGCACCGGGTCGTCCCCGACGACGACGCCCTCACCCACGGCCTCGAGCATCGCCAGGTCGCTCGCGTGGTCGCCGTACGCGACGCACTGCTCGGCCCCGACGCCGCGCTCGCGCATCACCTGCCGGACCACGTCGGCCTTGCGCGCACCCACGACGACGTCGCTCGCGACCCCCGTCAGGACGCCGTCGCGGTGCTCCTGCACGGTCGCGAACCACGCGTGCGCGCCGAGCGCACGAGCGACGGGTGCCACGGTGGCGCCGGGCGCCCCCGACACGAGCACCACGTACGTACCCGCGTCCCGCGCGGCCGCGACCTCCGCGGCGACCTGCGGGTGGAACACGTCAGGGGCCCGGCCGCGGAACCACCGCTCACCGAGCGCGAGCAGGTCCTGCGGCCGCACGCCGGCGAAGGTCGCGTAGTAGGCGCGGCTCACCGCGTCCCGGTCACCGCCGACGTCGAGCGCGGCGAGCTCGCGCAGCACCGCGTGGACCTGCTCGCTCGTGTGCCCCCGGTCCCGCAGGTGCGCCACGAGGAAGCCGCTCATCGAGTTGATCGTCAGCAGCGTCTCGTCCACGTCGAGGAACGCGATCGCGTGCACCGCACCCCCTTTCGTCGCCCCGTCACGAGGCCCCGGTCGCCGCCCGCCACGCTAGCCGCTCGCGGCAGCCCGCCGGCGCGCGGCTCGTCACGCGAACCAGGCGCCGGCGGCGACGAGCATCGCCTCGGTCGCGTGCACCACGGTCCGGGCGTGCGGCGCGAAGTCGGGCGCGTGGTTCGCGGGCGGGGCCGGTGACCGCTCGGGCTCGCCGCCGAACGGACCGCCGACGCCCTCCGCCAGCAGGTCCGGGTCCGTGGCGCCCAGGAACCAGTACACGAGCGGGCAGCGCAGGCCGTGCGCGAGCCTGCCGACGTCGTCACTCGCCGGCGACGGCACGGTCAGCGGGTACGTGGGCATGCGGCGGCCGACGAACGCCCGGTGCACGCGCCGCGCCGCGTCCGGGTCGTTGCGCACGTCGCCGAACGACGCGATCCGCTCGACCTGAGCGGGCCGCGGGCAGCCGGACCGCGCGGCGACGTGCTTCGCGAGCGCGCTGACCTCGTGCACGACCACGTCGAGCACACGCTCGTCGGCGCCGCGCAGCGTGAGGTCCGCGTGCACCACGTGCGGGAGCGTGTGGTGCGACGCGCCGCCGTGCACGGCGCTCACGGTGAGCTCGACGCCCGCCTCGGCCGCGAGGTCACCGGCGGCGGCCAGCACGTCCAGGAGCACCGCGACGGTGTCGATGCTGCGGTCCGTGAGCGCGACGTGCCCGCCCGTGCCGTGCAGCGTCACCGCGAGCGCGACCGACGAGGACAGCATGGTCGTCGCACCGAGCACGACAGAGCCGAGCGGCTCGGGGCGGACGTGCTGCGCGAGCAGGACGTCGGGCGTGGGGACGTGGCGCGCGAGGCCGTCGGCGAGCATCGCGTCCGCTCCTCGACCCGTCTCCGCCTCCGGCTGCAGGACCGCGACGAGCGTGCCGGACCACGCGTCCCGCCTCGCCGCGAGCTGCTCGAACGCGGTCAGCGCCGCGGCGAGGTGGACGTCGTGCCCGCACGCGTGCGACACCCCGACCTGCCGGCCGCCGAGCGTGGTGCGGCGCGTCGACGCGTACCGCAGCCCCGTGGCCTCCGCGACCGGCAGCGCGTCGAGCTCGGCACGCAGGGCCACGACGGGACCCTCGCCGTTGAGCAGCACGCCCGCCACGCCGTGGCCGCCGATGCGTCGACGCACGTGCGCACCCGCGGCCTGCAGCGCTGCGGCGGCGCGCGCGGCAGTCTCCCGCTCGCGGCCCGACAGCTCGGGCGCGGCGTGCAGCTCGCGGTACAGCTCCTCGGCGGCGACCGCGCGGTCGTCGTCCAGCGCGACCGGCACCGGGACGGTCGTGGTGCTCACCCCGCCTCGCGCTCTGCGCCGTCCGTGCCGCGGGAGCGGCTGGGCGTGCTCGGCCGGTCGGTCATGCGTCGTCCTCTCGTGATGGTCCTCGCCGGAGGGATCCCATGCGCTCGCTCGCCCCCCTGCGACGAGCGAGCGCATGGGCGTGGTGCCGTCCCGCTCATGGGAACGGTGGGGGCGCGACGTGAGGACGAGGGTCGTCGTCCCACGCCGCGGCTCCTTCCAGGATCGAGATGGCGCGGGCCAGGCGGGGGATGCCGACCGTGCGCCGGTGCCGGTGGCCGAGCGCGAGCGGGACGGTGCCGGGTACGACGACCTTCACGGCGTGCAGCCCGAGGGCGTCGACGAGCTCGGGCGCGCTCTGGTCGACCACGACGGCGTCGAGGCCGAGCGCATGCGTGCGGTCGAGCAGTTCGCGCAGCGCGAGCGTGACGTCGTGCGTGGCCAGCCTCGGCCGCGCGGCCAGCTCCGCCTCGGTGATCGTGCCGGCGGGGTGCTCGAGGAACTCCCACCAGCCCCGCGACTCCCACAGCGCGTGCAGCCCGTCGTGGTCCTCGCGCGCGCGGACCCGGTCGAAGTCCTCCAGCAGGGGACGGCACTGCTCGGCGGGCAACGCCTGGCCGCGGCGCACCCACGTCGTGTGCATGACGGCTTTCGTCACGCACGCCTCCACCGCCTCCTGGACCGCCACGAGCGGGTCCGCGGCGGCGCTGGTGGCCAGCGACAGCGCCGGGGCCAGCCCGCTGCGCACCGTGGCCTCGTCGGCGGTGACGACCGCGAGCGCCACCGGCACCCGGAAGTCGGAGGTGAGGTCCAGGACGCGCAGGTGCAGGCCGCGCGCCGCGAGCACGTCGCGCTGCGCGGCGAGCTCGCCCTCGTCGGCCGGCTCGACCTCCACGAGCCGCGCGCGTGCGTACCAGGCGAGCAGGAACGCGTCGCGCTCGATCACCTCGAGCAGGCCGTGCAGCACGGCCTCCTCGCGCGTCCCGCCGAGGGCGCACCCGTTCGACGTCTCGGCGACGAACCGCGCACCGATCCCCCGCTCGCGGTCGTAGGCCACGTGCTCGGGCACCAGCACCGCGCGCTCGTCGCGCGTCGAGTAGGCCCACACCCAGCTCGTCGCGCTGGTCGTCTCGAACTGCTGGTACGCCGCACCCCGCCCGAGGTGGGCGGGCTCGTGCTCGCCGAGCGCGCGCGGGTCGACGGCGAGGTGCGCGACCTCGCGCCACGACGCCACGACGACGGGCACCGCGGGTCGCCGGTAGCCGCCGAGCACGCGCTCGAGCCCTTCGAGGATGGCCGGCACCTCGCTCGCGGCGAACGACGAGGCGCGGCCGTCGCTCTGCTCGCGGCGCGAGCGTCCGGGCACGGCCGTCTCGGCGGTGACGAGAGCCAACGGCGACTCCTCGTCGCGCGCGACCCGCGCGACGGGTCCGAACCGGGGGTCGAGCAGGTGGTCGCGCAGCATCTGCCGGTCGAACGACCGGGTGCGCAGCGGGCCCGCGGACGCGGGCTGGGGCGTGCCCAGGTCGAGCGGCTCGGGGGTCCGTGCGGGCCGCGCGCACGCGACGCACGCCGGGTGCACGAGGAACCGGTGCGTGCTCAGCTGTCCGCTGTCCCGGTCGAGCGCGAGCACCGCGCGTCGCCACAGCGCCGGCTCGTCGGCGAGCACACGGGCGACCATCGCGCGCACCACCGGGGTCCAGTCCAGCCCGGTCTCCACCGGTGGGCCGCCCGCGCTGTGGGGCGCCACGTCGGCCCACCAGGCGAGCGCGCAGTCGGCGCAGCCGCCGTGGCCGTCGCGCGCGACGAGCGGCCCCACGAGGACGTGCCCGCCGTGGACCCCGACGACCAGGGAGCGCGGACCTGCTGCCAGGCGCGCGCGGCCGCGCGAGAGGGCCAGGGCGACGGCGTCGGCGACGTCGCTCGTCAGGTCCACGACGCCACCACCGCGTGCACGCCGAGCCGGTGCCAGTCCACCGCCCGCTCGGGGACGACGAGGCGCAGACCCTCACCGACCGCGGCGCGCGCCCACCGGTCGAGCTGGGTGCGCACGGCCGACGCGCGCGTCTCGAGCACGTCGATCACCGGGTTGCGGCCGACGAGGCACGCGCCCGACGTCTGCCACTGCGCGAACCCGACCGCACGCAGCAGGGCCCCGTGCGCAGCCGCCCCCGCGCTGCAGGCCACGGCCCGCCCGAGCAGCTCGCCGTCGGGGGCACGCACGTCGACACGGTGCAGGCCCACCTCGGACGCGGACAGCGCGACGGACACGGGGCGCGCGAGGTGGCGGGTGAGGGCCACGTGCAACGACCGCACGTCCGCGCCGAAGCTCTCGATCTCGCGCCACACCGGACGCCAGCCCAGGTCGGAGCGCTCGACGAGCCGCGCGACGGCGTCCGCCCGTGCCGCGCAGGCCGACGTGCCGAGACCGAGCATCCCCGCCAGGTGACCCGCGGGCCCGTTCGCGACGGGGCGCAGGGCCGCGAACGCGGCGTCGAGCCGCGCTGCCGCCGTCGTGCTCCCGACGCCGCCGAGCGTGCGTCCCTCGTCGTCGACGAGCGCGGCCAGGCCCGCGGGGAGCTGCGGCAGGTCGAGCGGCAACGGCTCGCCGATCAGGCCGAGCGCTGTGTCCCAGACCGGCGAGAGACGTTCCAGCGCCGCCGGGTCGCCGTGCTCGTCGTGCGGCTCGCTCGTCGTCCACGCGTCGACGCCGAGCACGCGGCCGTCGTGCGCGAGCCGCGGCAGCGCGACGTGCGGTCGCGGCTCGCTGACGACGCCGTCCGTGGTCACGAGGTACTCCGGCCAGACCGGCGGGTCGTCGTCCTCGACGGCGCGCCCGCAGGACGCGAGCACCGCCAGGGCGAGCTGCGCGGCGACGAGCGCCGCGGACAGCGGCTCGGGGTCCGGTGGCGCGTCCGGCACGCAGAAGCGCGAGAGCCTGCCGAGCACCGCGTCCTCGAGACCGGTGTCGGCGTCGCGGTTGCGCGGCCCGACGACCGTCGTGCGCGCGTCCCCGACGGCGAAGGCGACGTCGTGCCAGGCGTCGTCGGGTCCGAGCCGCTCCACCCGCGCGAGCACGTGCGACGCGCGCGGCGCGACGTGCTCCGGCGTGTACGTCTTCATGAGGACGCACGCGTAGCCCAGCGCGCCCAGGTGCGCGGCGACGGCGTGCGCGACGGGCCCCTCTCCCGTGACGCGCACCGTCGTCGCCGCGACCACCCGGGCGGCGGCCCCCGGACGCCGGGTGACCGTCTCGAGGTGCGCGAGCGCGGCGATCTCCGGGGCGTCGGGCTCGACCTCGCGCAGCAGCTGGTGGGCGTCGAGCCGCTCGAGGATCCCGTCGACGACGCCCCGGCCGCGCCTGGGCACGGTGGCCATGAGGCGCTCGGGCTCGACGCCGGCGCGCAGGACCGGCTCGATCGTGGTCCACAACGCCTGCGCGCCCGCGTCGTCGACGATGACGGCGCTCGTGCCTGCGCTGATCGCGATCCCCCGGCCGTCGATGGACCGCGCGCGCGTGCCGACGCGCAGGCGCACGCACCGGTAGGAGGTCGTCGCGGTCTTCACGACGTCCGTCCGGGCACGGTCGGCTGGAGGTCTGGTCCGTCGAGCACCACGGTGTGCTCGGTGTGGAGGTCGGTCATGCCACGTGCCTCTCTGTGGCGTCGAGTCGGCGTCGCCCCGTCAGGCGATGCCCTGCAGCCGGCCCGCGGCACGTCCGTGTGCGGTCACGGCCGTGCTCGGACCCGGCTAAACAAACCGAACGTCCGGCTTTGTTGAGCATGAACCACGGTGCGGCGGATCGTCAAGCGTCCATCTGCCAGACCGCTCGAACGAGGTAGCAAACCGACCGCCCGTCTTGTTATGACGCTATGGTCGAGGCTAGCGTTCGGGGCACGCGGGCGCGACGGGCGCCCGCAGACGCGGAGGTCAGCCATGCAGCTCAGCAGCTTCGACCAGCGGCACGTCCACAAGCTCGACCCGTGGGCGGTCCTCGTGACCCGCGTCCTGGCGCCCTACGCCGACGCACCGCTCGACCAGGACACGACCTGGGACGTCGAGGTGAACCTGCCGCTGGATGTCGCTCACCCCGTCTACGCCCACCAGAGCGCCGTGCTGCTCGGCATGGAGGCCTTCCGGCAGGCCGGCACGGCCCTCGCCCACGTCGCCGGCGGGGTGCCGCTGGGTCACGCGTTCATCGCGACCCGGGTGGCGATGCGCTGGACGGCCGACCCGTCCGGGCTCGTCGGGGTGGTGCCGGCCCGCTTCACGTTCCGCACGCTGTGCGCCGAGCACCGCCGCGGGACGCTCGTGCGGCACGTCTTCGACGCGGACGTCACGATCGACGGCGTCGTCGTCGCCCACGGCTCGGGCGACCTGCAGTGCGTCGACCCGCGCGTGCACGCGCGCCTGCGTGCCGGCGCGCCGGCCTGGCACGAGCTCGCGCCGCGGCGGGACCCCGCCGCGCTGGGCGACGTGCGGACCACGCCCGAGGGCCTCGAGGCGTGGCTCGGCTGGGATGCGCAGGACCGGATGGTCTTCGACCACGGCGTCGACCACGTGCCGGCGATGCACCTCGCGCGTGCGGCGATGACCGCGCACCACCTGCTCACCGCCGCGGACTCGGTGACGGCGATCGACGTGCGCTGCACGCGCTACGTCGAGCTGGCGGGGACCGCCGACGTACGGGCGGTCCATGAGGACGGCGCGACGCGTACGGAGATCCTGCAGGACGGCTCGGCCGCCGCCGTGGTGCGCTGCGCGACCGAGACGCTGCCGCCGGTGATCCTCGCGGACGCCGACGAGCCGGCCCGCATCGCGCTGGTCTGACGGGCAGCTCAGGCCCGCTGCAGCATGTCCGGGATCACGTGCTCACGTCCGGGCGCGACGATCCCGGGCAGCAGCAGCGTCCACATCTCCCGCAGGCGCACCAGCAGGTCGTCGAGCCGCGTGGAGGCGAACGACGCGGTCTGGATGCCGGTGAACGCGGCGACGAGGAAGCGTGAGAGCGCCTCGGGGTCGATCGTGTCCCGCAGGTCCCCCTGCGCGACCGCGTGGCTGATGATCGTCGAGGTGGGCCCGGCCCAGGCGTCGTAGGTCGGGCCGCGGTCGTCGTCCTCGCCGTCAGGCACCTCGACCGCCAGACGCATCGCCGCGAGCGCGACCACGTCGTCGCGCATGAGCTCGCCGAGGGCACGGACCATGGACACGAGGATCGCGAGCGCGGACAGGTCGCTCGAGGCGAAGCGCTCCTGGAGCGCGGCGTTGAGCTCACGCTGCCGGTCGATGACGGCCTGCGCGAGCAGGTCCTTCGACTTGAAGTGGAAGTACATGGCGCCCTTGGTCGCCCCGGCACGCTCGGCGATGTCCGCGATGCTTGCCCCGGCAAACCCGTGCTCGATGAACTCGGCAGCAGCTGCCTCGACGATCGCGTTCCTCGTCGCCACCGCGCGCGCCTGCTGCGCCACGTCGTCCTCCCTTGATTGCTGCGCGGCAATATACCCGCGATCACCGCAAAACGTACCGACCATCCGTCTTGCTTTCGCAAAACCCGGACGGAAGTATCAACTCCCCCGGCGCCCCGCGCGGGCCAGGCTGTGCCACTCGTCCAGCCACGCGTCGAGCTCGAGGATCGGCAACGGGCGGCTGTGCAGGAATCCTTGCGTCCGGTCGCACCCCAGAGCCGCCAGCGCCCGGTGCGTCTCGTCGTCCTCGACGCCCTCGGCCGTCACGCGCAGACCGAGCCGGTGAGCAAGCTCGACCGTACCGGCAACGATCGTGCTCGTGCGCTCGTCGGCCAGAAGTCGAGAGGTGAAGCTCTGGTCCAGCTTCAGCTCGCGTGCCGGCAGGTGGTTCAGGTAGGCCAGCGTCGAGTGCCCCGTCCCGTAGTCGTCGATGCTCACGTGGACGCCGCAGGCGGTGAGCGCCGCCAGCGACTCGACGGCCTTGCGGGGGTCGTCCATGATCGCCGTCTCGGTCACCTCGAGGGTGAGCAGGCCGGGCGGGAGCCGGGACTCCCGCAGCGCGTCCTCGAGCGTCGGCAGCAGGCTCGAGTGCGTGAGGCAGCTCGCCGAGAGGTTCACCGACACCGGCATGCGCCGGCCCATGCGCAGCCAGCCGCTCGCGTCCTGCACCGCACGCGCCAGCACCCGCTGCGTCAGGTGCGGCATCAGCTGGTAGCGCTCCGCGAGGTCGAGGAACTCCGCAGGGGCCAGCAGGCCGAGCCGCGGGTGCTGCCACCTGACGAGCGCCTCGACCCCCACGACGGCCCGGTCCTCGCACGAGACCTGCGGCTGGTAGTGCACGACGAGCTCGCCGGCGGCCCGCGACGACGTGGTGAGCAGCGTGCGCAGGTCCCGCAGCAGCCCCACGCGGCGGTCCGCGTCGGCCGCGACCCGCTCGTCGAAGACCGTGATGCCCACCCCCGCGCGCTTGGCCGTGTACATCGCGTGGTCCGCGGCGCGCAGCAGCTCCTCGACGGTCGCGCTGCGATGGCGTGTGCTGACCAGACCGATGCTCGCGTCGATCCGGACGGGCTCGCCGTCGATCATCACCGGCGTGCGCACCGCCTCGAGCACCGACCGCGCGGTCCGCTGCGCGAGCTCGTGGTCGTGCCCGTCGAGCAGCACCGCGAACTCGTCGCCACCGATCCGCGCGAGCATGCCGTCGGCCGTCAGAGCGGCGGCCATGCGCGCGGCGACCGTCCGCATGAGCTCGTCCCCCGCAGCGTGCCCCCGGTCGTCGTTGACGGCCTTGAACTCGTCGAGGTCGATCATCATGAGGCTCACCTCGCGGTGCCGCGACAGGCGCCGCTCGAGCCGCTCGATGAACGCGCGCCGGTTCGGTACACCCGTGAGCCCGTCGGTGCGCGACTCGCGCTGCGCGACCGAGAGCTCGGCGTAGTCGCGCACCATGTACGCCAGGCGCAGCGTGCCCGCGAGCGCGCCCAGCGCGGACAGCAACGCGACGTCGGCCCGGCCGCTGGGCGCCAACGCGTCGACGACGATCGTCGCGACCGCGACGACCACCACGACGATGGCGCCGACGGTCGACGCCGTCGGTGACACGTCGGCGCGCCGGCGCACCACGGGCGCCGTCGTGCTCGCGAACGCGATCATCAGCGTCAGCACGACCCACCCGCACACCACGCCGGCCATCTGGTGGTCGTGGTGCCCGCCGCCGGTGACGACCGCGACGTACGAGACCAGCTCGAATCCGACGACCACCGTGACGAGCCCGACGAGGGTCCACGCGCGCCAGTCGGGCAGCAGGTTGGCTGTGGGGATGATCGTGACGACGGTGCACAGCAGGACGACGACCACCGCGGCGCGCAGCGCGTGCCCGTCGGCGTGCCACCCGCTCGCGTGGGGCCCCGCGCCGCGGGACGCGACGTACATCAGGACAGCCGCGGCGGCGAAGGCCGCGCCCAGGCCGGCGAGCCACTCACCCGAGTCCTCGTCGTCGGTGCGCGTGCGGTTCCAGTGCTGGACCGCCTGGTACAGCATCGCGACGACGGCGATCGTGCCGGCCGCGAACGCGCCGCTGGACCCGGGCGTCGCGACGCCCCCCGTGAGCGCGACGACCAGCACCTCGAGCGAGAACCCGAGCACGACCGCCCACGAGGCTCGGCGGAACCACCGCCACGCCAGCTGCTCACGCGGTGGACGCACGCGCGCACCCACGGTGGTCACCCAGGCGGCCCCCGCGGAGATCACCGCACCGAGGAGCAGCAGCGGGACCCCGATCCCGTCCCTGAACGCCAGCGCGAGCAGCACGCAGGCGGCCGGGACACCCCCGAACCGCAGCGCACGCCCACTCGTCACCTCTTCGGCATCGGTCCGAGCGCGCGCACGGTGAGGCAAAGCCGCCATCGGTCACCCGTGCGTGGAGCGGTACGTCGCCGACCTCCCCCGTTCGTCGGTGCGGGCACGCCCCGCACCACCCGAACGGCGGGTCGGGCGCAGGCGCCGGCCGTTCGATCAGGCGACGGAGGGCGTGCGGGCGCGGGCGACCCCGGCGACCGCCGCGGCCAGCCCCAGCCGCGGTGCGAGGCCGTCGACCTGGACGACCGCCGCCGCGCCGTGCGTGCGGTACAGCTCCACGAGCGCCGCGAGCTCACCGCGCCCGCCGTACGGGCAGGTCACCTCGAGGAGGGTCTGCGCGCCGTCGTGCGCGCTGTACACGACCTCGCCGTCGAAGCCGAACGACGGGGAGACCCGGAACCGCACCGACCCCACGTCGACGGGCGAGGGCAGGACCCGGCCGCGCACGTGCGAGACGGACAGCAGCGCGTCCAGCCCGCGCCGCTCGTCGTCGGACAGCCCCTCGCACGCGTCGAGCGCGTCCATGTCCACCAGGACGACGCAGTCCGGCTCCGGCTCGGACGATCCCGGGTGCCAGGACGCGTCCACCTCGAGCGTGAGGAAGCCGTCGTGCGCGCTGTAGGCGGTGCGCACGCTCTCCATCCGCTCCTCGATCGGCACCCCGCGCAAGGGGTTGCTACGAGAGGTCGAGGACGCGCCGCACGAGCACGAGATCGTCACCATGCCCCCAGGGTGCGCCCGACCACCGACACCCGGCGCCGAGACGCGCCGGGGACCGGACGATCCGGACGCCGGGACTCGCCGCGCGCTTCGCGTTCCTCCCGTTCCGGGTGCGGTCGCCCGACGCCGGGGCGAGACTTGACCCTCGCAGCGGCGCGACGCCCGCGAGCGACCGCGCACCGGCCCCACCACCGGACGCGGTGGCCTCCCGCGGCGTGGCCGGAACTCGACGGCGGAGGTGCGCGATGGGTCTCGACGACCTGGTGTCCAAGGCGAAGGGCGCCCTGCAGGGGCACGAGGAGCAGGCCAAGAGCGCGCTCGACAAGGCGGCCGACGCGGTCAAGTCCCGCACGGACGCCGAGGGCGACGCCAAGGTCGACGAGGTCACCGAGAAGGCCAAGGAGTTCCTCGACGAGCAGAAGAAGAGCTGACGCCTTCCCGGCGAGTCGCGGCGTCACGGCGGTGCGCGGATACCATCGAGGGGGGTCGTGACTGATCCCGCGCGCCGCGCCCTGCCTGGTCGTGCGCGTCGTCCGTGCCGAAGGGAGGTGGGTTCGTGGGTTTCCTCGACCGTTTCGAGAACGGTGTCGAGCGCGCGGTGAACAACGTCTTCGCCAAGACCTTCCGTAGCGACCTGAAGCCCGTCGAGCTGGCCAGCAGGCTGCGACGCGAGGTCGACGAGCGCGCGGCGGTGGTCGGACGCGACCGCACCGTCGTGCCGAACGAGTTCACGATCGAGCTGTCCACCCCGGACTACGACCAGGTCGAGGCCTGGGGCGCCGAGACGCTGGCCGACGAGTTCGCCGCGAACGTCACGGACTACGCCGCAGGTCAGCGCTACGCGTTCGTCGGGCCGGTGACCGTGAGCTTCGCGGAGAACACCGAGCTCGAGGCCGGCCGCTTCGAGGTGCACTCGGCCACCGTGCGCGGAGCCGTGGCACCTGCCACCACCGCTGCGCCGAGCCCGCGCCACCCGCTGCTCGACATCGACGGCCAGCGCTACCTGCTCACCGGCCCGGTCACGGTGATCGGCCGTGGCTCGGAGGCGGACATCATCGTCGACGACCCCGGGGTCTCGCGTCGCCACCTCGAGATCCGGGTCACCGGGGACACCGTCGTGGCCACCGACCTCGGGTCGACCAACGGCCTGTTCGTCGAGGGCCACAAGGTGCCGGCGGCCACGCTGCTCGACGGCAACACCCTGACGATCGGGCGCACACGGATCCTGTTCTGGACGGGCGGGGACCAGGAGCCCGACGAGTGACCGGCCGGTGACGCCCGAGCGATGAGCGAGCTGACCATCACCCTGCTGCGGCTGGGCTACCTGGCCCTGCTGTGGGTCCTCGTGCTCTCCTCGATCGCCGTCCTGCGCCGCGACCTGTACGGCACGCGCATCACCAAGCGCCGCGCGCGCCGGCAGGCCCCACTGCCCGCGGGCGGGCCCGTGGCCGTGGGCCCGGCGACGGGGCCGACGCCCGTGGCGTCACGTCAGGCGCGCGGCGGCCAGCGCTCCAGCCGGCTCGTCGTCACCCACGGGCCCCTCAAGGGCACGATCGTCCCGCTCGGGCAGTCGGCCGTGGTCGTCGGCCGCGCGCCCGGCTGCACGCTCGTCCTCGACGACGACTACTCGAGCTCCAAGCACGCCCGGATCTTCCCGCAGGGCGGTCAGTGGTTCGTCGAGGACCTCGGCTCGACCAACGGCACGTTCGTCGGCGACGAGCGGATCGACGGCCCCACCCCGCTGCCCCCCGGCCGCTCGGTCCGCGTGGGCCGCAGCGTGATCGAGCTGCAGGGGTAGGCGGATGACGGTCGCGCTGCGGTACGCCGCCCGGTCCGACGTGGGACTCGTGCGGAGCAACAACCAGGACTCCGCGTACGCGGGCCCGCACCTGCTGATGGTGGCCGACGGCATGGGCGGTCACGCGGGCGGCGACGTCGCGTCGTCGGTCGCCGTCGCCACGTTCGCGCCGCTCGACGACGAGTCGCACGGCCCGGACGACGCGCTGCACGAGCTCGAGGGCGCGCTCGAGGAGGCCCGTGAGGAGATCAAGTCCCTCTCAGGCGCCGAGCCGGAGCTCGCGGGCATGGGCACGACCGTCACCGCGATCCTGCGGGCCGGCAACAAGCTCGCGATGGTGCACCTCGGCGACTCACGCGGCTACCTGCTGCGCGACGGCACCCTGACGCAGGTCACGACGGACCACACGTTCGTGCAGCACCTGGTCGACATCGGTCGCATCACGCCCCAGGAGGCGGAGCACCACCCCCAGCGCTCGGTGGTCATGCGCGTGCTCGGCGACTTCGACGTGGACCTCACGCCGGACCTGTCGGTGCGCGAGGCGCGCGTCGGCGACCGGTGGCTGCTGTGCTCCGACGGGCTGTCCGGGTTCGTGAGCGCCGAGACGATCGAGACGACGATGCGCGAGCTCACCGACCTCGACTCGTGCGCCGACCGGCTGGTGCAGCTCGCGCTGCGCGGCGGCGGCGGTGACAACGTCACAGTCGTGCTCGCCGACGTGATCGAGCTCGACGACGTCGCCGACGGCGACGCACCCGGGACCGCACCCCAGGTGGTGGGTGCGGCCGCGACGACGCGCAACGACCCCACGGTGGCAGCCGACGGGCCGGCTGCCCGTGCGGCCGAGCTCGCGCAGGCCGCGGCGCGCGCACAGCGCGCAGGCCTCGCCGCGGGCGAGCGC
>JAEYUL010000102.1 GCA_023432565.1 Actinomycetes bacterium | reverse complement strand
CCCTCGGTGTGCTCGAGGTCGCGGGCGGGCCGTGGAGCGGGCGTCTGCTGGTCGTCGACCGGGGCTGGTTCCCCGCGGCGGAGACGGGGGCGGGCCGGCCGGCGCCCGAGGGCACCGTCGACGTCGTCGTGCGGCTGCGCGCGGCCGAGCCGGCCGCCACGCGCGACGCACCCGCCGGTCAGGTGCAGGCGATCGCCGTCGGGCAGGTGCTCGAGGCGGCGGGCCTGCCGAGGGGCGACGTCGTGCCGGACGCCTACGGGGTGGTCGCGACGGAGGACGGCAGCCCCCCGGTCGACGTCACCCCGGTCCCGCGACCCGACGTCGACCTCGGTCCCCACCTGTCGTACGCGTTCCAGTGGTGGGTCTTCGCGCTCGGCGGGCTGGTCGGGTTCATCTGGCTCGCGCGGCGGGAGGTCGTCGAGGAGCGCGACGGCACGGGCGTCCCGGGCGAGCGTCCCCGGGGGCCGGAACGGTCATCCGCGCAGGCCCGAGCGGCACGTCCGCGCCGTCGCGAGGGCCGTGCGGAGGCCGAGGAGGACGCCCTCATCGACGCACAGGCCCGCGACGGGCACGTCGGCGGCTGACCCGCCGATCCGAGACCGCACGTCCCCCCTGCCCGAGGCGGCCCACCCGAGGCGGCCCGGCGGACCGGATCAGGCGAGCGTGATGAGGTCCAGGTAGTCGGCGCTCCACAGGTCCTCGTCGCCGTCGGGCAGCAGCAGCACGCGCTCGGGGTCGAGCGCGGCGACGGCGCCCTCGTCGTGGCTGACCAGGACGACGGCACCCTGGTAGCCGCGCAGCGCCGCCAGGATCTCCTCGCGGCTCGCCGGGTCGAGGTTGTTCGTCGGCTCGTCGAGCAGGAGCACGTTCGCGGACGAGACGACGAGCGCCGCGAGCGCGAGGCGCGTCTTCTCGCCCCCGGACAGCACGCGAGCGGGCTTGTCGGCGTCGTCACCCGAGAACAGGAACGACCCCAGCACCGAGCGCACCTGGGTGTCCGTCAGGTCCGGCGCGGCCGAGCGCAGGTTCTCGACCACGGTCCGCTCGAGGTCGAGCGTCTCGTGCTCCTGGGCGTAGTAGCCGAGCTTGAGCCCGTGGCCCGGGTGGACCTCACCGGTGTCGGGCCTCTCAAGTCCTGACAGCAGCCGCAGCAGCGTCGTCTTGCCGGCGCCGTTGAGACCCAGCACGACGACGCGCGACCCGCGGTCGATGGCGAGGTCCACACCCGTGAAGACCTCTTGCGAGCCGTAGGACTTCGACAGGTCCGACGCGGTCAGCGGCGTGCGGCCGCACGGCGCCGGGTCCGGGAACCTCAGCTTGGCCACCTTGTCGCTCACGCGGGCCTCCTCGAGACCCGCGAGCATCCGCTCCGCGCGGCGCGCCATGTTCTGCGCAGCCACGGCCTTGGTCGCCTTCGCACGCATCTTGTCCGCCTGCGCCATGAGCGCGGCGGCCTTCTTCTCGGCGTTCGCCCGCTCGCGCCGCCGCCGCTTCTCGTCCGTCTCGCGCTGCAGCAGGTAGGCGTCCCACCCGAGGTTGTACTGGTCGAGGGCCGCGCGGTTGGCGTCCAGGTGGAAGACCTTGTTCACCGTGGCTCGCAGCAGCTCGACGTCGTGGGAGATGACGACGAAGCCGCCCGAGTACGACTTGAGGTAGTCGCGCAGCCACGCGATCGAGTCGGCGTCCAGGTGGTTGGTCGGCTCGTCCAGGAGCAGCGTCTCGACCCCGGAGAACAGGATGCGGGCGAGCTCGATCCGGCGGCGCTGACCGCCCGACAGCGTGCCGAGCGTCTGGCCCAGCACGCGGTCGTCGAGCCCGAGGTTCGCGGTGATGCGATGCGCCTCCGACTCGGCCGCGTAGCCGCCGGCCGCGGTGAACCGCGCCTCGAGCTTGGCGTAGCGCGTCATGGCCTTGTCGCGCGCCGCCGCGTCGCCCTCGGCCATCACCACCTCGGTCGCGCGCATGTTCCGGACGATCTCGTCGAGGCCACGCGCGGACAGGACCCGGTCGAGCGCGAGCACCTCGAGGTCACCGGTCGCGGGGTCCTGCGGCAGGTAGCCGACCTCGCCACGGGTGATCGTGCCGCTCGTCGGCTGCAGCTGACCCGCGAGCGTCTTGGTCAGGGTCGTCTTGCCGGCGCCGTTGCGCCCGACGAGCCCGATCCGGTCGCCCGAGGCGATGCGGAACGAGGTCTCGGTGAGCAGCTCGCGTGCGCCGATGCGCAGGCCGACGCCGTGGGCGGTGATCACGTGGTGGTTTCCTCCGGAAAGCCCGCTCCGGTCTTGGGCGGGCGCACAAACGCCGACCATCCTAACGAGCACTAGCGTGACGACCGTCGTCATTTTCCCGCCCACCGGCGGGCCTGGCGGAACCGCCCCACGGGGTGGTCGCCGGACGACGAGCACGAGCGCACGAGCGTGGACGACGACCCGTACCGACCCGCACGAGGACGCACCGCTGCACCGACCTGAGGGGGCCACCCGTGACCGACGCACGCCAGCACGCCGCACCGCCCGCGTCCGCCATCGTCGACGACCGACCCGAGCCGTCGTTGCCCGACCCGGCCGCGGTGCTCGGCGTCGCGCTCCCGGACCCGGTGCAGCGGGCGCACCCGGCCGCGACCGACGTCGCGCTGGTCGCGGTCTTCGCCGCGTTCGTCGCGGTGTGCGCGATCGTCCCAGGGCTCCCCACCGGCACGGGCGTGCCGATCACCCTCCAGACGTTCGGCGTGGTCCTGGCCGGCCTCGTCCTGGGGTGGCGGCGCGGGGCGCTCGCGGTCCTGCTGTACCTCGCGGTGGGCCTCGCGGGAGTGCCGGTGTTCTCGGGCGGCACCGGCGGCCTCGGTGTGCTCGCCGGTCCGACCGTCGGCTACCTGATCGGCTTCCCGCTCGCTGCCGCGCTCGCGGGACTGCTCGCGGGTGCCGCGCGTGGGGCGACGGGTGGCGCGCGCTACCTCGTGCTGGTCGCGAGCGGGCTGACCGCGACGGCACTGACGATCCACCCGCTCGGCATCGCCGGGCTCGTGCTGCGCACCGACCTGACACCGGGTGAGGCGTTCGCGGCGGGAGCCGTGTTCTTCCCGGGTGACACCGTCAAGAACCTCCTGGCGGCAGCGGTGGCGCTCGCCGTCTTCGCGCACTACCCCGACCTGCTGCGCCGGCGCCGCTGATGATCGAGCTGAGCGAGGTGCTCGTCACGGCCTGGACGCCTGACCCGTCGGGCGGCCCGGACACCGTGACGCGCCTGCTCGGCCCCGTCACGGCACGCCTCACCGAGCCCCGCATCGCGATCGTCGGCGCCAACGGCTCCGGCAAGTCGACGCTCGCGCGCCTGCTCAACGGCCTCGTGCTGCCGTCGTCCGGCACCGTGCGCGTCGGCGGGCTGGACACCCGCGACCACGGCCCCGCCGTGCGGCGCCGCGTCGGGTTCGTCTTCACGGACCCGGACGCCCAGCTCGTCATGCCGACGCCCGTCGAGGACGTCGCGCTGTCGCTGCGGCGCGACGTGCCCGACGCCCGTGAGCGCGACGCACGGGCCCGCGAGGCTCTCGCCCGCGTCGGGCTCGCCGACCGCGCCGACCTGCCCGTGCACGCGCTGTCCGGCGGCCAGCGCCAGCTGCTCGCGCTCACCTCGGTCCTCGCGACCGGGCCGGACGTGCTCGTGTGCGACGAGCCGACGACCCTGCTGGACCTGCGCTGGCGGTCCGTGGTCGACGACCTGCTCGCGCGGCTGCCGATGCAGGTCGTCGTCGTCACGCACGACCTCGAGCTCGCGCTGCGCGCCGACCGGGTGCTCGTCGTCGACGACGGCGTCGTGGTGCACGACGGCGAGCCGGCCGCCGCGGTCACCGCCTACCGCGACCTCATGACGGGCTCCCCGCGCGTGGGCGGGCAGCGGTGACGCGCGAAGGCGTCCCGCTGCGCCCGGTGTGGTCGGGACCGCTCGGGCTGCACCAGCCGGGCTCGTCGGTGCTGCACCGCTGCCCGGTGCCCGCCAAGCTCACCGGACTCGTCGTCGTGGGCGTCGCCGCCGTGGTGCTGCGCGGCCCTGCGGGTGCTCTGGGCGCGCTCGCCCTCGCGGTCACCTGCCACGTCGTGGCCGGGCTCTCGTGGCACCGCACGCGGGGCGGCCTGCTGCGCGTCGCGACGGTCGCGGTCGTCGTCGGCGCCTACCAGGCCTGGTCCCGCGGCTGGGTGTCCGGGCTCGAGACGGCAGCCGAGCTCGTCGCACTCGTCCTGCTGGCCACCGTGGTCACCGCGACCACGCGCGCTGACGAGCTGCTCGACGCCCTGCGGCGCGCCGCCGGCCCGCTGCGCCACGTCGGGCTGCGGCCCGAGACCGCCGCCCTCGCCGTGAGCCTCATGCTGCGGTCGATCCCCGTGCTGCTGCACGCGGTGCGCGAGTCCCGCGACGCCGCACGTGCCCGGGGACTGTCGCGGTCGCCGCGCGCGGTCGTCGTCCCCGCCGCCGTGCGGATGGTCGGTCACGCGCGTGCCACCGGTGAGGCGTTGGCCGCGCGGGGGCTCGGCGAGGGCTGAATCGCGCGGTGATCACGCACGCACTACCGTTCCCCGATGTGACGTTCCAGGAGGGTGGCAGCTTCGGCGGTGGGCGCGTGCAGTCGCGCCGCTCGGGAGCCGGCCGCGGCATGGCGATCGGCGGCGGCGTCGGCGGCCTCGGACTGCTCGTGGTCATCGCGATCACGCTGCTGTCCGGGGGGAACATCGACCCGGGCGCACTGCTGGGCGGCGGCGGCGAGCCGGGCCAGGACGGCACGGTCGGCGCGTGCACGGCCGAGCAGGCGAACAGCGATCGCGCGTGCCGCCTGTCCGCGACACTCGACTCTCTCGACACCTACTGGGGCCCGACGCTGCGCGAGGCGGACGCCGGCATCCCCGAGGCGGTGGAGTTCACGTCCGCCGTCAGCACCGCGTGCGGCGACGCGTCGTCGTCGTCGGGCCCGTTCTACTGCCCCGGTGACCAGACGATCTACCTCGACCTCGGCTTCTTCGACCTGCTGACGAGCCGGTTCGGCGCGCAGGGCGGCCCGCTCGCCGAGATGTACGTCTACGCCCACGAGTACGGCCATCACGTCCAGCACGTCACGGGCGTGTTCGACACGGCCGACCGCGGCGGCACGGGCACCCGGTCCGACTCGGTGCGCGTGGAGCTGCAGGCGGACTGCTACGCGGGCATGTGGGCGGGGAACGCCGCGACCACGGAGGACCCTGACACCGGAGTCACGTACCTCGAGCCGATCACCGCCGACGAGCTCGCGCAGGCCATCGACGCGGCCGAGGCGGTCGGCGACGACCACATCCAGCAGCAGTCGGGCGGCGGGGTGAACCCCGACTCGTGGACGCACGGCTCGAGCGAGCAGCGCCAGCGCTGGTTCACCACGGGCTACGAGCAGCGCGACCTCGCCGCGTGCGACACGTTCACGACGGACGACCTGTGAGCCGCGCGTCGGGCAGACTCCGGACATGAGCACGGACGACAGCACGGCCCGCGTCGGCGTCTACATCGACTTCGACAACATCGTCATCTCGCGCTACGACCAGGTGCACCGCAGGGGCGCGTTCCAGTCCGACGATGCTCGCCGCCACCGCCCTGACGGCGAGGGAGAGGTCGCGGCCCGGCTGCAGGCCGCGAAGGTCGACGTGGACGCGATCATCGACTTCGCCTCCTCGTTCGGCCGGGTGGTCGTCAGCCGCGCGTACGCGGACTGGTCGCAGCCCGTCAACGCGGGCTACCACCAGCAGCTCATCGACCGCGCGGTGGACCTCACCCAGCTGTTCCCGGTGGGACCGCGCATGAAGAACGGGGCGGACATCCGGCTCGCGGTCGACGTCATCGAGGACCTCTTCCGGCTCGCGGACCTCACGCACGTCGTGATCGTCGCGGGCGACTCGGACTACATCGCGCTCGCGCAGCGCGCCAAGCGGCTGGGTCGCACGGTCATCGGCGTCGGTGTCGCGGGCTCGACGAGCCGCTCGCTGATGTCCGCGTGCGACGAGTTCGCCGACTACGACGCACTGCTGGACACCAGCACCCCGCCGGAGGACGACGAGGTCGACGAGGCTGCGACCGTCGCGCCGGTGAGCGGGTCCGCCGAGCCGGGGCCGAGCGCCCCGACCGAGCAGGCACCCCCCGCCGGCGACCGCGCCGCACAACGCCGCGCGACGCAGCTGCTCATGCGCGCGATGCGCCTGATCCACGCCAAGAAGGACGACGAGCCGTGGCTGTCCTACGGCGAGGTCAAGAACCAGATGATGCGCCTGGACCCGGCGTTCGCCGAGCGGCCGCTCGGGTACTCCTCGTTCAGCGACTTCGTCGCCTCGCGCGCGAGCATCGTCGAGATTGCCAAGGAGTCCGCCAAGCACCAGCCGCGCGTCCGCCTGCGCCCCAGCTACCGCTGAGCGTCACCCGTACGGACGCGCTGGGCCGGCCCCTGAGCCGCCCGTGGCCTGGCACACTCCCGCCATGGAGGTCCGGTACTCACTGACGGTCGACGACTACGTCGCGTTCCAGGAGCACTTCGCCGCGACATCGCCTGTGATCCGCAGGCAGCAGCAGCAGCTGCGGGCGTTCGGCGTGCTCTTCTGCCTCGTGACAGCGCTCCTGTTCATCGGGGTCGTCCGGTCCGACTGGACCGGGGCCGCAGTCGTCGCGGTCCTCGCAGCGGCTGCGGTGTGGTTCCTCGCCCCGGCACTCAACCGGTGGGTCGTGCAGCGCAGCGTGCGCGCCGCCGTTGTCGACGGCGGCGCGGGCCCGCTCGGGCAGGCCCGCCTGACGCTGGGCGACGCGGGCGTCACCGAAGAGGCCGCAGGTACGACGACGACCGTGACGTGGGAGGCCGTCGACCGGCTCGAGGAGTCGACCGACCACTACTACGTGTTCACCGCTCCCGCCGCGGCGATCATCGTCCCGCGGCGCGCACCCGGGTCGGCGGACCTGATCGCCGCGCTGCGCGCGCGAACGGACTCCACGCTCAGCTAGGGTCCGCCCTGGCCGGTCCGGGCGAGCTCCACGCTCGACGCGCACACCCCTGTCACGGGCCGACTCCCTTGTCTGCGCGCGCGCAGGCCGCGCACGGCTACCGGACGGCGAGACCGACCTGAGAGGTCGGCCCTGGGTGTCAGATGTTGAAGCCGAGCGCCCGCATCTGCTCGCGGCCGTCCTCGGTGATCTTCTCCGGGCCCCACGGCGGCATCCACACCCAGTTGATGCGGAAGCCGTCGACGATGCCGTCGAGCGCCTGGGCCGACTGGTCCTCGATCACGTCGGTGAGCGGGCACGCCGCCGACGTGAGCGTCATGTCGATCACGGCGGTGTTCTGCTCGAGCGCGACACCGTAGACGAGGCCGAGGTCGACCACGTTGATCCCGAGCTCGGGATCGATGACGTCACGCAGCGCCTCCTCGACGTCGGCGACCGTCGTGGGCGACCCAGCGGTGGGGGTTGTCATGCGTCCTCCCTCCCGGTGCGCGTGGCACCGGTCTTGATCAGTGCGTCGTCCAGCGCGACCCAGCCGAGCAGCGCGCACTTCACGCGTGCCGAGAACCTGCCGACGCCCGTGAAGGCCGCGGCATCGCCGAGGGCCTCCTCGGCGTCCTCGTCGTCCAGACCCTGGCCCTTGGACTGCATGAGCTCGCGGAACGAACCCGCGAGCCGGTCCACCGTCGCCAGGGGCTGGTCCACGACGAGGTCGTGCAGCACGGACACCGAGGCCTGCGAGATCGAGCACCCCTGCCCGTCCCAGCGCACCGACCGCACCACGCCGGCGTCGTCGACGTCGACCTGCAGCGTCACCTCGTCGCCGCACGTGGGGTTCACCTGGTGGGACTGCGCCGAGTGCGCGCCGGCCGTCGCGTCGCCGAGCCCACGCCCGTGCGGGTACTTCGCGTGGTCCAGGATCACCTGCTGGTACAGCTGCTCCATCGAGCTGCTCATGCGTGCCTCTCCGCCGTCAGTCCGTCAGTCCGAAGAACGCGCGGACCCCGGCGAGTGCTTCCCGGAACACGGCGATCTCCTCGTCGGTCGTGTAGACCGCCGCACTTGCGCGCGCGGTCGCCGCGACGCCGAACCGACGGTGCAGCGGCTGCGCGCAGTGGTGCCCGACACGAACCGCGACGCCCGCGTCGTCGAGCACCTGCCCCACGTCGTGCGCGTGCACGCCGTCCACGACGAACGACACCGTCGCGAGACGGTCGCGGGCGTCCGTCGGGCCGATCACCCGCACTCCCGGCACCGAGGCGACCGCGTCGAGAAGCAGGTTCGCCAGGTGGTGCTCGTGCGCCGCGACCGCGTCCATCCCGAGGTCCGACAGGTAGGTCGCTGCGGCGCCCATCGCGACCGCCTGCGACACCATCTGCGTACCGGCCTCGAACCGCTGCGGCGGCGGCGCGTACGTCGTGCGTTCCATCGTCACGACCTCGACCATCGACCCGCCGGTCGTCACCGGCGGCATCGCCTCGAGCAGCTCGCGCCGTCCGTAGAGCGCACCGACGCCCGTGGGCGCCAGCATCTTGTGGCCCGAGAAGGCCGCGAAGTCCACGCCGAGCGCGGGCAGGTCGACGGGCAGGTGCGGCACCGACTGGCACGCGTCGAGCACCGTGAGCGCGCCCACCTCGCGGGCGCGTGCGACGAACGCCGCGACGTCCGTGATCGCCCCGGTGACGTTCGATGCGTGCGTGAACGCCAGCACCCGGGTGCGGTCGGTCACGACGGTCGCGAGCTCGTCGGTCCGCAGCCGTCCGTCGTCAGCGACGCCGATCCAGCGCAGGGTCGCACCGGTCCGGGCCGCGAGCTCCTGCCACGGCACGAGGTTGGCGTGGTGCTCCGCCTCGGTCACGACGATCTCGTCGCCCGGGCGCAGCGCGAACCGCTCCGCCGCCGCTCCCCCGCGACCGACGCTCGCGTTCGACATCGCGTACGCGACCAGGTTGATGCCCGCGGTCGCGTTCGACGTCCAGACGATCTCGCCCGGGGACGCACCGACGAACGACGCCACGCGCGCACGCGCGTCCTCGAACGCCTCGGTGGCCTCCTCGGCCAGCTGGTGCGCGCCGCGGTGCACCGCGGCGTTGCGCTGCAGGTAGAAGTCCTGCTCGGCGTCGAGCACGACGTCCGGCTTCTGGGACGTCGCGCCCGAGTCGAGGTAGACCAGCCGCTTGCCGTCGCGCAGCGTGCGCTCGAGCAGCGGGAAGTCGGCCCGCACCGCCGCCAGCTCGGCGGCTTCCAGTGTGGTGCTCACTGCAGATCCCCTCGACGGAGCCAGATGGGGTGCGCTGCCGGGCGACGTCGCCGCCGCCCGGCACGCGAGGGTCAGGAGTTGACCAGGAAGCGGTCGTAGCCCTCGTTCTCGAGGCGCTCGGCGAGCTCCGGGCCGCCCTCCTCCGCGATGCGACCGTCGACGAAGACGTGCACGAAGTCGGGCTTGATGTAGCGCAGGATGCGCGTGTAGTGCGTGATGAGCAGCACGCCGACGTCCGTGTTCTCACGCACGCGGTTCACGCCCTCGGACACGACGCGCAGCGCGTCGACGTCGAGACCCGAGTCGGTCTCGTCCAGGATCGCGATGCGCGGCTTGAGGAGCTCCATCTGCAGGATCTCGTGGCGCTTCTTCTCGCCGCCGGAGAAGCCCTCGTTCACGGAGCGCTCCGCGAACGTCGAGTCCATGCGCAGGTTCTCCATCGCCGCCTTGACGTCCTTGACCCACGTGCGCAGCGCGGGGGCCTCGCCGTCGATCGCGGTCTTGGCGGTGCGCAGGAAGTTCGACACCGAGACGCCCGGCACCTCGACCGGGTACTGCATCGCGAGGAACATGCCGGCGCGGGCGCGCTCGTCGACGGACATCGCCAGGACGTCCTCGCCGTCGAGCAGGACCGTGCCGCTCGTGATCTCGTACTTCGGGTGCCCGGCGAGCGAGTACGCCAGCGTCGACTTGCCCGAGCCGTTGGGGCCCATGATCGCGTGCGTCTCACCGCTGTTCACGGTCAGGTCGACACCGCGCAGGATGGGCTTGGCGCCCTCCTTGGTCTCGACGCTGACGTGCAGGTCGCGGATCTCCAGGGTGGTCATGCGGGATGGCTCCTCAGTCAGGGAAGGTCTCAGAGGGTCCGGTCGACGTCGACGAGCACGCGCTCGCCGTCCAGCGTGACCGGGTAGACGGGGACGGGGGTGACGGCGGGCGGGCCGAGCGGCTTGCCGGTGCGCAGGTCGAACCGCGAGCCGTGCAGCCAGCACTCGACCGTGCAGCCGTCGACCTCGCCGTCGGAGAGCGAGACGGCTCCGTGCGAGCAGATGTCGCTGATCGCGTGCAGCTCGCCGTCGTCGTCGCGCACGAGCGCGACCTCGACGGTGCCGGTCTCGCCCTCGAGCTCGACGCGCAACGTGCCGCCCGTGGGCACGTCCGACGCGTAGCAGGCGAGCTGTGCGCTCATGCCTGCTCCACGACGGCGCCGGCCTGCGACCCCTCGACGGCGACCTGGTCGAGCACGGACATGGACTCCTCGAGCTCGGCCTCGATCGCCTCGATGAGGCGCTCCTCGACCTCCGGCACGCCGATCTCGTGCACGAGCTCGGCGAAGAAGCCGCGCACGACGAGTCGGCGGGCGTCGGGCTCGGGGATGCCGCGGGCACGCAGGTAGAACAGCTGCTCGTCGTCGAACCGGCCGGTCGCCGACGCGTGGCCCGCGCCCTCGATCAACCCGGTCTCGATCTCGAGGTTCGGCACCGAGTCGGCACGCGCGCCGTCCGTCAGGACGAGGTTGCGGTTGAGCTCGTAGGTGTCGGTGCCCTCGGCCTCCTTGCGGATCAGCACGTCGCCGACCCAGACCGTGTGCGCGCCCGCACCCTGCAGCGCGCCCTTGTACGTCACGCGGCTGATGCAGCTCGGGACCGCGTGGTCGACGAACAGGCGGTGCTCCTGGTGCTGCGTCGCGTCCGCGAAGTACAGCCCGAGCATCGTGACCGAGCCGCCCTCGCCGGTGAACTCGGCGTCGGGCGTCACGCGCACGACGTCACCGCCGAGCGTGACGACGATGTGCTTGACCGTGGCGTCACGACCGACCTTGAGCCGGTGCGAGGCGGCGTGCACCGAGCCGTCGGCCCAGTCGTGCACCGAGACGACGGTGAGGTGCGCACCGTCCTCGGCGACGATCTCGACGGTCTCGGTGAGCACCGCGTGGCCGACGTGGTCGATGACGACGGTGCCCTGCGACATCGCCTCCGCACGCACGACGAGGTGCGCGGCGCTCGGCTCGAGCGGGGCGTCGTGCGTGCCCGCGCCCTCGACCCCCTCGATCCGGACCGAGGTGACCTTGGAGGCCACGGCCTCGCGCGGGATCGTCACCAGCGTCGCACGCGGCGCCGAGGCCCACGCGACGGCGGCGGCCCGGTCGCCGGGCTTGCCCGCGACGCCGAGACGCGCGTCGCCGCGGTCCACGATCTCGACACCCACCTCGGGCGACTCGACGACCGTGGTCAGCACGCCGTGGCCGTCGAGCACGCCGCCGGACTCCGCGGCGAACAACGGCGCGAGGCGGGCGACGGGTGCGAAGCGCCACTCCTCCTCGCGGCCCGTCGGAACCGCGAAGTCGGCGACGTCGAAGGACGTCAGACGCTCGGCGCGGCTCGCCTCGGGGACACCGCCCACGCCGTGGGTGTGCGCGCCGTCGGCGACCGCGCGGGAGTGGTCGGTCGTCAGGCCCGACTCGTTCGTGGTGGTCGTCATCAGCCGACGGCCCCTTCCATCTGCAGCTCGATGAGGCGGTTCAGCTCGAGGGCGTACTCCATGGGCAGCTCGCGTGCGATGGGCTCGACGAACCCGCGCACGATCATCGCCATGGCCTCCGTCTCCGGCATGCCTCGGGACATCAGGTAGAACAGCTGGTCCTCGCTCACCCGCGAGACCGTGGCCTCGTGGCCCATCGACACGTCGTCCTCGCGGACGTCGACGTACGGGTAGGTGTCCGAGCGGGAGATCTGGTCGACGAGCAGGGCGTCGCACAGCACGTTGGACGCCGAGTGCGAGGCGCCCTCGAGGATCTGCACGAGACCGCGGTACGACGTGCGGCCACCGCCACGCGCGACCGACTTCGAGACGATCGAGCTCGACGTGTGCGGTGCGGCGTGCACCATCTTCGAGCCGGCGTCCTGGTGCTGGCCCTCGCCCGCGAACGCGATCGACAGCGTCTCGCCGCGCGCGTGCTCACCCATGAGGTAGATCGCCGGGTACTTCATCGTGACCTTGGAGCCGATGTTGCCGTCGACCCACTCCATCGTCGCGCCCTCGGCCGCGGTCGCCCGCTTGGTCACGAGGTTGTAGACGTTGTTCGACCAGTTCTGGATGGTGGTGTAGCGCACCCGCGCGTTCTTCTTGACGACGATCTCGACGACCGCCGAGTGCAGCGAGTCCGAGGAGTACACCGGCGCGGTGCAGCCCTCGACGTAGTGCACGTACGAGCCCTCGTCGGCGATGATCAGCGTGCGCTCGAACTGGCCCATGTTCTCGGTGTTGATGCGGAAGTAGGCCTGCAGCGGGATCTCGACGTGCACGCCCGGCGGGACGTAGACGAACGAGCCGCCCGACCACACCGCGGTGTTCAGCGACGCGAACTTGTTGTCACCCGGCGGGATCACCGAGCCGAAGTACTGCTCGAAGATCTCGGGGTGCTCGCGCAGACCCGTGTCGGTGTCGAGGAAGATGACGCCCTGCTCCTCGAGCGACTCCTGGATCTGGTGGTAGACGACCTCGGACTCGTACTGCGCGGC
>JAEYUL010000068.1 GCA_023432565.1 Actinomycetes bacterium | reverse complement strand
TCATCGCGCGCTTGACCTCCTGGATCGCCTTCGTCACCTCGATGCCGCGGGGGCACGCCTCGGTGCAGTTGAAGGTCGTGCGGCAGCGCCACACGCCCTCCTTGTCGTTGAGGATCTCCAGGCGCTGGGCACCGCCCTCGTCACGGCTGTCGAAGATGAACCGGTGCGCGTTCACGATCGCCGCCGGGCCGAAGTACTGGCCGTCGGTCCAGAACACGGGGCAGGACGACGTGCACGCGGCGCAGAGGATGCACTTGGTCGTGTCGTCGAAGCGCTCGCGCTGCTTCGGCGACTGCAGGCGCTCCTTCGTCGGCTCCGTCCCGGTGGTGATGAGGAACGGCATGATCTCGCGGTAGGAGGCGAAGAACGGCTCCATGTCGACCACGAGGTCCTTGATCACCGGCAGGCCCTTGATCGGCTCGACGGTGATCGGCTTGTCGGGGTTGAGGTCCTTGAGCAGGGCCTTGCACGCGAGCCGGTTGCGGCCGTTGATCCGCATGGCGTCCGAGCCGCAGATGCCGTGGGCGCACGAGCGGCGGAACGTCAGCGAGCCGTCCTGCTCCCACTTGATCTTGTGCAGCGCGTCGAGGACGCGGTCGGTGCCGTGCACCTGGACCGTGAACTCGTCCCAGCGGGGCTCGGCCTCGAACGGCTCGCCGAACGTCGGGATGGCGTCGTCGGAGGGCAGGAAGCGCCGGATCTTCAGCGTCACCTGGAAGGACGGCACGGCACCGGCCTCGGGGGCGGGGGCGTCGAGGGTGGCGGTCATCAGTACTTGCGCTCCATCGGCTGGTAGCGGGTGACGGTGACGGGCTTGGACCCCAGGACGAGCTGGTAGTCGTCGAACTTCTCGGTGCGCGCGAACGCGCCCTCGAGGTCGCCGGCGTCGACCCCCAGCGGGCGCCGGTACGCCATCGTGTGCTGCATGAACCGGGCGTCGTCGCGCTGCGGGAAGTCCTCGCGGAAGTGACCGCCGCGGGACTCCTCGCGGTTGAGCGCACCGAGCACCACCGTCTCGGCGATGTCGAGGAGGAACCCGAGCTCGACCGCCTCGAGGAGGTCGGTGTTGAACGTCCGGGACTTGTCCTGCACGGACACCGCCCGGTACCGCTGGCGCAGCACCTTGAGGTCGGCCAGCGCCTGGTTGAGCGACTCCTCGGTGCGGAAGACCTGGGCGTTGGCGTCCATCGTCTCCTGCAGGTCGCGGCGGATGTCCGCGACGCGCTCCCCGTCGGGACGGGTGCGGATCGTCTCGAGGTCCTCCTCGACGCGCGCCGCCGGGGACTCCGGCAGCTCGACGTAGGACGCGCCCGCCGCGTAGGCGGCCGCCGCACGGCCGGCCCGCTTGCCGAAGACGTTGATGTCGAGCAGCGAGTTCGTGCCGAGGCGGTTCGAGCCGTGCACGGAGACGCATGCGACCTCGCCGGCGGCGTAGAGGCCCTTGATGACGTCCGTCGAGTTGCGCAGCACCTCGCCCTCGATGTTCGTCGGGATGCCGCCCATCGCGTAGTGCGCCGTGGGGTAGACCGGCACCGGCTCGGTGTACGGCTCGATGCCGAGGTACGTCCGGGCGAACTCGGTGATGTCCGGCAGCTTGGCGTCGATGTGCGCGGGCTCGAGGTGCGTGAGGTCGAGCAGGACGTAGTCCTTGTTCGGCCCGGCGCCGCGGCCCTCGCGCACCTCGTTGGCCATCGAGCGGGCGACGATGTCGCGCGGCGCGAGGTCCTTGATGGTCGGGGCGTAGCGCTCCATGAAGCGCTCGCCGTCGGCGTTGCGCAGGATCCCGCCCTCGCCGCGCGCGGCCTCGGAGAGCAGGATGCCGAGGCCCGCGAGGCCCGTCGGGTGGAACTGGAAGAACTCCATGTCCTCCAGCGGGATGCCGCGGCGGTACGCCAGCGCCATGCCGTCACCGGTGAGCGTGTGGGCGTTCGACGTCGTCTTGTAGATCTTGCCCGCGCCACCGGTGGCGAAGACGACGGCCTTGGCCTGGAAGACGTGGATCTCACCGGTCGCGAGGTCGTAGGCGACGACGCCGGAGACGTTGACCTCCTCGCCGTCGGGGACCTCGCCCGCGGCCAGGTCGTGGTCGACGAGCAGGTCGAGGACGTAGAACTCGTTGAAGAACTCGACGTCGTTCTTCACGCACTGCTGGTAGAGCGTCTGGAGGATCATGTGGCCGGTGCGGTCCGCCGCGTAGCAGGACCGGCGCACGGCCGCCTCGCCGTGGTTGCGGGTGTGGCCGCCGAACCGGCGCTGGTCGATCCGGCCCTCGGGCGTGCGGTTGAACGGCAGGCCCATCTTCTCCAGGTCGAGCACCGCGTCGATGGCCTCCTTGGCCATGATCTCGGCGGCGTCCTGGTCGACGAGGTAGTCACCGCCCTTGACGGTGTCGAACGTGTGCCACTCCCAGTTGTCCTCCTCGACGTTGGCGAGCGCGGCGCACATGCCGCCCTGCGCCGCGCCCGTGTGGGACCGGGTGGGGTACAGCTTGGAGATCACCGCGGTGCGCACGCGCGTGGAGGACTCGAGGGCGGCGCGCATCCCGGCGCCGCCGGCGCCGACGATGACGACGTCGTACTGGTGCGTCTGCATGAGGATCAGAGTTCCTTCGAGGGCGTCAGGCTGTGCAGAACGACGGCAGCAGGTTCAGCGGCGCGTCGACGGGGCAGGGGTCGAACGTGAAGATCACGAGCGTCCCGAGGACGACCGTCACGGTGAACGCGAGGTACAGCAGGCCCTTGAGGAACAGCCGTGTGCCGTCCTTCGACGCGTAGTCGTTGACGACGGTCCGCATGCCGTTCGTGCCGTGGATCATGGCGAGCCAGAGCATCAGCAGGTCCCAGACCTGCCACAGCGGCGAGGACCACTTGCCGGCCACGAAGCCGAAGTCGATCGCGGAGATGCCCTCGCCGGCGACGAGGTTCATGAACAGGTGCCCGAAGATGAGCACGATCAGCAGCGCGCCCGACGCGCGCATGAACACCCAGCCGTACAGCTCGGTGTTGCCGCGCGTGGTCACGCGCGAGGGACGCGCTCGCGGCGGACGCGGCGCCTTGGGGTCGGCGATCGTCGTCATCGTCACTCACCCCCGAAGACGTGCATCAGGTGCCGGGGCAGGAAGCCCGCCATGGTCACGACGAACAGGGCGAGCACGATCCAGAGCATCACGCGCTGGTACCGGGGGCCCTTGGCCCAGAAGTCCACGAGCATGATGCGCACGCCGTTGAAGGCGTGGAAGACGATCGCCGCGACGAGGCCGGCTTCGCCCAGGCCCATGACCGGGTTCTTGTACGTCCCGATCACCTCGTTGTACGCCTCCGGGGAGACGCGCACGAGGGACGTGTCGAGCACGTGCACGAGCAGGAAGAAGAAGATCGCGACGCCGGTGACGCGGTGCGCGACCCAGGACCACATCCCTTCACGCCCCCGGTAGAGGGTGCCGAGGGGCGCCTTGGTCTTCGCCGGTGGCGAGGAGGGCGCGGTGGGCGCTGCGGACACGGGGGATGCCTCCTGGCGAGTCAGGGAGGGGACGGCTCCGTCCCCATGGGCTTTCTCACTGTATAGACACCAGGGGAGTGCGTTCGCCTGACCCTGGGCCCGGCGACCATCGTGTGACGAAGGCCACACAGCGGTGACATCCGCACGCTTCGGGCGTCTCCCCGGCCCGCGCGCCCCGGCTCGTCGTCCGCCCCCTCGGGACGATCGAGGCCGCCCGGTGACGGGTGCGAGCAACTAGCCTGGCGCGCATGTCTGTCGACCAGCCCGCCCGGCAGCCCGCGAGCATCCCGGGGTTCCACGCGGTGATCCCCGCCGGCGGCGCGGGCACGCGCCTGTGGCCGCTGTCCCGCGCAGGGCACCCCAAGTTCCTGCTCGACCTCACCGGGTCGGGACGCACGCTGCTGCAGGCGACCGTCGACCGGCTCGCGCCGCTGACGGGTCCCGAGGGCGTCCTCGTCGTGACGGGTGTGCGGCACGAGGCCGAGGTCGCCCGCCAGGTGCCGGGCCTGTCCGGCTCCGGGGCGCACGGACGACTGCTCGTCGAACCGTCGCCGCGCGACTCGATGGCCGCGATCGGCCTGGCCGCCGCGGTCCTGCTCGAGCGGCACGGGCCGGACGTCGTGCTCGGCTCGTTCGCCGCGGACCACGTGATCGAGGGGACCGCGCAGTTCGAGCGCGCGGTGCGCGAGGCCGTCGCCGCCGCGCGTGCCGGCTTCGTCGTGACGATCGGGATCACGGCCACGGGGCCGTCCACCGCGTTCGGCTACATCCGGTCGGCGGAGCCGCTGGGCGTCGCGGACGCGCCGAGCGCGGCGCACGTCGCGGGATTCGTCGAGAAGCCCGACGCTCGGACGGCCGCGGCGTACCTGGCCACGGGCGAGTACCGGTGGAACGCGGGCATGTTCGTGGTGCGCGCCGCGGTGCTGCTCGAGCACCTCGCGCAGCAGATCCCCGCCCTGGCCGCCGGTCTGCGGCAGATCGCACGGGTGTGGGACACCGACGCGCGTGCCGCGGTGCTCGAGCGGGTCTGGCCCGGCCTGACCCGGATCGCGATCGACCACGCGATCGCCGAGCCGGTCGCGGCGGCGGGCGGCGTGGCCGTCGTGCCGGGCGACTTCCGCTGGGACGACGTGGGCGACTTCGCCTCGCTCGCGGACCTGCTGCCGGCCGCGACCCTGGGCGACGACGCCGCGGTGCTGCGGTTGGCGGCACCGGGCGCGTTCGTCGTGCCCGGTGCGGGCCGGACGGTCTCGGTCGTCGGCGTGCCCGACGCGGTCGTGGTCGACACGCCCGACGCGCTCCTGGTGACCACGCGCGCCCACGCGCAGGACGTCAAGGGCGCCGTCGACGCATGGCGCGCGGCGGGCCGGCACGACCTGGTCTAGCACGCGCCGGACGCGCCGCGCGCACACCCGGCTCACGTGCGCACTCGCGACCCGGCACGCGCCGCCGGGCCCCCAGCGGATAACCTCCCCAGGTGTCCGTCCTGCCTGCGTCCGTGCCCTCGCTCGACTCGCTGCGCCCCGCGCCGACCGCGGCAGCGGTGCTGCGGCTCGCCCGGCTCGTCGACTCGCTGCGCGACGAGCTCGTCGAGATTCGGCGCGACCTGCACGCCCACCCCGAGCTCGCACGGACCGAGGAGCGCACGACGCGCGTCGTCGCCGACCGACTGCGTGCGGCGGGGCTCGAGCCGCACCCGCTGCCGGGCAGCGGCCTCGTGTGCGACATCGGCCCGTCGCAGGTCCAGACGGGCCGCGGGCGCATCGCGCTGCGTGCCGACCTCGACGCGCTGCCCGTCGCCGACGCGTGCGGCCTGCCGTGGGCGTCGACGCTGCGCGGTGTCGCGCACGCGTGCGGCCACGACGTGCACACCACCGCGGTGCTCGGGGCCGGGCTCGCGCTCGCCGAGCTCGCGGCTGCGGGGGAGCTCGCCACGGGTGTGCGCCTGATCTTCCAGCCGGCCGAGGAGGTGCAGCCCGGCGGTTCGCTCGACGTGATCGCCGCGGGCGGGCTCGACGGCGTCGGGCAGATCTTCGCGGTGCACTGCGACCCCAAGGTCGACGTCGGGCAGGTGGGCACCCGGATCGGGCCCATCACCTCGGCGAGCGACGAGGTCACGGTGACGTTCTCGGGCGACGGCGGTCACACGTCGCGGCCGCACCTGACGGGCGACCTCGTGTACGCCATGGCGCAGGTCGTGACCCAGGTCCCGGCGATCCTCGGACGGCGGCTCGACCCGCGCTCGGGGGTGAACCTCACGTGGGGTGCGATCCAGGCGGGCACCGCGCACAACGTCATCCCCGGCACGGGCTCGGTGCGCGGGACGCTGCGCTGCCTGGACGTGCGCGCGTGGGAGGCGGCCTCGCAGGTGTTCCACGAGGCTGTCGAGCAGGTCGTCGCGCCGTACGGCGTCGAGGTGGCGATCCGGCACCAGCGTGGCGTGCCGCCCGTCGAGAACGACGAGCGCGCCACCACCGTCCTCGAGGCGGCTGCGCGTGACGTGCTCGGCGAGGACGCCGTCAACCTGACCGAGCAGTCGCTCGGCGGCGAGGACTTCGCCTGGTACCTCACGCGCGTCCCCGGCGCGATGGCCCGGCTCGGCACCCGTACGCCGGGCGGGCGCACGTACGACATCCACCAGGGAGACCTCGTCGTCGACGAGCGCGCGATCGAGGCCGGCGCGCTGCTGCTGGCGCGCGCAGCGGTGCGTGCCGGCGCGGTGTCGGACGCGTCCGCGTAGGTCCCAGATGCCCGTCTCGCATCGCGGTACGGCTCATCCGCCGGCTGGGCGGATGTTCCAACTGCGTAACGGAACCTGCGCCGATACTCCCCGGTAACAAGTGCGTCATCGGCGGCTCACTAGAGTCCCCACCATCGATGCCGGCCAGGCCGTCGGTCGTGCCACACGCGCGATGCGCGGCGGCCCGGTCAGTGTTCTGACGAGACTCAGGAGAGACGCGTGAAGAAGCTCATCCAGGTGGCCGCGCTCAGCGGCGCGGTCGCCCTCGCGCTCGCCGCATGTGGCGAGGCCCCCGACGACACGGCCACGGAGCCCGCTGGCGGCAGCACGGCGAGCGAGTCGGCGGAGCCGAGCGTCGAGCCGATCGACTTCAAGGCCTGCATCGTCTCCGACGCGGGCGGCTTCGACGACCGCAGCTTCAACCAGCTCAGCTACGAGGGCACCAAGAAGGCCGCCGACGAACTGGGCGCCGGGTTCGCCGAGGTGCAGTCCGACTCGGCCGCCGACTTCCCGGGCAACCTGCAGAGCCTCGTGTCCGAGAGCTGCAACGCGATCGTCTCGGTCGGCTTCGCGCTCTCGGCGGACACCGTGACGTCCGCGACCGAGAACCCGGACATCCACTACATCCTGGTCGACGACGCAGCGGACAACAACTTCGACGGCACCAAGGACGCCGAGAACATCAAGCCGCTGCTGTACGACACGGCGCAGGCCGCGTTCCTCGCGGGCTACCTGTCCGCCGGCTACTCCGAGACCGGCAAGGTCGGCACCTTCGGCGGCCAGCCCTACCCGACCGTCACGATCTTCATGGACGGCTTCAAGCAGGGCGTCGACTACTACAACAAGACCAAGGGCACCTCGGTCCAGGTCGTCGGCTACGAGGGCGGCGACAAGGGCTCCTTCACCGGCGGCTTCGAGGCGAACGACAGCGCCAAGGAGGTCGCGGCCGGGATCATCGACCAGGGGGTCGACGTGATCCTGCCGGTCGGTGGCCCGATCTACCAGTCCGCCATGGACGCCATCGCGGACTCCGGCCGTGACATCGCGCTGATCGGTGTCGACGCCGACTTCTACGAGACGGACTCCAAGACGCAGGACATCGTCCTGACCTCCATCCTGAAGAAGATGGACGTCTCGGCGTACGACGCCGTTCTCGCCGCCGGCAAGGACAGCTGGGACCCCGAGGCCTACGTCGGCACGCTCGAGAACGGTGGCGTCGGCCTCGCCCCGCTGCACAACTTCGAGGACAAGGTCGACCCGGCGCTGTGGGCCGAGGTCACCCAGCTCCAGCAGGACATCATCGACGGCAAGATCGAGGTCACCTCGTACCTGAGCAAGTGATCACGACGCTGTGAGACCCGACGCGGCGGGGAGGCCCTGCGTGGCGCCTCCCCGCCGCGTGTCGTCGTGCGGCACCTGCCGCCAGTCACCAGGATCAGGACATGAGGCTTGAGCTTCGAGGCATCACCAAGCGCTTCGGGTCGCTCGTCGCGAACGACCACATCGATCTCGTCGTCGAGCCGGGCGAGATCCACTGCCTTCTCGGGGAGAACGGCGCCGGCAAGTCGACGTTGATGAACGTGCTGTACGGGCTCTACACGGCCGACGAGGGCGAGATCCTGCTGGACGACGTGGTCCAGCACTTCACCGGCCCGGGCGACGCGATGGCCGCCGGCATCGGCATGGTGCACCAGCACTTCAAGCTCATCCCCGTCTTCACGGTCGCCGAGAACGTCATGCTCGGGCACGAGAGCACCCGCAGCGGCGGGCGGCTGGACCTCGAGGCGGGCCGCGCGAAGGTGCGCGAGATCGCCGACCGGTTCGGCTTCCACGTCGACCCCGACGCGCTCGTCGAGGACCTGCCCGTCGGTGTGCAGCAGCGCGTCGAGATCATCAAGGCGCTCTCGCGTGACGCGAAGGTCCTCGTGTTCGACGAGCCGACCGCGGTCCTCACGCCCCAGGAGACCGACGAGCTCATGGCGATCATGCGCCAGCTCAAGTCCGAGGGCGTCGCGATCGTGTTCATCACCCACAAGCTTCGTGAGGTCCGCGAGGTCGCGGACCGCATCACGGTGGTGCGCCGCGGCGCGGTCGTCGGCGAGGCGTCGCCCGGCGCCACCGACGCCGAGCTCGCCGCGCTCATGGTGGGTCGCGCGGTCGAGCTCACGGTCCGCAAGGACGCCCCGCGGTACGCGCAGTCCGAGCTCGTCGTGAGCCACCTCGACGTCACCGACGCGCGTGGCACGGTGCTCGTCGACGACGTGTCGTTCACGGTCCGCGGCGGTGAGGTGCTCGTCGTCGCGGGTGTGCAGGGCAACGGGCAGACCGAGCTCGCCGAGGCGCTCGCGGGTCTGCAGCCGTCCGTCAGCGGGAGCATCACGCTCGACGGGCAGGAGCTCGTGGGGCGCAGCGTGCGCGAGATCATCGACGCCGGCCTGGGGTTCGTGCCCGAGGACCGCGGCGTGGACGGGCTCGTGGGCACCTTCACCGTGGCCGAGAACCTCATCCTCAACCGCGCCGACGAGGCGCCCTTCGCGCGGCACGGGCTGCTCCAGCTCAAGCTCCGCGACGAGTTCGCGCACGACAAGGTCGAGGAGTTCGACATCCGCACGCAGGGCATCGACGTGCCCGCGGGGCGGCTGTCGGGCGGCAACCAGCAGAAGGTCGTCCTCGCGCGAGAGCTCTCGCGGCAGCTGCGGCTGCTCGTCGCGGCCCAGCCGACGCGCGGCGTCGACGTGGGCTCGATCGAGTTCATCCACAGGCGCATCATCGCCACGCGCGACGCGGGCATCCCCGTCGTCGTGCTCGCGACCGAGCTTGACGAGGCCGTCGCGCTCGGCGACCGGATCCTCGTGATGTACCGCGGGCGCGTCGTCGGCATCGTGCCGGCGACGACGTCGCGCGACGTGATCGGCCTGATGATGGCCGGCATCGGACCTGACGACGCAGGAGCGGCGGCATGACAGCAGCGCAGGGCGCACCGACCGGCGGCGCCGCCGACCGGGTGGTCGCGCCGACGAGCCCTGACTCCGGCGGGACGGACGCCGGACCCGACCGGTGGCGGCAGGCGTTCGCGCGCATCACCTCGGGCGGCTGGGCGGTCGCCCTGGGCGCGGTGCTGCTCGCCGTGCTCGCCGGTTCGATCATGATCGCGGTGACCGACCCCGAGGTGCAGACGGCCGCGGGCTACTTCTTCTCGCGTCCCGGCGACATGCTCAGCGCCGTCGGCGACGCAGTCGGCGGGGCCTACTCCGCGCTGTTCCGCGGCGCGGTCTACAACTACGACGCCGACACGTTCGCCAAGGCGATCCGGCCGCTCACGCAGTCGCTGACCTACGCGACCCCGCTGATCCTGGCCGGGCTCGGCGTCGCGGTCGGTTTCCGCTCGGGTCTGTTCAACATCGGCGGCCAGGGGCAGATGCTCATGTCGGCCGCGGCCGCGGGCTGGGTCGGCTTCGCGGTGGACCTGCCGGCCGGCCTGCACATCGTGGTCGCGGTCGCCGCAGGTGTCGTGGCCGGAGCGCTGTGGGCGGGGATCGCCGGTGTGCTCAAGGCGACGACCGGTGCGCACGAGGTGATCGTCACGATCATGCTCAACTACATCGCGTTCTACCTGTTGTCCTACATGCTGGCGACACCAGGCCTGCTCCAGGCGCCCGGGTCGGCGAACCCCAAGACGCCGCCCATGTCGAGCACCGCGGTCCTGCCGCGCATCTTCGGCCCGCAGTACCCCCTTCACCTGGGCTTCCTCGTCGCGCTGGTCGCCGTGGTGCTCGTGTGGTTCCTGCTCAACCGCTCGAGCCTCGGTTTCCGCTTCCGAATCATCGGCGAGAACCCGTACGCCGGCCGCGTCGCGGGCGTCAACGTCTCGCGCACCATCGTCGGCTCGATGCTCGTCGGCGGCGCGCTGATCGGCGCCGCCGGGGCGACGCAGGTGCTCGGCCTCATCCCGAACGGGTTCGGCTCCGACATCGACGCGGGAGTCGGGTTCGACGCGATCACCGTGGCCCTGCTCGGCGGGTCGCAGCCCGTCGGCGTGTTCTTCGCGAGCCTGCTGTTCGGAGCGTTCAAGGCGGGCGGCTCGGCCATGCAGGCCGGCGAGGGCATCCCGATCGAGATCGTGCTGGTCGTCCAGTCCCTCATCGTGCTGTTCATCGCGGCGCCGCCGCTGGTCCGCGCGATCTTCCACCTGCCCCAGCCGGACAAGCACCGCTCCGGCAGGAAGAGCTCGAACGAGTCCCAGGCGGCCGGAGCGATGGCCGCAACCACCACCCCGACGGCGGACGGAGCAGCCCGATGACCGCCCTGGCACCCGCACCCACGGCGGCCCCGAGCCCCGGCGCGCACCGGCACGTCCAGGTCGTCAGCCGCAAGGCGCCGATCGCCTTCGCGATCGTCACGGGGCTGTTCGCCCTCCTGCTGCTCGCCGCGCCGCGCGAGGGGGACGCCACGTTCCGCTTCGCCTCCGTGGGTGACCTGTTCACGATCCCCGACGCGACCGTGCCCGGCATGACGACCGCGTGGGTGACCGTCGTGCTCATGGCGGTGGCGACCGCGGTCGCCTTCGTCCTGGTCGGCCGGCGCCGACCCGTCCCGGCGTGGATCTCGCTGGTGTTCGCCCTCGTGTTCCTCGTCGGGTTCCTCGCCTGGGCCGCGGCGGGCAGCGCGAGCGACATCCCGGCCGTCCGCCTGATCGGCGGTTCGGTGCTGCTGTCGGTGCCGATCGTGTTCGGCGCGCTCGGCGGCGTGATCGGTGAGCGTGCGGGTGTCGTCAACATCGCCATCGAGGGCCAGCTGCTCGCGGGCGCCTTCACGGCCGCGTTCGTCGGCTCGGTCACGCGCAGCCCGTTCGCCGGCCTCATCGCCGCGATCGTCTCAGGCGTGCTCGTCGCGCTCGTGCTCGGGCTCTTCGCGATCACCTACAAGGTCAACCAGGTGATCGTCGGTGTCGTGCTCAACGTGCTCGTGATCGGCCTGACGAGCTTCCTGTACTCGCAGGTCCTCGTGCCGAACGCGGAGAGCCTCAACGACACCGAGCGGTTCTCGCGCATCGCGATCCCGGTGCTCTCGAAGATCCCGGTGATCGGGCCGGCGCTGTTCCACCAGACGATCGTCGTCTACATCATGTACCTGGCGGTTCCCGCGGTCTGGTTCGCGCTCATGCGCATGCGCTGGGGCCTGCGGGTGCGGGCCGTCGGCGAGCACCCGAGCGCCGCGGACACCGTGGGCATCAAGGTCGAGCGGACGCGGTACCGCGCGCTGATGATCGCCGGTGCCATCACCGGCGTCGGTGGTGCGTTCTACACCGTGGTCTCGGTGTCGAGCTTCGGCAAGGAGATGACCGCGGGTGCGGGCTTCATCGCCCTGGCCGCCGTCATCTTCGGCAAGTGGGACCCGATCCGCGCCGCGCTCGCCGCGCTGCTGTTCGGCTTCGCCTCGAACCTCGAGGGTGCGCTGTCGATCGTCGGGGCGCCTGTGCCCAGCCAGTTCATGCTCATGCTGCCCTACGTCGTGACGATCCTGGCTGTCGCCGGTCTCGTCGGACGGTCCCGGGCCCCGGCCGCCGACGGCGTGCCGTACATCAAGGAGTGAGCCGCATGCAGGTCGACTGGGACGCGCTGCGTGCCGTCGCGACCGAGGCGATGCACCGGGCCTACGTGCCGTACTCGCGGTTCCCCGTGGGTGCGGCGGCGATCGTCGACGACGGCCGCGTGGTCTCGGGCTGCAACGTCGAGAACGCGAGCTACGGCGTCACGTTGTGCGCCGAGTGCTCGTTGGTCTCGGCGCTGGTCATGTCCGGCGGGGGGCGCCTGGTGGCGTTCACGTGCGTGGACGGGCACGGAACCGTGCTCATGCCGTGCGGTCGCTGCCGCCAGCTCCTGTGGGAGCACGGCGGCGCAGGCCTCATGCTGGAGACCGTCAGCGGAGTCCGAACCATGACGCAGGTCCTGCCCGACGCCTTCGGCCCGGACGACCTCGTCGAACGAGCAGGAGAGTCATGAGTGAGCCCTTCGACGCCGTCGACGTCATCGTCGCCAAGCGGGACGGGCGTCGGCTGACCGACGCGCAGATCGACTGGGTGATCGACGCGTACACCCGCGGTGTGGTCGCCGACGAGCAGATGTCGGCGCTGAACATGGCAATCCTGCTCAACGGCATGGACCGCGCGGAGATCGCACGGTGGACCGCGGCGATGATCGCCTCGGGCGAGCGCATGTCGTTCGCCGACCTGGGCCGGCCGACCGCCGACAAGCACTCCACGGGCGGCGTGGGGGACAAGATCACCCTGCCGCTCGCGCCGCTGGTGGCGGTGTTCGGCGTCGCGGTGCCGCAGCTGTCCGGGCGCGGGCTCGGTCACACGGGCGGCACGCTCGACAAGCTCGAGTCGATCCGCGGCTGGCGGGCCGCGCTGAGCAACGACGAGATGATGCGTCAGCTCGCCGACGTCGGTGCCGTGATCTGCCAGGCCGGTTCCGGGTTGGCCCCGGCCGACCGCAAGCTGTACGCGCTGCGCGACGTGACGGGCACCGTCGAGGCGATCCCGCTCATCGCGAGCTCGATCATGAGCAAGAAGATCGCGGAGGGCACCGACTCGCTCGTGCTCGACGTGAAGGTCGGCTCCGGTGCGTTCATGAAGGACCTGGAGCGTGCGCGTGAGCTCGCGCGCACGATGGTCGAGCTGGGCACCGACGCGGGCGTCACCACGGTCGCCCTGCTCACGGACATGTCGACGCCGCTCGGGCTGACCGCGGGCAACGCGCTCGAGGTCCGCGAGTCGGTCGAGGTCCTCGCGGGCGGCGGCCCGCCCGACGTCGTCGAGCTCACGCTCGCCCTCGCGCGCGAGATGCTCGACGCCGCCGGACGGCCCGACGCGGACCCCGCCGCGGCGCTGTCCGACGGCCGCGCGATGGACGTGTGGCGCGCGATGATCCGGGCCCAGGACGGCGACCCGGACGCGCCGCTGCCGCACGCGCACGAGAGCGACCAGGTCCTCGCCGAGTCCGACGGCGTGCTCACGACTCTCGACGCGTACGCCGTGGGCGTCGCGGCGTGGCGCCTCGGCGCCGGACGTGCGCGCAAGGAGGACCGGGTGCAGGCGGGTGCGGGCGTGCAGCTCCACGTGCGCCCGGGTCAGCGTGTCACCGCGGGCCAGCCGCTGCTCACCCTGCACACCGACATCCCCGAGCGGTTCGAGCGTGCGCGCGAGGCGCTCGTCGGCGGCATCGTCGTCGACCCCGCAGCCTCGACCGGGGCCGGCCCGCTCGTGCTCGACCGGATCACCGCCTGAGCCTGCCGCCGGTGCTCGCCGCGGCGCGTCGTCGCGTGTGACCTGCGCCGTCGGACCGATGGCGCACGCCGGGCACGAGGACAAGGATGAGGGACGACCGCCGACGAGGGAGGACGTGATGAGCACGCTGCCCGGACCGGACGCGTGGCGCGACGCAGGGCTCGAACCCGTCGACCCCGACGTCCCCGCGCGCCTGACCGACGAGGACCCACCCGCCGCCGACCCCGAGGAGTACACCCCGGCGTTCGCCCGGCCCGACCGGGACGGCACCGCCGACGAGGCGGACGTCGTCGAGCAGGACACCGAGGTTCGACCCGACGACGAGGACGAGGCGTGAGCAAGCGCGACACGAGCACCGACGCGACATCCGAGACGCGCACCGACCAGGCGCCCGAGGCGAGCGAGGAGGGCACCGACGAGGCGTCCGCGGCGCCGCAGGAGAGGGCCGCCGAGGCGTCCGCGGGGCCCGACGTGGACGCGCCGGAACCTGCCGCCGAGGACGAGGCGCCGGTGGCCGCGCTCATCGCCTCGCTGCCGAAGGTCCTGCTGCACGACCACCTCGACGGCGGGCTGCGACCGGCGACGGTCGTCGAGCTGGCCGCGTCGATCGGGCACGAGCTGCCCACGACCGACCCCGAGGAGCTCGGGCGCTGGTTCGTCGAGGCCGCCTCGGCGGGTTCGCTCGAGCGCTACCTCGAGACGTTCGCGCACACCGTCGCGGTGCTGCAGACCGCGCCTGCGCTGCAGCGCGTCGCACGTGAGGCCGTGCTCGACCTCGCGGCGGACGGCGTCGTGTACGCCGAGATCCGCTTTGCCCCCGAGCAGCACCTCGAGCAGGGCCTGACGCTGCAGGAGGTGGTCGACGCGGTGCGCGCCGGGTTCGACGAGGGTGTCGCCCAGGCGCGTGAGCAGGGCCGCCCCATCCGCGTCCTGGCGATCCTGTGCGCCATGCGCCACCTGGACCGCTGGCAGGAGGTCGCCGAGCTCGCGGTCGCGAACCGCGACGCCGGCGTCGTCGCGTTCGACCTGGCCGGGCCGGAGGACGGCTACCTGCCCTCGGCGCACCCCGAGGTCTTCGAGCTGCTCCGGAACACGCACTTCCCGTGCACCCTGCACGCCGGCGAGGCCGCGGGAACGGGCTCGATCGCGGCCGCCGTCGCGCAGGGCGCGCTGCGCCTCGGGCACGGGGTGCGCCTGGCCGACGACATCGGCGCCGACGAGCTCGGCGACCGGCTCGGCGAGCTCGCGCACTGGGTCCGGGACCGCCGCCTCGCGCTCGAGGTCTGCCCGTCGTCGAACGTGCAGACCGGCGGCGCGCCGTCGATCGCCGAGCACCCGGTCACGCGCCTGCACCGCCTCGGCTTCGCGGTGACCGTCAACACCGACAACCGGCTGCAGTCCGGCACGTCGCTCGGACGCGAGCTCACGCTGCTCGTCGAGCAGGCGGGCTGGACCTTGCACGACCTGGAAGACGTGGCCGTGACCGCGGCCGCCCACGCGTTCGTCCACCACGACGAGCGCGCCGCACTGATCGACACCGTGATCCGGCCCGCGTACGCCGCGGCCCGGGGAGGAAGGCACCGCGCATGACCCACGAACCGCTGGACGCTGCCGCGCTCGCGCAGCTCGTCGACCACACGCTCCTCAAGCCCGAGGCGACCCGGGCGGACGTCGACGCGCTCGTCGCGGAGGCCGGCCGGCTCGGCACGTTCTCGATCTGCATCTCGCCGTCGTTCCTGCCCGTGGACGTCTCGTCGGTCCCGGGTCTGAAGGTCGCGACGGTGTGCGGCTTCCCGTCGGGCAAGCACCACAGCGAGATCAAGGCCGCCGAGGCCGCCCGGTCCGTGGCGGACGGCGCCGACGAGGTCGACATGGTGATCGACGTGGGTGCGGCCAAGGAGGGCCGGTTCGACGACGTGCAGGCCGACATCGCGGCCGTGCGCGCCGCCGTCCCCGCTCCGCGTGTGCTCAAGGTGATCATCGAGTCGGCTGCGCTCAGCGACGACGAGATCGTCCGCGTGTGCCAGGCGGCCGAGGCCGCGGGCGCGGACTTCGTCAAGACGTCGACCGGTTTCCACCCCGCGGGTGGCGCGAGCGTGCACGCGGTGCGGCTCATGGCGCAGACGGTGGGCGGCAGGCTCGGCGTCAAGGCCTCCGGCGGGGTGCGCACCGCCGACGACGCGATCGCGATGGTCGAGGCGGGTGCGACGCGCCTCGGCCTGTCCGGGACGGCCGCGGTGCTCGCGGGCCTCGAGGCCGACGCCGGGTACTGACGTGGCACGGCCGGCGCCCCCGGGGTGCCGGCCGTGCTCAGACCGCGCCGAGGGAGTGCGTCGGCCGATACCTCAGCCGATACCCAGGGCGTCGCGCATGTCCACGGCGACCGCGTCGAGCCGCGCCCCGGCCCGGCGACGCGCCGCGCCCACGGCCTCGTCGTCCGCGTCGGGCGCCACGGGCTCGACGACCTCGAGGTAGCACTTGACCTTCGGCTCGGTGCCGGAGGGCCGCACGATGACGCGCGTGCCGTCGGCGGCGTCGAACCGCAGTCCCTCGGTGGGCGGGAGGCCGCCGCGTTCGTCGTCCGAGCCTGCCGCGAGGTCCACGACGCCGGTGACGGCCGCGCCGCCGAGCGTCGCCGGCGGCTGCTCGCGCAGCCGGCCCACGGTCGCGGGGATCTGCGCGAGGTCCTCGTAGCGTGCGGACACCTGGCCCGTCAGGTACAGGCCGTGGGCGCGTGCCAGGTCGTCCAGCGCGTCGACGAGCGTGCTGCCGGTCGCCTTGAGCCGAGCGGCCAGTCCCGCGACCAGCAGCGCCGCGGAGATCCCGTCCTTGTCGCGGACGTTCGCGGGCGCGACGCAGTAGCCGAGCGCCTCCTCGTAGGCGTACGCGAGGCCGTCGACCCGCGACAGCCACTTGAAGCCCGTGAGGGTCTGCACGTGCCGGACGCCGGCGGCCTCGGCGATCCGCGACAGCTGGCGCGAGGAGACGATCGAGCTCGCGAACGTCGCGTCCGGGTCGACCCGCGTGCGCAGCCGGTCAGCCGCGACCTGGCCGAGCAGAGCCCCCGTCTCGTCGCCGTGCAGCATGCGCCAACCGTCGGCCTCGGCGGTGTCCGGGCCGCGGTAGCCGCGCGAGCGCGGGTCCTGCACGGCCACGGCGCACCGGTCGGCGTCCGGGTCGAGCGCGAGGACGAGGTCGGCGTGCTCGTCGGAGGCCAGTCCGAGGGCCAGGTCGATCGCGCCGGGCTCCTCGGGGTTGGGGAACGCGACCGACGGGAAGTCCGGGTCGGGGTCGCGCTGCTCGGGGACGACGAGCACGTCGGTGAACCCGGCCTCGCGCAGCACGCGCTCGGCGACCTCGCCGCCCACGCCGTGCAGGGGCGTGAGCACGATCTTCAGGTCGGCGGCGGCTGCGCGGACCGTCGGGTCGGCGAGCGCGAGCGTCGCCTCGACGTAGGCGTCGACGACGTCCTCGCCCAGCACGGTCCAGCCCGCGTCCGCGCGCGGCACGGACGCGACCGACGGCACGCGGGCGATCTCCGCCGCGATCGCCGCGTCGGCGGGCGGCACGATCTGCGCGCCCTGGCCCCCGTCGGTGACGACCCGCCCGCCGAGGTACACCTTGTAGCCGTTGTCCTGCGGCGGGTTGTGCGACGCGGTGACCATGACGCCCGCGTCGGCGCCGAACCGCAGCACGCTGAACGCGAGCACGGGGGTCGGCAGCGGGCGGGGCAGGAGCAGGACCTCGATGCCGACCGCCGTGAGCACCGACGCCGTGTCGAGCGCGAACGCCCGGGAGTTGTGGCGCGCGTCGTAGCCGACGACCACGCGCGGGGCCGGGGTCAGCCCGTCGAGCTCACCCAGCAGGTAGTCCGCCAGGCCCGAGGCGGCGCGGATCACCACCGCGCGGTTCATCCGGTGCGGGCCGCCTCCGAGCGCACCGCGCAGCCCGGCGGTGCCGAACTGCAGCAGGCCGCTGAACCGGTCGGCGAGCTCGGCGCGCGCCAGCCTCGCTGTGCGCAGCACCGCCTCCTGCTCGGGGTCGGGGGCCGTGCCGGGTTCGAGGCCCGGCGGCACCTCGTCGGCCAGTCGCACCAGCTCGCGCAGCTCGTCGGCGGTGCTCGGGTCCGGGTCGTCGTCGATCCACGCCTCGACCTGCGCGCGCAGGTCCTCCCACGGCTCGTCGCGGCTCATGGACCCCAACGTACTGACCAGTACGGGCGTGCACGAACCGAACGTCCCGGTCGGGGGCCCCCGCGGACGTCTACAGGCGCCGGATGATGTCCGCCAGCAGCGCGCTGATGCGCGGTCCGGCGGCCTGGCCGGCCTCGAGCACCTCGGTGTGGGACAGCGGCTGCTCGCTGATCCCCGCGGCGAGGTTCGTCACGAGCGAGATGCCCAGGACCTCCAGCCCGGCCTGCCGCGCGGCGATGGCCTCGAGGGTCGTGGACATGCCGACCAGGTCGCCGCCGATCCGCGCGGCCATCTGCACCTCGGCCGGCGTCTCGTAGTGCGGGCCGCGGAACTGCACGTAGACGCCCTCGTCGAGCGACGCGTCGACCTCGCGCGCGAGCCCGCGCAGCCGGGCCGAGTACAGGTCCGTGAGGTCGACGAAGGTCGCGCCCTCGAGCGGCGAGGTCGCCGTGAGGTTGATGTGGTCGCTGATGAGCACCGGTGTGCCCGGGCCCCACGCCGGCTTGAGGCCGCCGCAGCCGTTGGTCAGGACCACGACCGAGGCACCCGTGGCCGCGGCGGTGCGCATCCCGTGCACGACGCGTCGCACACCCTTGCCCTCGTACAGGTGCGTGCGCGACCCGAGCACGAGCGCGTGCTTGCCCGTCTCGCCGATCCGCACCGAGCGGATCGTGCCGACGTGCCCGTGCACCGCGGCGGCGGAGAACCCCGGCACGTCCGTGCTCGCGACCTGCGCGACGGTCTCGCCCAGCAGGTCCGCCGCGCCGCCCCAGCCCGAGCCGAGGACCAGCGCCACGTCGTGGCGGGCCACCCCCGTCGCGTCGGCGAGGTACGCGGCGGCCGCGCGGGCCACCTCGAACGGGTCGGTCGTGGGGTCGTCGAGGTCCAGGTCGTGGCTCATGACTCGCAGGGTAGTCGCGCCCGACAAGAGCTCCCAGCTCGGCAGACGGCACAATGCGTGCGTGAGCACACCACCCGGGACGCCTGCCCTGCCCGACACCAGCGTCGTCGTCGTCGGCGGCGGACCCGGCGGGTACGAGGCTGCGCTCGTCGCGCGTCGGCTCGGTGCCGACGTCACGATCGTGGAGGCCCAGGGCCTCGGCGGGGCGGCCGTCCTGACCGACGTGGTGCCGTCCAAGACGCTCATCGCGACCGCCGAGTGGATGACGATCGCCGACCGCGCGCCCGAGCTCGGCATCCGGGGTGCGCTGGACGCCGACCACCGCCACCACATCGACCTGGCCGCGGTGAACACCCGCGTCAAGGCGCTCGCGGCGGCGCAGTCCGCCGACATCCGCGGGCGCCTGGAGAAGGAGGGCGTGCACGTCGTGCTCGGCCGCGGTCGTCTCGACGGCCCGCAGCGCGTCGTCGTCAGCCCGAGCGACGGGTCCGGCGAGCGCACCCTCGACGCCGACGTCGTGCTCGTCGCCACGGGCGCCCGGCCGCGCGAGCTGCCGCAGGCGCGGCCGGACGGTGAGCGCATCCTGACCTGGACGCAGCTCTACGACCTGCCCGCGCTGCCCGACAAGCTCGTCGTCGTCGGCTCCGGGGTGACCGGCGCCGAGTTCGCCGGTGCGTACACGTCGCTCGGCGCGGACGTCACGCTCATCTCCTCCCGCGAGCACGTCCTGCCCGGCGAGGACCCGGACGCAGCCGAGCTCATCGAGGAGGTGTTCACCAGCCGAGGCATGACCGTGCTGTCGCGCTCGCGTGCTGCGGGCGCGCGACGCACCGCCGACGGCGTGGTGGTGACGCTCGCCGACGGGCGCGAGGTCGAGGGCTCGCACGTGCTCTTCGCGGTGGGCTCGGTCCCGACGACCGACGGCCTGGGCCTCGAGGAAGCCGGCGTGCGCCTCACGCCGAGCGGTCACATCGAGGTCGACAAGGTCTCGCGCACCAGCGCCCGCGGCGTCTACGCGGCGGGGGACGTCACGGGCGTGCTGCCGCTCGCGTCGGTGGCCGCCACGCAGGGCCGCATCGCGATGTCCCACGCGCTGGGGGACGCCGTCACGCCGCTGTCGTTGCGAGCGGTCGCCGCCAACATCTTCACGGCGCCCGAGATCGCGACCGTCGGGTACTCCGAGAAGCGGCTCGTCGACGAGGGCCTGGCGTACGAGGTCAGCACGCTGCCGATCACCCGCAACCCGCGCGCCAAGATGCTGGGCGTGCGTGAGGGCTTCGTCAAGATCTTCGCGAGCCCGGGCGCGGGCACCGTGCTGGGGGCGGTGCTCGTCGGGCCGCGCGCGTCGGAATCGGTGTTCCCGCTCGCGCTGGCGATCACGCACCGCCTCTCGGTGGACCAGATCGCCGACGTCATCACGGTCTACCCGTCGTTGTCCGGGTCGCTCGCCGAGGTCGCGCGCACGCTGCACCACCGCGCGGCCGACTGAGCGGGCCCACGGCCGCCCGGCGTCAGGGCACCGTCAGGCGCACGACGAGCGGCAGGTGGTCCGAGGCGGTCGTGTCGATCACCGCCGCGTGCGTGAAGGTCACGTCCTGCCCGAGCACCCAGTCGATGCGCTGCTGCGGAGCCACCGACGGGAAGGTGTCGGCGTCCGGGTCGCCCGCCGTGTCCTGAGCGCTCACCCAGCCGGCGTCCTCGAGCAGGACGAGCTCCGGCCAGCCCGGCTCGGCGTTGAGGTCGCCGCCGATCACGGACGGTCCCGTCACCGGCTCCGCCTCGACCAGCTCGGTCAGATGCTCCAGGCGCGTCGGGGTGTTCTCCTCGCGGTGCTGCAGGTGCACGGTGGTCACGCGCACCGCCGTGCCCGCCGCGGTCGTGACCGTCGCGGACGCCGCCGAGCGCTCCTGCGGCCCTGCGCCGTACGGCAGGGCGTGGACCGCCACGTCCGTCAGCTGCGCGCGGGACAGGATCGCGTTGCCGAACTGGCGGTCCGCCGCCGGGGCGAACTCGACCGTCATCTCGAGCCGGTGCGCGAGCCACGTCGCCATGTCCGTCCCACCGCCGAGCACCCAGCCGCGGGCCACCTCCTGCAGCAGCACGACGTCCGGGTCGGCTGCCTCGATCGTGCGCGCCACGGACTCGAGCTCGACGCCGCCGACGGGCGAGACGCCGTAGTGCAGGTTCCAACTCACGACCGTGAGCCCGTCGCCCCCGGTGCGCGCCGCGACGTCGTCGCCGTGCGTGCTCGTCGTCGACGGCGCGAGCCCGACGAGGCCGAGCGCTGCGGCAGGCACCAGCAGCAGGCGTGCCGAGCGCACGCGTGCGGGCTGGCGCTCGTCGGCCGTGGCGCCCGCCGCAGGTGAGGTCCCCGGTGTGCGGTGGTGCAGACCGGTGAGCGCGACGACGAGCGCAGCCACCACCGGGACGAGCGCGTTGTCGACCGGCAGCGGCACGTCGTAGTCGATCATGTACACGAGGATCGGCAGGATCACGCCGAGCCCGGCGAGCGCCGCGGCCCCCGCGGCACGCCACGTCCCGCGGGGTGCCGGGCGCCGCACCGACAGCATCCCGACCGCCACGATGCCGACGACGACGTCGAGCACGACGACACCGACGAGCGCGGCCCAGCCGGTCGCGCTCGTCGCGAGCGTCACGGCGACGACCAGCAGCACCGCAGCGCCGACACGCACCGTCGCCGGCCAGCGGTCCGGACGCAGCAGCAGCCAGCCGCCGACCGCGCACGCCAGCACGAGCGCGAGCCCCGCCCAGCCCAGCGCGAGGCCCGACTGCGACGCGACGAACGCGGGGTTGGCCCCCACCATCGCGGCCAGTGCGAGCACCAGACCGGCGGCCGACCCGCGGCGCGGGCGTGCGGTCGCCGGCTCACCCGCCCCCGTCCCGGGACGTGCGACGCGGTAGGCGGCGAGCGGCGCGAGCGCCACGACCGCGGCGACCGCCCACCCGACCCACGACGTGCGCCACACCGCGTCCCAGGTGCCCAGGAGCACCTGCAGCCCGACGGACAGCGCGAACCCCAGCACGAGGCCGAGCGCCGCCTGGCGTGCGCCGTGGACGCGCCCGGCGACAAAGGTCACCGCCAGGACGAGCAGGCCGCACGCCCAGGCGAGCGTCGCCAGGCCCAGCCAGTAGCGGGCGTCGCCCTCGAGGCCCTGCAGCACGAGGCGCCCGGCGGCGAGCACGACGGCGCCGACGACCACGGTGCGCCCTGTCGGCAGGCCACCGCTGGCGCGGGTCGCGGCCAGGAGCAGGGCCACCACGGCGCCCGCGGCGCCGTACGCGACGACCGCCGTGACGCCCGCGACCACGACGCCCGAGGCGAAGGCGTGGTCGAGCAGCGGACCGCTCGCGCGGACGAGCTCGAGCGTCGCCGCGACGAGCGCCGCGAGCAGCCACACGCGCGTGGGAGTCCCGTCGTCCGGCGGCCTCGTCGTGATCGGGGTGTCGTCGTTGCTGGTCGTCACGCCGGAAGGCTACGCGCCGCCGGCTGCCGGGACGCACGTCCCGGCCGCGTGGGGGTCGGCGGGTGTTGCATGCCCTGCATGCGACCCCACGGGCCCGTCGTCCGTTCCGTCCGCCACGACCCCGCCGACCGGCCCCTGCTGGTCATCTGGGAGGCGACGAGGGCGTGCGCGCTCGCGTGCGTGCACTGCCGTGCGGAGGCCGCGCCGCGGCGGCACCCGCGTGAGCTCGACACCGACGAGGCGACCGCGCTCATGGCGCAGGTCGCCTCGTTCGGTCGGCCCTCGCCGATCTTCGTCATCACCGGTGGCGACTGCTTCGAGCGTGCGGACCTCACCGAGCTCGTGCGCCGGGGTCGCGCGCTCGGCCTCGCGGTCGCGGTCTCGCCCTCGGGGACGGACAAGCTCGACCGGGCCGCGCTCGGCGCGCTGCGGGACGCGGGGGTCACGGCCATGTCGTTGTCGCTCGACGGCGCGAGCGCCGCCGTGCACGACGGCTTCCGTCGTATCCCGGGGACGTTCGACCGGACGGTCGCGGCCTGGGCGACCGCTCGCGAGCTCGGGATGAAGGTGCAGGTCAACTCGACGATGTCGAGCCGCACCGTGCACGAGCTACCGGACCTGGCCGCGCTGGTGCGCGAGCAGGGCGCCATGACGTGGAGCGCGTTCATGCTCGTGCCGATGGGCCGCGGCGTGGACCTCGGCCCACTGAGCGCGCAGCAGGCCGAGGACGTCATGAACTACCTGTACGACCTCGGCCCGCACGTCCCGGTCAAGACCACCGAGGGCCACCACTTCCGCCGCGTCGCGCTGCAGCGCGCCGTGCTCGCCGAGCGCGGCGCCGACCACGTGGCCGTGCTCGGCCTCGGTGACCTGTACGCCGAGCTCACGGAGCGCACCGCCGCGTTCGGGTGGGGGGAGGGCGACCGCAGGCGACGGCCCCCGCTCAACGTGAACGCCGGCTACGGATTCGTGTTCGTCTCGCACGTCGGCACGGTGCACCCCTCGGGCTTCCTGCCGGTCTCGGCCGGTGACGTGCGCGAGCAGCCGCTGACGGAGATCTACCGCTCGTCGCCGCTGTTCACCGCGTTGCGCGACACGGCGCGCCTGACCGGGCGGTGCGGGACCTGCGAGTTCGGGCGGATCTGCGGGGGCTCGCGCTCGCGGGCCTACGCCTCGACGGGCGACGCGTTCGCGGCCGACCCGCTGTGCGCCTACGAACCCGGCACCTTCCCCTACCCGCAGGACGTGGCGGCGCTGCTCGCGTCCTGACGGGGCGTGCAGGCCTCGTCGCGTCCCTGACCGCCCGCGGCGCCGCCGGCTCGTCCGCGTGCGTCAGGCGAACAGTGCCTGGCCGACGAACGGGCTGCTGCTCGTCGTGATCGGCGTGCCGTCCGACCCGACCACGAGCGCTCCGTCCGGCACGCCCGGCGGGACGGCGAACAGGCCCGAACCGGTGTGCTGCAGGTACTCCATGAGACCGTCGTCGCGCGAGAGCGTGGTCTGCATCGGGATGTAGTGCGTGCGCGGGTCCGTCACGAACGCGATGAAGAACAGCCCCGCGTCGAGGCGGCCGAGCGCGTCGTTGCCGTCGGTGAAGGTGTAGCCGCGGCGCAGCATCCGCACGCCGCCGTTCTGGGCGGGGTGCGCCAGGCGCACGTGGCTGTCGAGCGCGACGAGCGGCTGACCGTCGCGGCCCGTCGCCGCGAAGTCGGGTTCCGTGAGCTCCGTACCACCCGACAACGGCGCGCCCTGCGCCTTGGTCCGGCCGACGAGCGCCTCCTGCTCGCGCAGCGACGTGCGGTCCCAGGTCTCGATCGTCATGCGGATGCGCCGCGCGACGAGGTACGTGCCGCCCGTGAGCCAGGCCGAGTCGTGGCTGTCCGCGGCGGCCGCCGACGCCGCCACCCAGACGTGCTCGTCGACGTGCGCGGGGTCCTCGGCCTTGAGGTTCGCCGTGCCGTCCTTGAAGCCGAACAGGTTGCGCGGCGTGCGCTGCGTGGTCGACGTCGACGACGTGCGGCCGTAACCGAGCTGGGTCCAGCGGATGGTCGCGGCGCCGAACGCGGCACGCGACAGGTTGCGGATCGCATGCACCGCGACCTGCGGGTCGTCCGCGCACGCCTGCACCACGAGGTCGCCGTCGCAGCGCGCCGGGTCCAGCGCGTCCGCCGGGAAGTGGGGCAGCTCGACGAGCGCGTCGGGCAGGCGGTCCGCCAACCCGAACCGGTCGGTGCCGTCAGGCGCCACGAACAGCGAGCGACCGAAGCCGAACGTGATCGTCAGGCCCGCAGCGGGCAGGTCAGCCGCCTCGCCCGTGTCGTCGGGCGGCGCGTCGTACGGGCCCGACGCCGGTCCGAAAGGCCCGGCCGAGAGACCCTGGGTGAGCCGGGCCGCGATCGTCGTCCAGCGCTGCAGCAACGCGACGAGGTCGTCGCGGTCCTTCGTCGTGATGTCGAACGCCGCGACGTACAGCCGGTCCTGCGCGGGCGTGACGATGCCCGCCTGGTGCTCGCCCGTGAACGCGAACGTCCCGGACGTGGCCCTCGAGTCGGCGGCCCCGTGCGCCGTGGCGCGGCCGACCGCGAGACCGGCCGCGCCGGCGGCGGCGCCGAGCAGCCCACCACCGAGCAGCGCGCGGCGCGACAGGCCGCGCTGCACGGGGCCCTGCTGCTCGGACCCCGGCTGCACGGACCCCGGCTGCACGGAGCCCGGCCGCTCGGGGCCGGCCGCCTCGGTCGTCGCGGGCTGCTCGGTCACGTCAGGCTCCGGTGACGACGGCCGTGAGCTCGGACAGCGGCTCCGACAGCGCGTCGACCGCCGCCGAGAGCTCCTTGACCTCCCGCTCGCTCAGCTCGTCGTAGGACGTGAAGCCGGTCTCGACCGAGCCGTGCGTGGCGAGCAGCGCGTCGAGCGCGGTGAACCGCTCGAGCAGGGTCGCGGCGAGGTCGGGGTCCCTGTCCTCGACGACGTCCGCGAGCACCTCGTACGCCACGCGCGCCCCGTCGACGTTCGCCTGGAAGTCCCACAGGTCGGTGTGCGACCAGATCTCCTCCTCGCCCGTGACCTTGCCGGTGGCGACCTCGTCGAGCAGCTCCTTGGCGCCGTTGGCGATCTGGAACGCCTCGAACGTGAAGGCCGGGTCGTCGACCTGGTCGACGAGGTCCTGCGTCCAGCCGACGAGGTCGTCGGCGGCCTTCGTGCGCTCGGCGGGCGTGAGCGGCACGTACTCCTCGCCGCCGTTGTCGGCCGGCGCCGGGGGCCACAGGTCCTTCTCGACGTAGTGCCACCCGCTCCACGTCTGGCCGTCCTCGAGGTCGGCCTCACGCGCGTCGGTCAGCGGGTCGAGGTCGCCGAAGGACTCCGCGACGGGCTCGACCCGCTCCCAGTGCACGCGCGTGGCCGCGTAGAGCGTGCGCGCCTGCTCGTCGTCGCCGGCCGCGTAGGCGTCCGCGAACTGGCGTGTGCCGGCGATCAGGGCACCCACCTGGTCCTTGACGTACGCGACGTACTGCGTCTGCGCGGCCGTGAGCTGATCGGCGACGTCGCCCGTCGGGCCGACCTGCGCACCGGAGTCCGTCACCGTGAACGGGGCGCGGATGCCGTCGCCGACCATGCCGGGCTTGCACGCCGTGACGTACTCACCGGGCCGGACCTGGACGACGAGGTCGCGCGTGATGCCGGGGCCGATGTTCTCGACCTCGGAGATCACCCGCAGCCCGTCGTGGCCGAGCAGGTAGAACTCCGTGACGTCCGTGCCGTCGTTCGTGACCTCGAACGTCAGCGTCCCGGACTCGGCTGTCGCCGACGAGATCGTGCACTCGTCGGCCGTGCTGCTCACCGTGATCGCACCCGCCGACGTGCTCGCTGCGGGGTCGTTGTCGACGCACGCGGCGACCAGCGGCAGGACCACGGCCGTGAGCGCGAGCAGGCCGACGGTGGTGCGGGACATGCGTCTCCTCGGGGTTCGGGGTGCGGTGCGTCAGACGGACGCGCGCGCCGTCGACGACGCGGCGGGCGGGGTCGCGGGTGCGGGCCGGTGGCCCCAGGTGGTGCGGACGAACAGCGTCACGACGACGGCGAGGTAGCAGGTCCAGGCGACGAGCTGCAGCCACGTGGTCGCCGGGGTGAGGTTGAGGACGCCCTTGAGCAGCGTCCCGTACCAGGACGAGGGCGGGACCGCTGCCGAGACGTCGAACGCCAGACGGTCGAGGCCCGGCAGGATCGCGGCCTCCTGCAGGTCGTGCACGCCGTACGAGAGCACCCCCGCCGCGACGAGGACGAGGAACAGACCGGTCCACGCGAAGAACCGGCGCAGGTCGAGCCGCACGGCGCCGAGGTACATGAGCCACGCGATCCCGACCGCCACGGCGATGCCGACCGCGGCGCCCACCAGCGGCCCCGCGGTGCCCGACGAGGTCGCCTTGGCCCCGGCCCAGAGGAACAGCGCGGTCTCCAGCCCTTCGCGGCCCACGGCGAGCAGTGCCATCACGACGACCGCCCCGCGGCCGGCCGCCACCGCGTCGTCGAGCCTGTGCTGCAGGTCGGCCTTGAGGTGGCGGGCCGTGGCGGCCATCCAGAAGATCATCCAGGTGATGAGCCCGACGGCGACGATCGACAGCGACCCGCCGATCGCCTCCTGGGCCTCGAACGACAGCCCTCTCGGGCCGAACGTCAGCACCGCACCGAACGCGAGCGAGACACCCACCGCGACCGCGACGCCGGACCACAGAGCGGGCAGGAGGTCACGCCGACGGGTCGTGACGAGGTACGCGACCAGGATGCTCACGACGAGCGCGGCCTCGAGGCCTTCGCGCAAGCCGATGAGGAAGTTGGCGACCATGGTGGACCGTTCGTCAGTGCCGTCCGCACCGGTCATCCGGCTCGGTGAGTGAGGCAAGGCTCACCTCACTCGCCGGGCGACGCTACTCCCTCGCCGGGGCGGGCGGGAGGGGGTGACCGCGCTGTGTGCTGTGGTCCACGTCACCCGGCCGGAGCTCGTGCCCCGGACCTGCGCGAGGGCGTCAGGCCGAGGGCTCGTCGAGGGCGGTGTGCAGGCTCGGCCACGCCTGCGCGAACGCCGGCAGCAGGTCGAGGGCCGCCACCTGCGCCACCGGGACCCAGACGATCGCGAGCGACTCGGCGTCCGTCGGGCGCGCGTCGAACGCGTGGACCTCGTCGGCCAGGACGGTCGTGTACGACCAGTCCGGGTGGCTCAGCACGCGCGTCGCGAACGGTCGCACCGCATCCGCCGGCACCCCGGCCTCCTCCGCCGCCTCACGCAGCGCCGCGGCGGTCGCGTCCTCGTCGGGCTGGCGTGCACCGCCGGGGACGCCCCACGTGCCCCCGTGGTGGCTCCACGGCGCCCGGTGCTGCAGGAGCACGTGCGTGGCGGGGCCGTGCGGCGCGCCGTCGTCGCCGGGCGCACGGCGGGCCAGCAGCAGCCCGGCGGCGCCGTGCAGCCCCCAGTGGCGCGCGCCGCACGCACACTCCACCCAGCCGTCACCAGGCGCCGGTGCGTGGCGCGGCGGCTCGGTCATCGGGGGCTGGCCGTCCGTCCGGTCAGTCGACGATCTCGCAGATCGCGGTACCGGCGCTCACGCTCGCGCCCACGCCCGCGGCGAGCCCCGTCACCGTGCCCGCGCGGTGCGCGACGAGCGGCTGCTCCATCTTCATGGCCTCGAGGACGACGACGAGGTCGCCCTCGGCGACGGTCGTGCCGTCGGCGACCGCGACCTTGACGATCGTGCCCTGCATCGGGGAGGCCAGCGTCGTCCCGCTCGTCGACGCCTTGGGGCTGACGCTGCGGCGCGCGGCGCGGCGCGGTGCAGCGCCCGCACGCGCTCCGGCTCGGCCGAGGGCGAGCGCCGCGGGCAGCACGACCTCGAGGCGCTTGCCGCCGACCTCGACGACGACGCGCTCGAGCTCGGGGGTCTGCGGCGCGTCCTCGACCGTCGCCGCGGGCGCCTTGCCGAGCGTCGCGAGCGTGTCGGCGAACTGCGTCTCGATCCATCGCGTGTGCACCGAGAACGGTGTCGCGGCGTCGGCGGGGGCGAAGGCCTCGTCCTCGAGCACCGCACGGTGGAACGGCACGACCGTGGGGATGCCGACGACCTCGAGCTCGGCCAGCGCACGCCGGGCGCGCGCGATCACCTGCTGCCGGTCCGCGCCGGTCACGACGAGCTTGGCGATCATCGAGTCGAACGCGCCGGAAACCGTGTCGCCCTCGACCACCCCGGAGTCGACGCGCACGCCCGGGCCGCTCGGGAAGCGCAGCGTCGTGATGCGACCGGGCGCCGGCAGGAAGTTCGCCGCGGGGTCCTCGCCGTTGATGCGGAACTCGATCGAGTGCCCGCGCGTGACGACCTCGTCGTAGCCGAGCGGCTCGCCCGCGGCGATCCGCAGCTGCTCGCGCACCAGGTCGATGCCCGAGATCTCCTCGGTCACCGGGTGCTCGACCTGCAGGCGGGTGTTCACCTCGAGGAACGAGACCGTGCCGTCCGCGCCGACGAGGAACTCGCACGTGCCCGCGCCCTGGTACCCGGCCTCCCGCAGGATCGCCTTGCTGGCCTCGACGAGCTGCGTGCGCTGGGCGTCGTTCAGGAACGGCGCGGGCGCCTCCTCGACGAGCTTCTGGTGCCGGCGCTGCAGCGAGCAGTCGCGGGTGCTGACGACGACGACCGTGCCGTACGCGTCCGCGAGGCACTGGGTCTCGACGTGGCGCGGCTTGTCCAGGTACCGCTCGACGAAGCACTCACCACGGCCGAACGCTGCGACGGCCTCGCGGACCGCCGACTCGTACATCTCGTCGATCTCGTCCACCGTGCGCGCGACCTTGAGCCCGCGCCCGCCGCCGCCGAAGGCGGCCTTGATCGCGACCGGCAGGCCGTGCTCGGCGACGAACTCGTGGATCTGCTCGGCCCCCGACACCGGGTCAGGCGTCCCGGCCACGAGGGGCGCGCCGGCGCGCTGCGCGATGTGCCGGGCGCTCACCTTGTCCCCGAGCGCCTCGATGGCGTCCGGGGACGGGCCGATCCACGTCAGGCCAGCGGCGATCACCGCACGCGCGAAGTCCGCGTTCTCCGCGAGGAAGCCGTAGCCGGGGTGCACCGAGTCCGCACCGGAGCGCGCCGCGACGTCGAGGAGCTTGTCGATCGACAGGTAGGTGTCCGCCGCGCGCGTCCCGTCGAGCGCGTAGGCGTCGTCGGCGAGCGTCACGTGCAGCGCCGTACGGTCCTGGTCGGCGTACACGGCCACGGACGCGACACCCGCGTCGCGGCAGGCCCGGGCGATGCGGACGGCGATCTCGCCGCGGTTGGCGATGAGGACCTTGCGCAGACCGGAGGGAGGCAGGCTGGAGGGCACGGCTCACCGTAACGCCCCGGCGCACGCCGGGCCCGCGCCGTCGCCGCCTGCGGGACAAGATTGGCGAACCGCCCCACCGCCGCCGGTCGAGGTTTGTAGGAACCCGACGATGACCCGAGCAGCGGCTGGTCCCGCCTGCGACGCCGCTGCACGATCCGCACAACCATCCCGCCCCCGCCCTCGCCACGCGCGACCCCGCTGACCCCACCCCCGCGACCCAGCGGATGCTCCGGTCACGGTCCCGGTGAGCCGGAGCGGGGACGGGGTCGGTTGCTTGGCCCCGCGTGACCCAGGAGATGCTCCGGTCATGGTCCCGGTGAGCCGGAGCGGGGACGGGGTCAGGAGGTCCAGAGCGTGTGGATCGGGAGCTGGATCTGGGCCAGGAGCTCGCGCAGCAGCGGCAGGGACAGCCCGACGACGCCGTGGTGGTCACCCTCGATGCGCTCGACGAACGGACCGCCGAGCCCGTCGATCGTGAACGCGCCGGCCACGGCGAGCGGCTCGCGGGTGGCGACGTACGCCACGATCTCGTCGTCGGTGACGTCCGCGAAGTGCACGACGGTCGACGACGTCGCGCCCAGCACCGCGCCGCGACCGGCGCCGAGGGTCCCGGCGGCCGGGGCGGGGGCGTCCTCGTCGGGCTCGCGCAGGTCCACCAGCCAGTGGCCGGTGTGCAGCGTGCCTGCCCGCCCGCGCATGGTCCGCCACCGCGACGTCGCGTCGGCGGCGTCACGAGGCTTGCCGAGCACGTGTCCGTCCAGCTCGAGCATCGAGTCGCACCCCAGGACGACGAGGTCGTCGGCGTCCGCGAGCTCGTCGGGCAGGTGCGCGGCGACGTCGTGCGCCTTGGCCTGGGCGAGCACGAGCACGGCGTCCGCCGGGTCGAGCACGCCGTCCTGGGCGAAGCGCCGACGCGCGTCGGCCAGCGTCGCGTCCTCGTCGACCGACGACGTCGCGACGAGGGGCTCGATCCCCGCGGCCCGCAAGGTGGCTCGTCGGGCGGGAGAGGCGGAGGCGAGCAGCAGGCGAGTCACGCTCGCGAGCGTAACCGCCCACCCGCCCGCACCCGCCGCACGTCGCCGAGCGCGCCCGATCGGGCCCGAACGCTGCTGGGCGGGAGCCGCGTTCGGCGCACGTCACCCGCGCTCGCGCGGTGCGGCGCCTGCGGTGCGAGGGGGCGCACAAGGGGACGATCGTCGTGCTCGCCTGACAGCAACCTGGGTCACAATGGCGTCGCGCGTCGTGCGTGTACCGGAGCTCGTGCACCGGTCTGCGTGTGCGGGTGCGGTCTGGCAGTGCAGCCGATGCCTCAGGGAGGGCACGTGAGCAAGCGCAACCCCGTCGCCGAGATGGACGACGAGCTCGAGGTCGACGACGTCGAGCTCGACGACGACCCTGACCTGCTCGGCCCGCCCGACCCTGCCTGGCGGCGCCGCACCGCGATCGAGATGGTGGTCTCCGGCGTCCTCGGGCTGATCGCCTCGTTCGTCCTGTCGATCGAGGCCCTCACCCTCGCCGGGGACCCGAAGGCGACGGCCAGCTGCGACCTCAACGAGGTGATCAGCTGCACCAAGGTCGCCGAGCACTGGGCGGCGAGCCTGTTCGGGTTCCCGAACGCCTACCTCGGCATCGCGGCCGAGTCGGTCGTCCTGACGGTCGCCGTCGCCCTGCTGGGTGGTGTGGTCTTCCCGCGTTGGTTCATGCGGATCGCCCAGGTGATCTACACGCTCGGCCTGATCTTCGCCTGGTGGCTGTTCGGCATGGCCTACTTCGCCATCGGCGCGCTGTGCCCCTGGTGCCTGCTCATCACCGTGACCACGACGCTCGTGTGGGCGGGTCTGACCCGCATCAACCTGCGCGAGCGGGTCATCTCGCTGCCGGGCGGCCTCGGGCCGTGGGGACGGCGGTTCGTGCGGGACGGCAACGACTGGTTCGTGACGATCGCAGTGCTCGTGGTGCTCGCCGGGCTCGTGATGGTCAAGTACGGCTACACGCTGTTCTGAGCGGCCGACCGCAGGATCGACGAAGCCCGGCCTCCACCGCGGGGGCCGGGCTTCGTCGTCACCGGCTCAGAACGCGAGCTTGAGCACGTCCAGCGGGAGCGAGCCCAGGTTCAGGGCCTTGGCGTGGAACGCCCGCAGGTCGAACGCGTCGCCCTGGGCCGCGCGGGCCGCGTCGCGCGTCTGCTCCCACAGTCGCTGGCCGACCTTGTAGGACGGGGCCTGGCCCGGCCAGCCGAGGTACCGCATCCACTCGAAGCGCACGAACGACTCGGGCATGTTGACGTTGGCGAGCAGGAACGCGAAGGCCTTGTCCGCGTCCCACCGGCCGCCGCCCCACTGCTCCGGGGCGGGCAGGCCGAGGTGCACGCCCAGGTCGAACACGACGCGGGCGGCACGCATGCGCTGCCCGTCGAGCATGCCGAGGCGGTCGCCCGGGTCGTCCAGGAAGCCGAGGTCGGCCATCAGGCGCTCGGCGTACAGCGCCCAGCCCTCGCCGTGGCCCGAGATCCAGCACGCCAGGCGGCGCCAGGTGTTGAGCTCGGCGCGGTTGTAGACCGCGGCGCCCACCTGCAGGTGATGGCCCGGCACGCCCTCGTGGTAGACGGTCGTCTTCTCGCGCCACGTGTTGAACGTCGAGACGTCCTGCGGCACGGACCACCACATGCGGCCGGGCCGCGTGAAGTCGTCCGAGGGCCCGGTGTAGTAGATGCCGCCGCTCTGGGTGGGCGCGATGCGGCACTCGAGCGTGTGCAGCGGCGTCGGGATGTCGAAGTGCGTGCCGTCGAGCGCGGCGATCGCGGCGTCGGACGTCTCCTGCATCCAGCGGCGCAGCTCGTCGGTCCCGGTCAGCGTCCGGCTCGGCTCGGCGTCGAGCGCCGCGACGGCCTGCTCGACGCTCGCCCCGGGTCCGGCGATCTGCGCGGCGACGGCCTCCTGCTCGGCCACGACGCGGGCGAGCTCCTCGAGCCCCCACTGGTAGGTCTCGTCGAGGTCGATCGTGGCACCGAGGAACGCGCGCGAGTGCAGCGCGTAGCGCTCGCGGCCGGCGGCGTCCTCCTGCGGGGCCTGCGGAGCGAGCTCGTCGCGCAGGAACTGCGCGAGCCGTCCGTACGCCTCCCGCGCGCCCGCGGCACCGCGCTCGAGCTCGGCGCGCACGAGCGCGCACGAGGACGAGTCGTCGAGCGCCGCCGCGGCGGCCTGCCCGCGCACGAACTCGGCGTAGAACGAGTCCGGGCCGGCGAGCTCGTCGGCCTGCTTGGCGCCCTCGGCGACCTGCCGGACCGCGGGTGCCAGGCCGCGCGCGGCACCGGCGCGCAGCGACTCGATGTAGCCGTCGACTGCCTTCGGCAGCGCGTCGAGGCGCGCGGCGATGTTCTCCCACGCCTCGACGTCGCCCGTGGGCATGAGGTCGAACACGTCGCGCAGCGCCTGCACGGGCGAGGCGATGTTGTTCAGGTCCCGCAGGTGCTCGCCGGCCTCGTGCAGCTCGACGTGCAGCCCGAGCCGCTCGCGCATCGCGGCGAGCGTGATGCGGTCGACGTCGTCCGCGGGCTCGATCGCGTCCAGCTCGCGCAGCGTCGCGCGGGTGGTGGCGTCACGCTCGTCGTGGCCCTCCGGGGACAGGTCGGTCATCTCGTGGTCGTGGCCGGCCAGACCCATCTCGGTCGCGGCGAGCGGGTCGAGGGCGGCGAGGGTGGTGACGTACTTCTCGGCAACGGCATCGACGGCCGTGGGTTCACGCATGCGCTCGACCCTACTCGTCAGTAGCCAACGGCATCGAGCCGCCCGCGCGGACAAACCCGCCGACGTGACACAACCGATCCGGCTGCCCGGACGTCTTGTCAGTGGGGGCGGGGATCGAGGTGCGGCGCGCAGGGGGCGCCGCACCACGGTCAGCCGTGCAGGCTCCACCGCCACGCGTCCGGGCCCGGAGGGGGGCCAGGCGCGGGGCGCAGCAGGCGGCGCCGGTCGGACCACGCCGACGACGAGCTCGTCGGCGAGCCGGCCGGTGCCGCCGACGCGGCCATCAGCCCGGCGACGAGCGCGGCCAGCTCGACGTCGTCGGGCGTGCCCCGCACGACGTGCAGCTGGGCGGCGTCGTCGCTCACTCGTCGTCCTCGTCGCCCAGGATCACGTGCGCGCCGCGTGCGACGCCCCACTCGACCACCGAGAAGCCCGCCTCGACGAGCGACTGCGTGATCTGGGCGGCGCCGGCCTCGACCACGTCGAGCGCCGAGTCGAGCGTGCGGTCACCCGCGGCGGGCGTGCGCTCCACGACGAGCCCCACGTGGAACGCGTCGCTCTCCTCCTGCTCCCCGAGCGTGTCCTCGTCCTCGACGTCGTCGTCCTGCCAGGTCATGCCCGTCAGGTCGCTGTGCATGCCGAGATGCTCGTGGATGGCGTCGTAGAGGGCGGCGTTGAGCGTGCCCACCTGCGCCTCGAGCGCGAGGATCCGCGGGTCCTCGTCGGCCTCCGCCGAGCCGAACTCGGCGCGCACGCCGATCGCGGTGTCGACGTACTCGTGCAGCGCAGCGGCGAGCGACTCGACCGCGGCGTGCACGGGCGCCGGGTCCACGCCGGTCAGCGGGGTCGGCCCGTGCGACGCCGAGTCGTGCTCGTGGTCGTCGTGCTCGTGCTGGTCCTCGTCCGTCATCAGGGGTCCTTCTCTACAGCGGGATGTTGCCGTGCTTCTTGGGCGGCAGGCTCGCGCGCTTCGTGCGCAGCAGTCGCAGGGCCTTGGTGATCTCCGCGCGCGTCTGCGACGGCTCGATCACGGCGTCCACGTACCCGCGGTCGGCCGCGTCCCACGGGTTGACGATCGCGTCCTCGTACTCGGCGGTCAACCGCCTGCGCTCGGCCTCGACGTCGCCGCCGGCGTCGGCCACCTTCTTCAGCGCGCCGCGCTGCAGGATGTTCACCGCTCCGCCGGCGCCCATGACCGCGATCTGCGCCGTCGGCCAGGCGAGGTTCACGTCGGCGCCGAGCTGCTTGGAGCCCATGACGATGTACGCGCCGCCGTACGCCTTGCGGGTGATGACCGTGACCAGCGGAACCGTCGCCTCGGCGTACGCGAAGATCAGCTTCGCGCCGCGGCGGATGATGCCGTTCCACTCCTGGTCGGTGCCCGGCAGGAAGCCGGGCACGTCGACGAACGTCAGCACGGGGATGTTGAACGCGTCGCACGTGCGCACGAACCGTGCGGCCTTCTCGGACGCGTTGATGTCGAGGGTGCCGGCCATCTGCTGCGGCTGGTTCGCGACGATCCCCACGGGGTGCCCCTCGACGTGACCGAAGCCGACGAGCACGTTGCGCGCGTACAGCGGCTGCACCTCGAGCAGCTCGCCGTCGTCGAGGACCGCCTCGACGACCGTGCGCATGTCGTACGGCTGGTTGTCCGAGTCCGGCACGAGCGTGTCGAGCGCGAGGTCGGCCTCGCCGGGGGTCAGGTCGCTCTCGTGCGGGTACAGCGGCGGGTCCGTGAGGTTGTTCTGCGGCAGGTACCCGAGCAGCGAACGCACCCAGTCGATCGCGTCGTCCTCGTCGGAGGCGAGGTAGTGCGCGACTCCCGAGCGCGTGTTGTGCGTCGTCGCGCCGCCGAGCTCCTCGAAGCCCACGTCCTCACCGGTCACCGCACGGATGACGTCCGGCCCGGTGATGAACATGTTCGAGGTGCCGTCGGCCATGACGATGAAGTCGGTCAGTGCGGGGGAGTACACCGCGCCGCCCGCGGACGGGCCGAGGATCAGGCTGATCTGCGGGATCACACCCGAGGCGGCGACGTTGCGCCGGAAGATCTCCGCGAACTGCGTCAGTGCGGCGACACCCTCCTGGATGCGCGCGCCACCCCCGTCGCTGATGCCGATCAACGGGACGCCGGTGCGCAGCGCGAGATCCATGACCTTGGTGATCTTCTGGCCGTGCACCTCGCCCAGGCTCCCGCCGAAGACCGTGAAGTCCTGGGAGTAGACCGCGACGGGACGTCCGTCGACGGTGCCGTGGCCGACGACCACGCCGTCCCCCGGCACGCGCCGGGCGTCGAGCCCGAAGTTCGTCGAGCGGTGCCGCACGAACGCGTCGATCTCGGTGAACGAGCCGGGGTCGAGCAGCTGGTCGATGCGCTCGCGGGCGGTCTTCTTGCCTCGTGCGTGCTGCTTGTCCACGGCCGCCGCCTCGGCGGCGTCCTGGGCGGCGCGGCGTCCGGCAAGGTCCGCGAGCTTGCCCGCGGTGGTCCGTGGCGGCTGCTGGGTCGCGTCCTGGGCGGCTTGCGTCTGGGTCACCCCACCGAGGCTAGTTGTCGACAGGCTCCAGGCGCGTGCGCGCCACGGACGGGTTTGCGCGCATGGCGTCGTCGGCATCCCACAAGAGTCGGCGCGGCCCGATGGGGCCAGGATGGGGGCATGACCCCGCAGAGTCGGCCGGCGCTGGATCCCGACGAGGTCCGCAGCCTGCTCGAGCAGCCCGCAGGCCCGTTGACGCGTGTGCAGGTCGTGCCGCGCACCGGGTCGACGAACGTCGACGTCGTGCGGGACCTGCGCGCCGACCCGGCGTCGTGGCCCGACCGCAGCCTGCTCGTGGCAGATCACCAGGACTCGGGCCGCGGGCGTCGGGACCGGTCCTGGCAGACGCCGCCGGGTACGGCGGTGACGTGCTCGTTCGCCGTGCGGCTGGCCATGCCGCCCGGGCTCTACGGGTGGCTGCCGCTGCTGGCCGGCCTGGGCGCGGTGACGGCGGTGCGCGCGACCGCTGGGGTCGCGGCCTCGCTCAAGTGGCCCAACGACGTGCTCGTGCCGGCCGCGCCGCTCGACGGCTGGGGGCCGTACCGCAAGGTCGGCGGCATCCTCACCGAGCTCGTGCCCCTCGCGGACGGCGCGACCGCGGCGGTCGTGGGTGTCGGGCTGAACGTCCTGCAGACGCCCGAGGAGCTGCCCGTGGAATCGGCGGGCTCGCTCGCGACCGCGGGTGCACGCCATGTCGACCGGCTCGCGATGCTCGTCGGTCTCGTCGAGGCGCTCGAGGTGCTCCAGACGCGATGGGACGCCTCCGGCGGGTCGGTGCGGGACTCCGGGCTGGCCGACGAGGTCGCGTCGGTGACCTCGACGCTCGGCACCCGGGTCGCGGTGGACCTGCCGGGCGGGACGGGCCTGGCGGGGATCGCCGAGCGCCTGGACGACGACGGCGCGCTCGTCGTGCGCCCCCCGCAGGGTGAGCCCGTACGGGTGCTCGCCGGTGACGTACGTCACCTGCGCACGGCTGGGTGAACTACCCTCGACCCGTGCCCGACCCTGACGACGACGTACCCGCCGCGCCCCACCCGGCGCTCACCACGACCGTCGAGGAGCTCGAGTCCGCTCTGCTCGGTGGCGGGCGGACGCACAGCGCTCGTGAGCTCGCACAGCGCGCCGGGATCGGCCTGGACTTCGTCTCCACCTTCTGGTCGACCCTCGGGCTGCCGCACGCCGACCCGGACGACCAGTACTTCTCCGACAGTGACGCCGACGCCGTGGACCGCGCCGCCTCGCTCATGCGGGATCACGGGCTCGACCTGAACACCGTCATCACGGTCACGCGTGCTCTCGGGCACACGTCCGACCGGCTCGCGCTGTGGCAGGTCGAGGCGCTCGTCGAGGACATGGCCTCGCGGTACGAGCTCGACGACGCGACCGCGCGCCTGCTCGTCCTGGACCGGCTGGCGGACCTCGCGCCGGTGCTCGAGGCGCAGCTCGTGCACTCCTACCGGCGCCAGCTCGCGGCGATCGCGGGCCGCTACGCGGCCGAGTTCGGCGAGGTCGGCCGCACCGGCGGCGACCACGACGCGCTGCCGCTGGCGCGGGCCGTCGGATTCGCCGACATGGTCTCGTTCACACGGCGGACCGCGGGCCTCGGCTCGACGGACCTGTCGCACTTCGTGCAGCGCTTCGAGGCCGCCGCACGCGACGTCGTGACGGCCCAGGGCGGCCGGGTCGTCAAGACCATCGGTGACGCCGTGCTGTTCGTCGCGGACTCCCCGCAGGCGGGCGCACTGGTCGCGCTGGGGCTGGCCGAGACGCTCGGGCGTGAGCTCGACGTGAGCACCGAGCGCCGCAGCGGAGGGCTCGCCGAAGGGGCGCGGGGGGTCACGCCCGTGCGCGTCGGCATGGTCTGGGCGCGCGTGCTCTCCCGGTTCGGGGACGTGTTCGGCCCGTCGGTGAACCTCGCGGCGCGGCTGACCGACATCGCCGAGCCGTCGACCGTGCTCACGGACGTGGGGACGGCCGCCGTGCTGGCCGGCGACCCGCGGTTCTCGCTCGTCGAGCTGCCCGCCCGCGAGCTCGCGGGGCTGGGCTCGGTCACGCCCGTACGGCTGGACGCGACCGGCGCCTGACTGCGCCTCAGCCCGCCTCGGGCACGGGGTCCGGGTCCGGGACGATCAGGTCGGGGCCGTCGTTGGCGACGGCGTTGACCAGGGTACGCACGGGCGTCGCGATCATGTGCGGCGGGTGCGTCGCGACGAGCTGACGGGCGCCCGCGGCGTCGACAGCCGGGTCCAGCCAGGTGTCCCACGCGGACCGCGGGAGCATCACCGGCTGGCGGTCGTGGATGAACGCGAGCTCCTCGGTGGCCGGCCGGGTCAGGACCGTGGCGCTCACCAGCCAGCGGTCGGGGTCGTCGTCCGGCTTGGCCGGGTCGCGCCAGAACTCGTACAGGCCGGCCAGCGCGACGAGCGAGTCGTCGTCCGGGTGCAGGTAGTACGGCTGCTTGCGGCGCACGGGCGAGCCGGGCGCGGGCTTGCGCCACTCGTAGTAGCCGTCCGCCGGGAGCAGCGCGCGACGCGTGGCGAAGGGCCGGGCGAACGCGGGCTTGTCCGTGACCGTCTCGACACGGGCGTTGATCATGCGGCTGCCGACTGACGGGTCCTTGCCCCAGGACGGCACGAGTCCCCAGCGCGCAACGCGCAGCTGACGGGTGATCTCGCCCGTCTCGCGGTCCGCGCGCTCGACCACCATGCGCACGCCGTCCGTCGGGGCGACGTTCCACGACGGCGGCAGCAGGCGCACGTCGTCGGCGACGACCGCGACCGCGAACTCGTCCGCCAGGGCCTGGTCCTCCCGGAAGGAGGCATAGCGACCGCACATGCGTCCACCATGCCAGGTGGTCCTGACACGGGCCGGGTCTCGTGCTGGACGGTGCGAGCCGTCCCGCGTCGTCGGCCTCGTGGACCCGGCTCACGGGCGGGCGCCGGGTCAAGGCGACGTCATGCCAGTCCTGCGTCCGGGTCACATCATCGAATCGATTCGCGCGCAGGTGCGGACCAGTGCCACCATGGTCGGACGCCAGCCGACGACAGCCCGCCCGCCACGGCCGGCGAGCATCCGGCGGCCCCTGATCGACCCAGACGCGACCCCACCGAGACGCCACGTGACCGACACCGCACCCCGCACCCCACCGACGAACGTGACCGCCGACGCCGCCCCCGTGCCCGGCTACCGGCCCAACGCCAAGTACGTCCTGCTGCTGGGCCTGATGTGCGCGCTGCCCGCGATCTCCAACGACATCTACCTGCCGTCGCTGCCGGACGTCGCACGCGACCTCGACACGTCCGCGACCGCCGCGCAGCTGACCATGACGGCGATGATGCTCGGCGGCGCCGTCGGACAGCTCGTGATCGGACCGCTCTCCGACCGCTTCGGCAGGCGGCTGCCCGTCCTGGTCGGGGTCTCGCTGCACATCGTGACGTCGCTGTTGTGCGCGGCGGTCACGGGCGTCGAGATGCTCATCGCGCTGCGTGTGGCGCAGGGCTTCTTCAACGCCTCGGCCACCGTGGTCGCGATGGCGGTCATCCGCGACCGCTTCGTCGGGGCGGACGCCTCCGGGCTGATCTCCCGGCTCATGCTCGTCATCGGGATCGCCCCGTTGTTCGCCCCGTCGATCGGCGGGGCGATCGCCGGCGAGTTCGGCTGGCGCGCCGTGTTCGTCGCGCTCGGACTGTTCGGCGCCGCCCTGTGGGTCGTGTGCTGGCGTCGGCTGCCCGAGACGCTGCCGGCGGCGCGCCGCCGCGACGGCGGTCTGCGCACCGCGCTGCGCGGGTACCGGGCGCTGCTGCGCGACCGGCACTTCGTCGCGCTCGCGATCATGCCGGGCCTGGGCAACGCGGTGCTGATGAGCTACGTCGTCGGCTCGCCGTTCGTGCTGCAGGAGGGGTACGGGCTGACGTCGCAGCAGTTCTCGCTGCTGTTCGCGGTCAACGGCATCGGGCTCGTCGCGGGCGCGCAGGTCAACGCCGCGCTCGTCCGTCGGGTCGCCCCGATCCGCATCATCCGGGTCGTCCTGCCCGTCTCGCTCACTCTGACGCTCGGGCTGCTCGCGATCTCGATCACGGGCATCGGCGGACTGCCCGTCCTGCTCGTCATGCTGTGGCTCGTGCTGGCCTTGGTGAACTTCGCACCGCCCAACGCCTCCGCGCTCGCCCTGAGCCGCCACGGTGAGATCGCCGGCACCGCCGCCGCGATGATCGGTGCGACGCAGGCCACGATCAGCGGCGTCGTCTCCCCGCTGTCCGGGCTGCTGGGCGGCGACGCGGTCGCGATGGCGTCCGTCATGGTCGCTGCGGCTGCGGCGGCGCTGCTCGTCCTGGCGTTCGCGACGCCCGCCTACCGCCGCGGCGGCGGCTGGACCGGCTGACGCCGACCACCGACCCGGACTGCTGACCCGGACTGCTGACCCGGACCGCTGACCCGGCCCGCCGGCCCGCGGCGGCTGCGCCGGGCGGCTCAGGCGCCGAGCCGTGCGAGCCGCTCGACGGCCTCGGCCAGCACCTCCTCGCGCTTGACGAACGTGAACCGCACCCACGAGCCCAGCGCCGTGTCGGCCCGCGAGCCCGGGCGGGTGAACGCGCTGACGGGCACGCCGACGACGCCGCACAACCGCGGCAGCTCGCGGCACAGCGCCGTGCCGTCGTCGTGGCCCAGCGGGGCGGCGTCCGCGACGACGAAGTACGTGCCCTGCGCCGGGGCGACAGCGAACCCCGCAGCGCGCAGTCCCTGGCTGAGCAGGTCGCGGCGCCGCGCGAGCGACGCCACGAGCTCCTCGAGCCACGTCGCCACGCCCTCGTCGCGCAGCGCGAACGCCACCGCGGGCTGGAAGGGTGCGCCGCTCACGTACGTCAGGTACTGCTTGACCGTCCGCACGGCCGCCACGAGCTCGGCCGGACCGCTGACCCACCCGATCTTCCAGCCGGTGAACGAGAACGTCTTGCCCGCCGACGAGACCGTGAGCGTCCGCTGCGCCATGCCCGGCAACGTGGCGATCGGCACGTGCTCGGCTCGTGTGCCGTCCGTGCCGGGCAGGGTCAGGTGCTCGTACACCTCGTCGGTCACGACGAGCGCGTCGTGGCGCTGGGCGAGGCGAGCGACCGCCGCGAGCTCGGCTCGCGTGAGCACCGCGCCGGTCGGGTTGTGCGGCGTGTTGAGCAGGACGAGGCGCGTCCGCGGGGTGAACGCGGCGGCCAGCGCCTGCTCGTCGAGCCGGAACCCCTGCGGTGTCGCGTGCAGCGCGACGGTCGTGTGCGTCGCGCCGGCCAGTGCGATGACCGCGGCGTAGGCGTCGTAGAACGGCTCGAGCGTGAGCACCTCGTCGCCCGGTCCGACGAGCGCGAGGACCGCGGACGCGATCGCCTCAGTGGCCCCCGCGGTGACCAGCACCTGCGTGTCCGGGTCCAGCTCGATGCCGTAGCGGCGGGCCTGGTGCGCGGCGACCGCCTCCCGCAGCTCGGGGATCCCCGGGCCCGGGGGGTACTGGTTCACCCCCGCGCGGATCGAGTCCGACGCGACCCGGGCGACGGACTGCGGACCGTCGACGTCGGGGAAGCCCTGTCCCAGGTTCACCGCGCCCGTCGCGGTCGCCAGCGCTGACATCTGGGCGAACACCGTCGCGCCCGGGGTGCCGTCCGCAGCGAGCAGGTTCGCGGCGCGGGCCACCTGCGCCCAGCGGGGAGCACTCATGGGAGCCGAGCGTAGGTCCCCGCGACGGCGTGCGACGTCCCGTCTCGCTCGCCGCGCACGAGCGTCGGCAGGGCGTGCGCGGAGGGGCGGCTCAGAACGAGCCGGCCGCGGCGGCCAGTCCCGCGACGACGACGAGCGCGAGCGACGACCACGCAGCGACGACCCACCACTCGACGTGGTGGCGCCGAAGCGTTCGACGGTCTGCCATGTCAGTCAAGATCGGCACGGAACGCCGCCAGGACAACATCTGGTGCGCTGTGGCGCAGATATCACCCGTACGGCCGTCGACACCGACCGCCCGGCTACGAGCCGGAGGCCGTCCGCAGCTCCTCGGCGACGTCCGCCAGCTCCTCGGCGAGGTCGTCCAGGCCGTCCGCGGCGCTGCCGCCCGCGTTCGCGGCAGCGGCGTCGAGCGACTTCTTCGCCTCGTCGACGCGTGCGCGGGCGGCCTCGAGCGACTCCTTGGCCTCCGCGGACGCCTCGGCGCCGTTCGCGGAGATCGCGGCCCTGGCGTCCTCGAGCGCGGCGCTCGCCTGGTCGACCGCGGCCTGCGCCTCCTTGCGCTTGTCCGGAGTCAGGTCGGCGAGCTGCTGGCGCACCTCGTCGGCCTTCGCGCGGGCGTCCGCGACCTCGTCCTGGAGGTCGTCGAGTGCCTTGTCGAGCCGCGCCCGGGCGTCCGACGCCGCGTCGCTGACCGCCTGGCGCGCGTCCTGGGTCGAGTCGCACCCCGAGACGGCCAGCACGAGACCCACGCCGCAGGCGACGACGGTGAGCACGCGGGGACGGTGGCGGAGCAGCGTCGAGGTCATCGGCACACCGTCCCCGAGACCGGCAGCCGGCGCAACCCGGCCGCTCGGAACACGTCGACGACCTGCCATGTGCCGTCCATGCGCAGCAGGTCCAGCTCGCTGACGCTGCTCGTCACCCCTGGGTCGTCCTGCACGAGGGTGCCGTCGGGCGCGATCTCGCGCGAGGCGTCCTGGGAGTACGTCACGGTCACCGTGAAGTAGGAGCCGACGCGCTGCTCGACGTCGACCGGTTCGACCACGATCGCGCCGCCCTCGGTGCGGATGCCGTCGCGCTCGTAGCCCCGGAACACCTCCAGGGCCTCGCTGCAGAACCCGCACTCGGGGTCGGACAGGTCCTCGAACGCCGTGACGTCGTGCGTCGCCGCGGCGTAGCTGACCAGCTGCAGGAAGTACGTCGCGACCTGCCCCGCGCCCTCCTTGCTCGCCGGCTCGTCGAGCGCGGCGGGCCGCGGCGGCGGCGTGGACAGGTCGATCGCGGCGAAGCGGTCGTCGCGCGACGTGGCCGCTGTGCTCGGGGCCGCCGAGGGAGCGGGGCGGGCCGAGGGTTCGCCGCGACGCTGCTCGGCGCCGCCGGCGTGCTGGACGGCGCGCTGGTCGGCGCGACCGACGACGCGGAGGTCGCGGAGCGGGCCTCGCTCGAGCAGCCGCTCAGGACGGCCGCGAGGGTGAGCACGGTCGCGCCGACGCCCAGCGAACGTCGCGCGGCTGTTCGCGGTGCCGGCTGCGGGCGAGGGGCGTGTCGGGTCGTCGTCTGCACGGGCAGAACATGCACAAGCCGGACACCGTGGCCGACGCGCATCCCACCGGGGGCGCGCGAGCTCGGCCACGGACGGGTCGAGAGCGGGCGGGGCTCTACCGACGGCTGGTGCCTGGTCGGGAGCCCACCGGAGATGGTCAGCCCTCCTTGGTCCCGCTCTTGCGGCCTCGTAGTCGTCGGACTGCATCCGAACGTCCGTGCTGTGGACGACCGTCCGACGACCCGGAGGCGGAGTGCGGGGAAAGGGCCGACGCCCCGTCCGGCGAGGGATGAGCCGGACGGGGCGTCGAGAGCGGGCGGGGCTCTACCGACGGCTGGTGCCTGGTCGGGAGCCCACCGGAGGTGGTCAGCCCTCCTTGGTCCCGCTCTTGCGGCCTCGGACGTCCTCCAGCGACGTTCCGTAGTAGGCCGCGGTCATGATGTCCTTCATGTCGTCGATCATGGGCATCCGCGGGTTGGCGGGGGCGCACTGGTCCTCGTAGGCACCCATGGCGACCTCGTCGAGCCGGGACATGAACTCCTGCTCGTCGACGCCCTGCGCCTGGAACGAGTTCGGGATCCCGACCTTCGCCCGCAGCGCCTCGACCGCCAGGGCGTAGGACTCGACGCCCTGCTCCGGCGTCGCCGCCGGCAGACCGAGCATCTGGGCGATCTGCTGGAACCGCTCGGGCGCGACGTAGCTCTCGTACTTGGGCCAGCTCGTGAGCTTCGTCGGGACCGTGCCGTTGTAGCGGATCACGTGG
>JAEYUL010000066.1 GCA_023432565.1 Actinomycetes bacterium | reverse complement strand
CCTGGGCCAGGCGCAGTGCGTCTTCCACGCGGACGATGCCGACCTGCTCGCCGGCAGGGCCGACCAGGCGGACCTCGGCGACGCGGATCCGATCGTTGATGCGGGGCTCGCTGATGGGTGCTCCTCTAGGTTCGTCGTGACGGACCTCCGGGAACGAAGAAGGCCTCCGTCCCTGGGCACAGGTGGAGGCCTCGCACGGTCCTGCGCACGACACGCGTGCGCCGACGGTACGTGGTGCGCGGCGCGAGCCGTGCACGTCCACCGTCGAACGGACCGAGACCCGGTCCCTGTCGCCGGCGAGCCGGTCGGTCGGGACCCAGGTGGGAGAGATCTCCACTTGTGCACCTGCGCCGGGACCGAACGAGCGGGGCTCGCACGGGCACGGCACAGGCCAGTCGATCGACCAGACTACCAGAGCCTCGAGAGCCCGCTCGTCGCCGTCACCGCGGGCACCGTCCGCACCGCGTGACCAGCCAGACTTGATCTGTTCAAATACTTGAACCGTTCCAGATCATGTGCTGAGATGCAGGCGATGGACGACGACGAGCTCCTGCGCAGTCGCGGCCTGCGAGTCACCGCACCCCGGCTCGCGGTGCTCGCGGCTCTCGACGCAGCCCCCCACGCCGATGCGGACGCCGTGCTCCGCGGCGTCCGGATGCGGATGCCCTCGGTCTCGGTGCAGGCGATCTACGACGTGCTCGCGGCACTCACGCAAGCCGGCATCCTGCGTCGCATCGAGCCTGCCGGTCATCCCGCGCGCTACGAGCGCCGCGTCGGCGACAACCACCACCACCTGGTGTGCCGCTCGTGCGGCGCGCTCGAGGACGTCGACTGCGTCGTCGGGCAGGCGCCGTGCCTGGAGCCCAGCACCACGGCCGGCTTCACGATCGACGTCGCCGAGGTCACCTTCTGGGGCCGGTGCCCCACGTGCCGCTCCGCCGAGGCATCCGCGCAGGCCGACACGCAGCCCGTGCACTGACGCGCCCGCCCCCCACGCTCACGCCGGTCCGCACCGGCGTGCCGACCTGTCACGCCCACCTTCGAGAGGACACCTATGTCTGCCGTGCCGCCCACCACGACGAACTCCGGGGCGCCGGTCGCCTCCGACGCCCACGCGCTGTCGGTCGGCTCCGACGGCCCGATCGTCCTGCACGACCACTACCTCGTCGAGAAGCTCGCTCAGTTCAACCGCGAGCGCGTCCCCGAGCGCGTCGTGCACGCCAAGGGCGGGGGTGCGTTCGGCACGCTGCGCGTCACGAACGACGTGTCCGCGTACACGCGGGCGGCCCTGTTCCAGCCGGGCGTCGAGACCGAGCTGCTCGCGCGGTTCTCGTCGGTCGCCGGCGAGCTCGGCTCCCCCGACACGTGGCGCGACCCGCGAGGCTTCGCGCTGAAGTTCTACACGTCCGAGGGCAACTACGACCTCGTCGGGAACAACACCCCCGTCTTCTTCATCCGAGACGGCATCAAGTTCCCCGACTTCATCCACTCCCAGAAGCGCCTGCCCGGCTCGCACCTGCGCGACAACGACATGCAGTGGGACTTCTGGACGCTGTCCCCCGAGACCGCGCACCAGGTGACCTGGCTCATGGGCGACCGCGGTCTGCCCTCCTCCTGGCGTCACATGGACGGCTTCGGCTCGCACACCTACCAGTGGATCAACGCCGCAGGTGAGCGGTTCTGGGTCAAGTACCACTTCAAGACCCAGCAGGGCATCAAGAACCTCACGGCCGACGAGGCCTCGCAGCTCGCGGGCTCGGACGCGGACGTCCACATCCGCGACCTCTACGAGCACATCGAGGCCGGCGACTTCCCGCGCTGGACGCTGTCCGTGCAGGTCATGCCGTACGCGGACGCGAAGACCTACCGCTTCAACCCGTTCGACCTCACCAAGGTGTGGCCCCACGCGGACTACCCGCTGATCGAGGTCGGCGTGATGGAGCTCAACCGGAACCCCGAGAACTACTTCGCCCAGATCGAGCAGGCGACGTTCGCGCCGAGCAACTTCGTGCCCGGCATCGCGGCGAGCCCGGACAAGATGCTGCTCGCGCGGATCTTCTCCTACGCGGACGCCCACCGGTACCGCGTGGGCACCAACCACGCGCAGCTGCCGGTCAACGCGCCCAAGTCGCCCGTGCACTCGTACTCGAAGGACGGCACGGCGCGCTACACGTTCGCCTCCGCGCAGACCCCTGTGTACGCGCCGAACTCCGTCGGCGGCCCCGCCGCGGACCCGACGCGCGCGACCGACGGCAGCTGGGAGTCCGACGGCGAGCTGACCCGCGCCGCGGCCTCGCTGCACGCGCAGGACGACGACTGGGGCCAGGCCGGGACGCTCTACCGCGAGGTGTTCGACGACGCGGCGCGAGCGCGGTTCCTCGAGACGATCACCGGCCACGTCGGCGGTGTGAAGAGCGACGACATCCGCGAGCGCGCGATCCAGTACTGGACGAACGTCGACGCCGGGCTCGGCGCCGCGCTGCGGGCGAACCTCGGCGCTCCCGTCGAGACCGGCACGCCGGCCACCTCCGCCCTGCCGGTGGCCTGACCTTCCGCACACTCGCGCGACGACCCCCGTACCGCACCGGTGCGGGGGTCGTCGGCCGTCCGGGGTCACGTGTGCGCCGCGCGTGGTCCGGGCCGACGACGCCCGATGGGAGGATGGGCGCATGAGCGACCAGCCCGCCACCGAGACCGACGCGCAGCACGACGCCACGCGGGAGGCCACGCGGGACATCGCGGACGTCGCCGCCGTCGAGGTGATCGTGACCGCGGCGGTGCACCTCATGAGCGCGGCAGCGGTCAAGTGCGGGCTCGCCGAGGACCAGGGCGAGGAGTACCTCGACCTCGACGAGGCGCGCAAGCTCATCACCGCGCTCGCCGCGCTGGTGACCGCCTCGGCCCCCGACATCGGCAACCAGCACGCCCGCTCGCTGCGCGACGGGCTGCGGTCCCTGCAGCTCGCGTTCCGCGAGGCGTCGCCCTACCCCGACGAGCCGGGCGAGGGCCCGGGCGAGAAGTTCACCGGCCCGGTGAGCTGATCTCGCGGTCGCCCGACCGGTCGAGCGCAGGCTCCTCGAGCACCGGCGTCTCGCCCGCCGACGTCTCGCACGGGAGGGCGTCGACCTCCGGCACGGCCACGGGCGCATCCGCCACGGTCGCCTGGGCCAGGGGTGCCCCGAGCGCCGCCGCGTCCTCGACCCCCGCGGCGGTCCGCTGCGCGCGCGTGCGTCGCACCGCTCGCTGGACGCCCAGGCCCACGAGCGCCACACCACCGCCGACGAGCCCGGCGGTCAGGAAGCCCGCGCTCGACGACGAGCGGTCGATGACCCACCCGCACAGGGGGGCGCCGAGCGCCGTGCCGACGGTCGACATCGTGCCGGACCACCCCATGACCTCACCGCGCCGTTCCTCCGGCGCGAGCCGCACGAGCGTGGCGTTGATGGACGCCAGCGTCGGCGCGCACGGCAGACCCGAGACGAAGATCGCGACCGCGAGCCAGACGGGCATCGGGGCGAACGCGGCCGGCACGACGGCCAGCCCGAGGATGCCGGCGAGCACGAGCGGCTGCGGCGAGCTCGTCCGGGCACCGTGCACGAGACCGCCGACGACCGAGCCGCCCGCCCACAGCGCGATCATCCAGCCGACGTCACCCGGCCGACCGGCGTCGTTGAGCGAGGCGACGAGCGACACGTCCGTGCCGACCAGCACGAACGAGGCCGCGGCTGCCGCGACGAGCAGGACGACCAGCTCGGGGCTCATGACCCTGTGCCGATGTGCCGGCGCCACCTCGGCCGCGGACGAGCCGGACGGGGCGCCGCTCGAGCGGGTGGGCGGGTTCGCCCACATCAGGAGCAGCCCGCCGCCGACGGTGGCACAGCCGACGACCGTGAGCGCGGCCGTCGTCGAGACCTGCGTCGCCAGGAGCACACCGACCACCGGTGCGAGCATGAACGTCAGCTCGACGAGCACCGAGTCGAGGGCGAAGGCGGTGCGCTGCCGCGCGATCGGCACCAGCACCGACAGCGACTGCCGCGCGACGGAGAAGACCGGGACGAGGAAGAGCCCCGCGACGAAGGCCGCGACGACCAGCGCGTGGTAGCCGAGGTGCGGGGCGAGCACCCACACGGCCGACTCCACGACGATCGAGGGTGCGATCGCGCGGCGCAGGCCGAACCGGTCGACCAGGCGTCCGCGCCACGGCGCGCCGATGGCCACCCCGACGGTCGAGGCACCCGCCACGACACCCGCCTGCCCGTATCCGCGGTCGAGCGCGGTGACGACGTGCAGCGTGAGAACGACTCCCACCATCGCGGCCGGGATGCGGCAGACGAACGCCACGACGTACAGTCGCGCGACCGCCGGCAGGCGCAGCAACGCCGCGTAGGACGAGTCATTCATCCCACCATTGTCGCGCGGCTCGCGCATGCTCCGTGCCGCCTGCCTATCCTGTGCGGGTGCCATGGCAGGACACGCCCGCCCCTGGGAGCCGCCCCACGGGCACCCCGCAGTGGGCCTCGCGCCCCTCAGACCATACCGCCGTCGGCCGCACGCAGGACGCGCCCGCCGCGCGCGGACCGGTCGGCGGCGCGGGCTCCGCCGGTGGCGCGGGCTCCGCC
>JAEYUL010000053.1 GCA_023432565.1 Actinomycetes bacterium | reverse complement strand
GGGGGGGCGCCGGCGGCCCCGGGGCCCCACTACGTGTTCGCGGGCACGATGCTGCGGCTGCTGTTCTGGCAGGTCGTCAAGACGCTGCGGCTGACGATCGACGTCGAGGACGCGGACCTGGGCGACGTGCTGCAGGGGCAGCCGGTGGTGGTCGCGAGCAGGCACGCCGGGCCGGGCGACTCCTTCATCCTGGTGCACGCGCTGCTCAACTGGTTCGACCGTGAGCCGCGCATCGTCCTGAAGGACACGCTGCAGTGGGACCCCGCGATCGACGTGCTGCTCAACCGTCTGCCGGCGCAGTTCATCACGCCGCGCAGCGCGCGCGGCGCCGACGCCCCGCCGCTCTCGGACGCCGTGGGAGACCTGGCGCTCGGGCTCGACGGCGACGACGCGCTGCTGATCTTCCCCGAGGGCGGCAACGTCACCCCACGCAGGCGTCTGCGCCGCATCGAGGCGCTGCGCACCTCGGGCCGCACCGAGCTCGCGGACCAGGCCGAGCAGATGGTCAACGTCATGGCACCGCACTCCGGTGGGCTGCTCTCGGCGCTGGAGGCGGCCCCGCAGGCGGGCGTGGTGTTCGTCGCGCACACCGGGCTCGACAAGCTGGTGACGGTGCGGGACATCTGGCGTGAGCTGCCGATGGACAAGCGCATCGTCATGAAGGGCTGGTCGCTGCAGCCGGATGAGGTGCCGCGTGACGTGGCCGCGCAGGAGGTGTGGCTGTTCGAGCACTGGCGTGCGATCGACGAGTGGATCGCCCAGCGGGGGTAGCGCCGCTCACGTTGCCGACGCGTTGTCGACAACCCTCCGGATTCGGGCGTAGGGTTGCCGACATGGTGTCGACAAGAGTAGGTGCATAGCCGTGTTCCTCGCGCTACGTGAGCTGTCCTTCGCCCGTGGACGCTTCGCCCTCATGGGCTCGGTCGTCGCGCTGATCGGCGTGCTGATGGTCCTGCTGTCAGGACTGTCCGTCGGCCTGGTCAACGACGGCGTGTCCGGGCTCAAGCAGCTTCCCGTGAGCTCGTTCGCCTTCCAGCACGACGTCGACACGAGCGCGGCCTTCACCCGCTCCGTGGTCGACGTCGACACCGCACAGACGTGGGCCGCGGCCGACGGGGTCGCCGAGGCCGGACCGTTCGGCCTGGCGCTGGTCAACACCCGCACCGACAAGGACCTCGACCTCGATCTGGCGCTGTTCGGCGTGGAGCAGGACTCGTGGCTCGCGCCGCAGACCGACGAGGGCAGCCCGCTGAGCGCACCCGGTCAGATCGTCCTGCCGGACACCCTGCGCGACGAGGGCGTGGACCTCGGCGACGTCATCACCGTGGACCAGCTCGGCACGGAGCTCGAGGTCGTCGGCTTCATGAGCGGCCAGCACACGTTCGGGCACGTCGACGTCGGGTACGTCGACCTGCGCACGTGGCAGGAGGTCCGCGCCGGCGTCCGTCCCGGTGAGGCCGTGCCCTCTCACGCCTACGAGGAGGTCAGCGCGATCGCGGTGCGCAACGCCGACGACGCCGAGCCCGACCTCGCCGCCGTGGACGCGGCCGCCGACACCACGACGCTCACGCTGACGCAGTCGTTCGGCGCGTCGCCCGGCTTCACCGCCGAGACGTCGACCCTGCAGCTCATCCAGTTCTTCCTGTACGCCATCTCCGCGCTGGTCGTCGGCGCGTTCTTCACGGTCGTGACGATCCAGCGCAAGCACGAGATCGCCGTCCTGCGGGCCATGGGTGCCAGCACGCGCTTCCTGCTGCGTGACAGCCTCACGCAGTCCGCGATCCTGCTGATCACCTCGACCGGGCTCGGCGTGGGCATCGGGCTGCTGCTCGGCGCGAGCGTCTCGGCGACCTCCATGCCGTTCGCTCTCGAGCCCGCGCCGATCATCGGCGCCAGCGTGGCCCTCGTCGTGCTCGGCATGGTCGGCGCCGCCTCGGCCGTCACCCGCATCACGCGCGTCGACCCCCTGACCGCCCTCGGAGGCAACCGATGACCGCCACCCAGCAGACCACCACCACGGGTCTCGTCATGACCGGCGTGACCCTCACGCACGGCGACGGCGACAGCATCGTGACCGCGCTCGACGACGTCAGCCTGAGCGTCGAGCCGGGGGAGCTCCTCGCGGTCGTCGGCCCGTCCGGTGCCGGCAAGTCCAGCCTCCTCGCCGTCGCCGGCGGCCTGACCCGGCCAGACTCGGGCGACGTGCGCGTCGGCGGCTCCGACCTCGTCGGGGCCAGCCGGCGCCAGCTCGCCACGATCCGGCGCACCCGGATCGGCTTCGTGTTCCAGAGCGGGAACCTCATCCCGGCCCTGACGGCCGTCGACCAGCTGCGGCTGCCCCTGCAGCTCGGCCACGTCGCCGACCCGCGCGACCCGATGGAGCTGCTCGAGGAGGTCGGCATGGCCGAACGCGCCAAGCGCCGTCCGCACCAGCTGTCCGGTGGTGAGCGTCAGCGCGTCGGCATCGCGCGTGCGCTCATGACCCGGCCCCAGCTGCTGCTCGTCGACGAGCCGACCGCGGCCCTCGACCGTGCCCGCAGCCAGGAGGTCGTCGCGCTGCTCGCGCGGGAGGCGCACCAGCACGGGGTGGCCACGGTGATGGTGACGCACGACCACGACGTGCTGCACCACTGCGACCGGGTTCTGGAGATGATGGACGGACGGCTCCTGCCCCACGCCGCCTGACCTGATCGGAGAACCCGTGCCGCGCATCAACGCCGCGACCGTCGCCGAGCACCGCGCCCGGCAACGGCGGGCCGTCCTGGACGCCGCACGCGACCTGCTCGCCGAGACCGGCACGGCTCCCTCCCTGGCCGAGGTGGGGCGCCGTGCCGGCCTGGCCAGGTCGAGCGTGTACGAGTACGCGAGGTCGCGCGACGACCTCATGGCCGACGTCGTCGCGGACGTGTTCCCCGCGTGGGCGGACCGCATCCGGTCCGCGATCGACGCGGCGCCCACACCGGCCGACAAGGTCTGGGCGTACGTCGAGAGCAACGTCGCGTTCTTCACCGGTGCGGAGCAGCGCGTGGCACGGGCGCTCGGCGCGGTGGTCGACCCCGCGATCCTGCACGGCCCGCTGAGCGAGTTCCACCGCACGCTTCAGGAGCCGTTGCGCGACGCGCTGCGCGAGCTCGGCGAGCCGGAGCCCGCCGTCGTCGCGGACCTCGTCGACGCCATGCTGCTCAGCGCCACGAAGACCTTGCGGACCTCGGCGCACGCCGACGCGACGGGCAGCGCCGCGGCGCTCGGGCCGCTGCGACGCGTGCTCGGCCCGTACCTCGGGCGCCCGCGGACGGCCGCCGCAGCGGACGGCGAAGGTCCGGCCTGACGCTCGGTCAGACCTTGTCGAGCAGCCAGATGCGCGGGTGGTGCCCCTTGGCGAACACGCGCACGGGCTGACGCGCGCGCCACAGCGCCGCGGCGTCACGCACGGCCGCCTCCATGACCTTGACCTCGTGCGTCAGCACGGCGAGGCGTGCGCCGGGAGCGGCGACCTCGTGTGCCGCGCGCAGCAGCCCTGCGTGCACCGCGGCCGCGGTGGCGTGCGTGCCGTGCAACGTGCCCCAGGGCGGGTCGGCGAGGATCAGGTCGGCGGGCAGGGCGTGGGCCGCGGGACCGGTGGACCACCACGACGGCACGAGCGCGTCCGCCTGCACGAGGACCGCACGCCGCACCAGCCCGGCGGCCTCGAGGTTGGCGCGTGCAGCGTCGAGCGCGTCGTCGGCCACGTCGACGCCGGCTGCTGCGGACGCGGGGGCGGCGAGCAGCCGCTCGATCAGCAGCGTGCCCGAGCCGCACATGAGGTTGAGCACGCGCTCGTCGTCGCGCACGCCCGCGAGCCGCACCATCGCGGCGGCGATCGTCGCGTTGACCGCACCGGGGAAGTCGGCGGCGCGCCAGCTCCGGGCGGACAGCGGTCGCGGGCCGACGCGGACGAGCACGTCCCAGCCGGGGTCGCTGCCGTCGTCACGTCGGGCGCCGCGGCGGACCTTGACGACGAGCTCGCCGTCGACCGGGTCGTGCTTGAGCCCCGTCGCACGCGCGAGCTCCTCGCCGAGGCGCTGGAACGTGGGCGAGTCCGCGCCCGCCGCCTCGAACCGGAACGTCGAGGACCCGGCGACGCGCAGCGACGCGTACGCGGCCTCGACGACGCGGGTCAGGTGCTCACCCGACAGCAGCGAGCGCGGGCGGGGGACGTCGTGGTGCAGCACGACGAACGCGGCGACGGCCGTGCGCAGGCGGCGCACCTGGGCGAGCCGGTCGGCGGGCAGGTCGACGACGAGCGCGTCCTCGCGGCCCGCGACGGGGCGGGGGGCGACGTCGAGCACCTCACGCACCTCGTCGGCCAGGACGTCGCCGAGGCCTGGCAGGAACGTCACCTCGACGCGCGTCGGACGGCGGCTCGGGCCGCCGGAGCCGCGGGACGCGCCGCGTGCGGGCCGGTCCCCACGCCCCGAGCCGTGCCGACCTGAGGCCGAGCCGGACCTGGCCGACCCGGAGCTCGTCCTGCCGGACGCTGCGCGCTGGGGCGTGTCGGTGCGACCGGGCCGCTGCGGCCGCGCGCGCCTGGACGGTGGCACGCCGACGGTCAGGCGGAGACCGCAGCGAGCAGCGCGGCCTCGTCGTCGGCGGCCACGCCGGTCTGCGACCTGGCGGTACACGCGTCGGCGAACGCGGTCGGTGACGCGCCCACCGCACGCAGCACGAACGCCTCGGTCTGCGCGATCGCGCGCTCACGCTCGGGGCCGTCCTCGGGGACGCCGCGCCCGGACAGGCACGCGATGACCAGGGGCGCCGTGGTGTCGAGGTCCTGCTCGGGGAAGGCGCCGGACGCGATGCCGTCGGTCAGGATGTCCCGCAGGATCCGCTCGACGATGACGACGTGCTCGCGCACGCGCTGCTGCGTCTGGCGGGACAGCACGGTGCGCAGCTCGGGACCGGGCGCCACGTGGTACACGCGCTTGAGCTGGATCTGCTGGCTCACGTAGGCGCGCAGCCGCTCGACCGGGTCGTCGAGGTCGTCGAGCGCCTTGCGCAGCGACGCGGCGTACTGCTCGGTCTCGTGCGTGATGAAGCCGAGGAGCAGCGCCTCCTTGTCGGGGAAGTGGTTGTACACCGCGGTGCGGCCCACGCCCGCGGCCGCCGCGATCTCGGCGAGCGTCACGGCGTCGAAACCGCGCTCGGCCATGAGGGTGGACAGCGCGGCGAACAGCTTCAGCCGGGTCTGCTCACGGTGCTCATGGAGCGACCCGCCGATGATCTTGGGCATGCTGACAGTCTGACACAACATGTCAGAACCCCCGCATCCCGTGGACCGGCGCGCAGCCCGCACGCGCCGCCCCAGGTCAGACGCCCGTCCGTGTGGCGCCGCCCGTCGAGCGGCCGAGCCCGGCGGGATGTCGGCGCGATGGCCTAGCGTCGTGCGCGGGACGGGTACGCGCAGGCGACGGCCCGACGACGGAACGGACGACAAGGTGACGACGTGGTGCTGATCGGTGCGCACACCCGCGGCGACGACCCGGTGGCGGCGGCCGCCGAGACGGGCGCGCAGGCGGTGCAGGTGTTCCTCGCGGACCCGCAGGGCTGGAAGAAGCCCGAGCCGCGGCCGGACGCCGACGCGATCGTCGCGAGCGGACTCGGCGTCTACGTGCACGCCCCGTACCTGGTCAACGTCGCCTCGACCAACAACCGCATCCGCATCCCGAGCCGGAACATGATCGCCCAGCACAGCGCGGCGGCCGCGACCCTCGGGGCGCGTGGGCTGATCGTGCACGGCGGGCACGTGGGCGCGGGCGACGACCTCGCGGTGGGGATCGACAACTGGCGCAAGACGTTCGAGCGCGCGACGTACCCCGTGCGCGTGCTCGTCGAGAACACCGCCGGCGGCGAGAACGCGTGCGCGCGCACGCTCGAGGCGATCGCACGGCTGTGGGACGCGATCGGCCAGTACGACGTGGGCTTCTGCCTCGACACCTGCCACGCCTGGGCGTCGGGCCTCGACCTGGAGACCGTGGTCGAGGACGTCACCGCGATCACGGGCCGCATCGACCTGGTGCACGCGAACAGCTCGCGTGACGAGGCGGGCTCGAACCGGGACCGGCACGCCAGCTTCGCGCACGGCACCATCCCGCCCGAGCTCATCGCGCACGTGGTCCGCGAGGCGGGCTGCGACGCGATCGTCGAGACCCCGGCCGAGGGTCAGGCCGACGACATCGCGTTCCTGCGCGCCGCCCTGTGACGGCGCGCTGACGAAGCCCGCGCGCGGCGGTCAGTGCGCGACGTACGACTCGGGCTCGGGCAGGTGGTGGGCCACGCGGACCCGGCGGGCGAGCCCCTCGATGGTGCGCAGCGCGTCGAGCACCATCGGCGCGGTCACCGGGAAGGGCATCGCGTGGATGGTCTCGCCGTCGGCGGTCGCCGCGGCGGCGACGGCCTCGAGCTCGGGCGAGTCCGGGCTCAGGCCCACCTCCGTGAGCGTGTTGGGCAGACCGACCTTCGTCGTGAACACCACGAAGTCCTCGATCTCCTGGGCGGGCGCGCCCTCGAGGACGAGCTGGGTGACCGTGCCGATGTTGACCTTCTGGCCGTGGGTGAGCCCGTGCGTCTGCGGTGCTGCGGTCAGGCCGTTGTGGATGGCGTGCGCGGCCGCCAGGCCGCCGGACTCGAACCCGAGGCCGGACAGCAGCGTGTTCGCCTCGACGACGGCTTCCAGCGCGGGCGTGACGGTGTGCGCGCGCACCGCGTCGAGCGCGCCGAGCGCGTTCTCCCACAGCAGCTCCCAGCAGAGCTTGGCCAGCGCGGTCCCGGTGGCGGTGGGCCGCCCGCCGGCCATGGTGGTCCCCGTGCCGCGCGCGACCGCGCGCGCCTCGACCCAGGTGGCGAGCGCGTCGCCGATGCCGCCGACGAGGAACGCCTCGGGGGCGTTCGCGACGACCTCGGTGTCGATGAGCACGAGGTCGGGGTTCTTCGGGAAGAACCGGTACTCCACGAACTCCCCGGACTCGGTGTAGATCACCGACAGCGCGGATGTGGGAGCGTCCGACGACGCGGCGGTGGGCACGCTGACCCAACGGATCCCCGCGAGATGCCCGGCCGCCTTGACGGTGTCGATCGCCGAACCGCCGCCGATCGCGACGACCACGTCGTGGCCGCCCGAGCGGATGGTCTCGACGAGGGAGTCCACGGCGGCCGCCGTGGCGTACGTGCCGAACGGCTCGCGGACCACCGGCAGTCCGGCGCCGCGCAGCGAACCGCTCACGGCGGCCTCGACGATCCCCCACACGACGTCGTCGGCGACGAGGACGGGTGACGAGCCGATCGCGGCGATCCGCTCGCCCAGGCCGGCGAGCGCCCCCTTCCCCTGGACGTAACGGGACGGGCTGGCCAGGACGTGGACGGTGGACATGGCACATCTCCTGCACGACAGCGAGCCGGCGAGCGCTCGCCGGCGAGCCCCGTTCGGGCCTCGGTTCCATCGTGTGCGCTTGCGCACGGAACCGCGCGGGGACGCCTCTGCCCCTCGGAGGAGACGTGCGGTCTCCCCCCTCCCGTCACGGGCGGTGCGGTTGCTAGCGTGCCGTCATGGCGACCGATCTCAGCGACCCGATCGTGCCGGACGACAAGGACTGGACCTGGGTGCTGCACGAGCGCTGCGGCGAGTGCGGGTTCACGGCCGCCGACGTGGACCCTCGCCGGATCGGCGCGACCGTGCGCGACCTGCTGCCGCGGTACCTGTCGGCGCTGAACCGCGACGACGTGCACGTGCGTCCTGAGCCGGCGGTGTGGTCGGCGCTCGAGTACTCGGCGCACGTGCGGGACGTGTTCCGCGTGTTCGCCGGGCGGCTCGACCTCATGCTCGCTCACGAGGACCCGCTGTTCGAGAACTGGGACCAGGACGCGACCGCCCTCGAGGACCGGTACGACCTGCAGGACCCGGCGGTCGTCGCCGACGAGCTCGTCGAGGCGGGTGAGGCCGTGGCGGAGGGGTTCGACGCGGTGCCGGACGAGGCGTGGGAGCGCACCGGACGGCGCTCGAACGGCTCGTTCTTCACGGTGCGCACGCTCGGGCAGTACTTCCTGCACGACGTGGTGCACCACCTGCACGACGTGCGCGCCTGACGCCCCGACTGCGCCCACCACGGCCCGGCGCGAACCTGGCGCCGTGGGGTCGCGCGCGTCCGTGAGGCGCCCGACACCCCGCGGTCCACAGGCTTGTCCACACCCGTGGGTAGTCGTGCACGACGCCTGTGGACGACACGCGCTCGTCGGTGGACGACACGCCCCCTCCTCGCCAGGCGACGTGCCGTCGACGAGGGAACCGACCCACAGATTGCGACCAAACCGAAACATCCCGGCAGCATTCACCCCCTAGCGTCCGGCCATGGACGCTGCGCTCCCGGCCGCGCTCGACGGCTGCCACGTGCTCGTGCTCCCCGCGGGAACGGACGTGCTCGCGCTCGTGCGCGCATGGTTCCCGGACGCCGCGTGGGAGCGAGAGCCCATGGCCGCCGCGGCCGCGCGGCCGGTCGCCGGCGCCCGCTTCCGCGGCCTCCCGCTCGACGACGCGAGCTCCTCGTCGCCCGGGCGCCTGCCCGTCGCCGGCGTCGCCCTGGTCGGCCCGCACACGCTCGACGCCGAGCAGTGCCGGGCCGCGGGCCTGCGCACCGATGCCGCCCTCGACCTGTACGCCCTGAACGGCGAGCTGACCCCGCAGGTCTCCGCGTGGTGCGTCGCGGCCGCACGGCACGTGCGCGGGATGCTCGTCCCGGCCGCGCGCACGCAGGTCGTCGTCCCGGACCCGCAGGCCGCACCCGGGCTCACCCTGTGGTCACCCGTGCCGCTGCAGCCCGCGGACGTCCTGCCGCTCGTGCGGCCCGCGATGAGCGGCGCACGCGTCGCCCCGACCGAGCTACCCACGCCGTCGGGCACGGACGGGCCGCCGCTCGTCGCGGTCACCGCGGTGTTCGAGTACGACGGCTCGGTCACGCTGCGCTCCTCGCGCGGCGAGAGCGTGCCTGCGGTGCTGACCACGCTCGACTGGCGCGAGTACGGGCCGTGGGCCTACCGGGTGAAGTGGCACCCGCCGGCCGGCGAGGACCCTGACTCGGCGCTGGGGGCGATCGCTCGGCAGCGCGTCGCGCCCACCGTCGCGCGCGTGGTCGCGGCGCTGTGGCGGGCGGCGGGCGGGACCGTCGTCGACGACGACGGCTTCGTCGTCGACCCCCACGAGCTCACGCGGCGCGCGGTTCCCCCACGCTGACCTCCGGGGCGTCCCCGCCTCGGGCACCGCCCGTGCGGCTCAGGTGAACGCGGGCGACCCGGACGGCACGAGGTCCACCTGCACCGAGAGCTTGGACCCGCTGCCCTCGGTGAAGATCACGCCGCGCAACGGCGGCACGTCGTGGTAGTCACGGCCCCACCCGAGCACCACGTACCGGTCGTCGACGAGCTGGTCGTTCGTCGGGTCGGCGTCGACCCAGCCGGCCCCCGGGATCCACACGGACACCCACGCGTGCGACGCGTCCGCACCGCGCAGCTTGGCGCGACCGGGAGGCGGCAGCGTCTCGAGGTACCCGCTGACGTAGCGCGCGGGCAGCCCGTGCAGCCGCAGGGCGGCGATCATCAGGTGCGCGAAGTCCTGGCACACGCCCGTGCGCTGCGCGAGGAGCTGGCGCTGCGTGGTGCTGACCGTCGTCGACCCCGTGCGGTACGTGAGCTCGTGCCGGATCCGGTGGCACAGGTCGACGACGACCTCGGCCAGCGGGCGCCCCGGTGCGAACGAGGGCTGCGCCCAGGCGCGCACCTCGTCGACGAACGTCACGTGCGCGGACGGCAGGACCATCTCCCGCAGCGCGACGAGCGAGTCCGGCGAGATCGCCGCAGCCTGGGACCCTGCCTGCACCGCGCCCGCGGCCTCGTCCCAGGCGACCGTCGGCAGGCCCGCCAGGTCGGGCTGGCCGCGCGTCACCTCGATGGTCGAGCGCGCGGTGACCACCAGCCGGGTGTGCGGCTGCGTGACGCAGTAGTACGTGGTGCGGTTCCCGAAGTAGTCGTGGTGCACCGCGCTGTCCGCGGGGGCCGGGTCGATCTCGACCTGGCTGCTCAGGCACGTCTGCCCGGGCACGTCCCGCGGCGTCATGACGGTGCGCCCGTAGGAGTCGGTGACGTCCTGCGGGTACGTGTACGTCGTGCGGTGCACGAGGTCGTACGTGCGGCTCACGTCGCCTCCTCCTCGTCGCCCGCGTCCCACGGGTCGGCGAGCGCGCGCGCCGTCGCGGGCCGCGCGAAGTGCACCTTCTCGATCTCGTCGGCGACCGCGAGCAGGCGCCACTGGATCGAGTCCAGCGTCTCGGCCAGGCGGACGCGACGGCCGTCGGCGTCCGGCGCGGCAGCGGCCACGGCGTCGGTCTCGGCGACGAGGTCCGTGATCTGGGAGAGCAGGCGGTCGCGTTCGTCGGTGGGCCGGGCGCGCATCGGGACGCCGGTCAGGTCGCGGCGCAGACGCTCGAGCTGGAAGGCCAGCGACCGCGGGTTGGTCTCGTCGAGGAGGAGCAGGTCGATCACCGCGGTGACACCCGCGTCGTCGGGGTAGCGGCGACGGAACGTGATCGAGGAGTCGTGGGCGAGCACCACGGAGTCGACGACGTGCGCCTCGACCGTGGGCGGCAGCGGCTCGACGAGCGTGCGGCGCAGCGCGGCGACCACGTGCTGGGCCCGCTCGATCCGGCGGCCCGTGTCGAGCAGCAGCCAGCCCACGTCCCGCACCAGTCCCTCGGCGACGATGCCCGCGACCGCGAGCAGGCCCTCGAGGGTGCGGTCGAGGACGGGACGCAGCCCGGCGGTCGCGGCGCGCGCGTCGTCGAACCGGCCCAGGTCGAGCCCGACCTCGGGCACCCGTTGACGCGCGCGCTCGGCCCGCAGCGCGCGCTCGATCCGGGCGAGCGGCCCGAACGTGTCGGTCGAGAGCTGGTCGCGTACCGCGGCGGCGGCGTTGCCGAGCCCGGCCACGGCCGCCGCGATCGACTCGGGCCGCGTCCGGTCCAGCGCCAGCTCGCGCAGCGTGGGGGTGGGGGTCGCGTCCGGCTCGACGAGCGCGCCGACGAGTACCGCGAGCGCACGACCACCCGCGGACCTCGGGCGCCCGTGGAAGTCGTCCCAACGGTCGACGACCACACGCAGGTCGCGTGCCTGGTCCTCGGCACGTTCGGCGTAGCGGCCGAGCCAGAACAGGTTCTCCGCGGTGCGCGCCGAGATCCCGACGCCCGTGCGGCGCGGGACGGGCATCTCGCCGACGCCCGTCGTCGGCTCCGGGGCCTGCTCGCCCGCACCGGCGAGCACCCACACGTCCTTGGCCACGGCGCCCGTGCTCGCCGAGACCACCGGTCCGTCGGCGACGCGTGCGAGGCCGCCTGCCATGACCGTGTACGCGCCACGGTGGGCCACGGCGAACGTGCGCAGCACCCCGACGCCGGAGGCCCGGCGTGCCCCCGCGGAGGCGGCGGACGCGTCGTCGCCACCCGTGACGGGCACGACCGCCCCGCCGTCGACTCGCGCCTGCCCGGCCCAGCGCCACGGCTCGGCGGCGATCCGCGCCGCCAGCTCGTCGCGCGCGGCCGCGTCGAGCGTCCAGCCGAGCACGCCGCGTTCCTCGCGGGACAAGGGGATCAGCACGAGGTCGCTCAGGTGCGTCAGCACGTGGGACGCCGACGACGGCTCGCCGCACCACCACGTCGGGGCGGACGGCAGCAGCAGGTCCTGGTCGAGCACGGTGCGCGCCAGGCGGGGCAGCGCCGCGAGGACCGCCGGGTTCTCCAGCACGCCCGACCCGAGCGGGTTGACCACCGAGAGCGTGCCCGCCCGCACCGCCCGCACGAGCCCGGGGACCCCGAGCCGCGAGCCGGTCCTCAGGTCCAGCGGGTCGCACCAGTCGGCGTCGACGCGCCGCAGCAGCACGTCGACCGGCTCCGTCCCGTCCAGCCCTCGCATCCACAGCCGGCCGTCGCGCACCACGAGGTCCGAGCCCTCGACGAGCGGCAGGCCGAGCATCGAGGCCAGGTAGGCCTGGTCGAACGCGGTCTCGGAGCCTGGCCCGGGCGTGAGCAGCGCGACCCGGGGCTGCGGGGCCGACGGCGGCGCGACGTCGTGCAGCGTCTGGCGCAGCGCCCGGAAGAACGGGCCGAGCCGCTGGATCGGGGTCTGCCGGTACACGCCCTCGAGCACCTGCGCGACGACGCGCCGGCCCTCCATCGCGTACCCGGCTCCCGAGGGCGCCTGGGTCCGGTCCGCGAGCGCGAGCCACGTGCCGTCGTCGTCGCGCGCGAGGTCGGTCGCGGCCACGACGAGCTCACGACCGCCCGGCAGCCGCAGCCCGTCGACCGCGCGCAGGAAGCCGGGGTGCGCCACCGCGGAGGTGGGCGGCAGCAGCGAGTCCGTGAGCAGCCGTCGTGGGCCGTAGAGGTCCTGCAGCACGGCGTCGAGCAGCTCCGCGCGCTGCGCGATCCCGGCCTCGAGGCGGGACCACTCGTCCTCGTCGAGCACGACCGGTGCGGGGTCCAGCCGCCACGGCTCGTGCTCGGCGGCCCGGCCGTACGTGACGCCGTGGTCGGCGAGCAGCGCCTCCGCCTCGGTGCGGGCGCGCGCCAGGTCCGTCTCGGTCGGCATCGCTGCGTGCTCGGGCAGCCAGCCCCACGTGCTTCCCGGGCGCGCGCCGGACGGGCCGGCGGAGGAGAGCACGTCGATCACAGCTCGAGTCTGACGCACGACCAGGGCGAACGGCTCGCGTCTCGCATCGTGGTCCCTGGATCCAAATACTTGACCGGATCAGTCTGAAATGGCGATCCTCTCCGTCACGGGGGTCGGCCGTCGGGGGACGGGCCGACCCCCTGACCTTTCCACCCGGGCCCACTCCACCCGCGACCCAGCGCCCGCTCCGGCCCCGCGGGCCGCCCCCTGAGCAACCCCTGCCTCGCGCGGCCCCTATCCCGCGACCCAGCGCCCGCTCCGGCCACGGGGCCCGGACCCCGGAGCAGCCCCTGCCTCGCGCGGACCGGGTCGGGCCGCGACCATCTCGCGACCCAGCGGTTGCTCCGGGTGTGGGGGTGGACTCCGGAACGGGTGCCGGGTGGTGGTCAGGGGGTGGGGTGGGGGAGGAGGTCGGCAAGGGCGGGGGCGACGTCGATGCCGAGCTCGCGGCGCAGCAGGCGGCGATGGTCGTCGAGCGCACGGTAGGCCTCGGCTCGGTTGCCCTCCGCAAGGAGCGCCTCGAGAAGCAGGCGCTGCGCGGTCTCGCGCAGCGGCTCGGCGTGCACGAGCACCGCCGCGACCTGCGCTGCCGCCGCGGGCTCGTCGGGCAGCCACCGGTAGGCCGCACGCTCGAACGCGTGCAGCACCTGCTGGCGCAGCCACGCACGATCGAGCAGCACGGTGTCGTCGTCCCAGCCCGGCAACAGCTCGACGGTCGGGCGAACCACGCCCGGCACGCATCGCAGGACCTCCTCCACCGGGACGGTCCCGGCGGCGACGCGCGTGGCCCAGTCGACGACGTCCGCGACGTCCACGGCCACGCCGGAGCCGAGTCGCACCGTGCGCCTGTGCGCCTCGACGAGGCGCGGGACGGCACGGTTGAGACGCCACAGCGTGGTGCGCAGGTTGCCGCTCGCCCGGTCGGCCGCGCAGTCGGGCCACAGCTCGCGCGCGGCCCGGCTCCGTTCGACCTCCGTGCCGTGGCGAGCGAGCAGGACGACGAGCGGACGCGTCCCGTCGGGCAGGTCGAGGTGCACGCCGTCCCGGGTGACATAGGGCCCGTCGAGCAGGTGCACGACGAGGCCGGCGGTGCTCACCACGGTCGTCGTCGGCATCGTCGCCCTCCCCTGCGTGCACGGCCACGAGGCCGTCCGCCCGAGGAGAAGGTGCCCGCGGCGCGCGCGTGAGATACGAGCGGCACCGGCCGAGCGCCACTGGCCGAGCGCCCCTGACCGAGCACCGCGCGCCGAGCACCAGGTGGCGCGTCCGGCGCCGCGCCCGGGATGACGCACCCGTCCTGCGCGCCAGGTCCCGGCTCGGGCGGTCAGCTCAGGACGGCGTAGCGGCCCTGGACCTGGATCTCGGTGGCGGACACGTTCTTCACGGTGATCCAGTACGTCAGCAGGTCCGCCCCGGCGAGCTGGACCTGCACGTCCCACTCGAGCTGCGCGCCCGAGCCGCCGATGGTCGTCGGGACCACGGTCCAGACGACGTTCGCGGCGAGCGGCCACGAGTGCGTGAACCACCGCTGCGTGGCGCCCGCCGGCACCGCCCCGGTGAACTGCGTGCCGACCTGCATGTGAGCTCCTTCGTCGGGCGTCCGGCGTCCGCCGGTGCGCGTCAGACGGACGCGACGACGGCGTACCGACCGTCGACCGTCACGTCCTGGTCCGTGTCGTTCGTGACCGCGACCCAGTACTGGATGCGCTCACGGGACGTGCGCTGCACGCGCGTCTGCCACCGCACGCCGCCCACGGGCGTCACGGGCGAGCGCGGGACGACGGTCCACAGCGCGTGCCAGCACGCCGGCCAGTCGTAGGTGAACCACGTGACGGTCTGGTGGGCCTTGACCGGTCCGGTGAACTGCGTGCCGACGTGCGGGCCGCTGAACGGCGGCAGGTGCGGCGCCAGCACGGCGGTGATCGCACGCGCGCAGACCACGCAGAACGGGTCCGTGAGGATGCGCATCTTGCACCTGTGCATCGCGCGGTAGATGCCGCACCGGGCCCGCGCGCCCCCCTCGAACAGCCCGACCGTCGACTCAGGGACCGGGCTCGGCTGCTCCGAGTCCGGGCCGCCGCAGTTGCCCGCCCCGCGCACGAGAGTCGGCAGCGGCGTGGTCGCGGCGATCAGCTCGTGCCACTTCGTCGTCGCGCGGTCCGTGATCGTCGTGACGTTCGGCTCGACCGGCTCGCCGGTCGTCCACGTGTCCATCGCGTCGCCGTACTCGTCCTCGAGGCGGAACGCGGAGTGCCCGAGCTCGTGGATGCCGATGTCGGAGGCCTGCGGGTGGGTGGAGAACCACGCCACGGAGCCGCCCGCACCCCCGTAGATCGGGTTGTTGACGATGATCACCGTCGCGTCGACCTCGGGGACCGCGGCGCTCGCGGTGGTCAGCGCGAGCGCCTCGTCGCCCGCGAGCAGCCGCCGGGTGCCGGCGACGCAGTACGTCGCGTCGAAGAAGGTCGCGGGCGTCTTGCCCGACCCGGGGCTCGGGTCGTCGGCGCACGCCGCCGGCTCGTCGGCGCCGGAGTCCGTCGAGGTGACGTCGACCCGGAAGACGTTGATCGCGCACCAGCTCTGCGTGAACGGCGCCGTGGCGAACAGCTTCGAGACGAACGCCTCGGCGTCGGCGTGGAACTTCGTCAGCTCGGCGGCCTGGTAGCCCTCGGACAGGATCACGAGGCACCAGCGGCTCGCGTCGGGACCGTGGTCGACAACCTTCGTCGTCGAGACCACCGCGCCGTCGGCCGCGCCCATCAGTCGGTCCCTTCCTCGAGCCGGACCTTGGCGAGCTGACGGGGTGCGCGGCGAGCGGCGTCGGCCGGGTCCGCGTCGGCCCGGCCACGCACGACGAGCTCGACGCCCCCCGGCAGGTCCGGCACGACGACCTCGAACGCGCCCTTGACCTCGTCGGGCGCGACGTGGCGCGGCAGCACGCCGTGCCGGTTGTGCACCTCGTACTCGGGCCGGACGGGCCGGTGCAGCACCTGCGTGTAGAGCACGGCTCCGGCCGCGTCGCGCACCTCGACCCACGAGCCGCGTGATCCTGCGGCCACCAGCGCGGCGTCGTCGGGCGGGGCGAGCGTCGCGACGCGCCGCCTGGCGACCACGCGCACCTTGGCGCCTTCGTAGGCGAACGTCACGCGCCACGACGCAGGGTCCGACGAGGTCGTCGGTCCGGACGGCCCGCCGGTTCCCGACGAGCCGGCAGGCTCGCCCGCGGCGGCGCGGACCTGCGACGGACGCAGTGTGGGCCGCCCGGCGTCCCGGTGCTCCTCGTCGGACCGGCCCGGTCCGCCCCGCCCCCTGTCCTCGCTCATGTCATCCCTCCACGAACGCCGTGCCGTCCCAGACGGCCCCGACCTTCTCGCGGACGCTGGACGCCGAGACCTGCCCGGCGGACCAGAGCAGCGCGAGCTCGTCGCCGAACCGCGTCACACCCGCGACCAGCCCGGTCGTGTTCGTGAACCGGTTCCACGCACCGGGCGCGCCCGTCGAGGTCGGGGCGGCCGGGTCGGGCGCGTGCCAGCCGGCCGCGGCGAGCACCGGGGCGAGGCGCACGAAGCGGTCCGTCACGGTGGTCTGCGTGCACGTCGTGGCGTCGCAGTCCCACAGCGACCACGCCGCCGACGGCACCGTCCCGGCGTCGGGTGCGGCGGTGTCGAGCACGCGCGCGACCACGGTCTGCGGTCCCGCGCCGCCTTCCTGGCCGAGCGCGAGCGCGTCGGTGGCAGGGTCGACGAGCGCGGAGGCGGGGCTGAGCTCGAGCACGCGGCCGAGGTACGGCAGCAGGTCGGTCGGCGGCAGCACGCCGATCCCCGCGGGCGGCAGCGGCCGGACCACCGACAGCACGGGCAGGCTCACGCCTCGGGCGTGCAGTGCCGCGCGGGCCGCGTCGAACGCCTCCGCGAAGTCGTTGCGGACCTGCACGCTCACCGGGATCGACGCCTGCGCCGGGCCGGTGGGGCGGTCGTTGAGCCGCGTCGTCAGGTACAGCGGTGGCAGCACCGGGTCGAAGCCGGGCGTCGGGTTGGGCCCCGCGACCCCGAGGGTCGCTGCGAGCACCTGGGCGCGCATCACCGCGTCGTCCTCGATGAGGTTCAGGTACCCACCCACCTGCGTGATGTTCAGCGGCGGGGGGACCCGGGACGGGAACAGGTCGCCCGACGTCGCGAGCCGCCGCAGGATCAGCTGCTGCGCCTCGAGCATGTCGGGGGCGATCGCCGCGTCCAGGATCCGGGTGAGGGCGTCGATCGCCCGGTCCTCGGCCGTGCTGGCCGCGGGTGTCGTCGTGCTGGTCGTCGGCTCGGACATCGTGGTCCCTTCCGCTGGTCGAGGTGGTGCTCGTCGGCTAGAGGGTCGGGGCGGTGCCGCCGTCGGCGACCCCGCCGCTGCCGGTGCCCGGTGTGGTGGTCCCGGTGCCCGGGGTCGTGCCCGTGCCCGGTGTCGTCCCGGTGGCCGGCGTCGTGCCCGTGCCAGGGGTGGCGTTCTTCTTGTCGTTCTTGGCGCCGATCGCACCCGTGACCGCGGTCATGGCCGCCTTCGCCAGCCCCGACGCCTCGCCGATCGTCTTGTTCAGGGAGTCGGCGGTCGTCTCGGTCTGCACCTTGGCCTGCGCCGCGAGCTGCGTGAGCCCGGTGAGGTCGGTCGGCAGGTTCGTGGCGGGCTGCGACGCGATGAGCGCGGTCGCGAGCTCGGCCGGGGTGAGCGCCGTGGGGCCCTGGTTGATGGTGATCATCGGGCTCGACTCGAGAGTCGCCGGACCTGCGGCACCGTTCGGTCCGACGAGCTGGTTGCCGCTGCCGAACGCGGTCGCGACGTCGGCGGTCTTCTCGGCCTCGTCGGCCGGGGAGTCCTGCCAGTTCCAGAACCGCGTGAGGTCGATCTTCTCGCTCGACGCGCACGAGCCGAGCACCGCCTCGCCCAGCACGCCGCGTGCGGGCAGCGTGATGGACGACTGCGGCGGCACGAACGCCTGCCGGTGGAACTTGAGCAGCGCCTCCTGCACGTCGCGCGACGTGAAGCCTGCCTCCTCGGCGAGCGTCGCGGGGATGAAGAACGGCATGAGCGCGGCGTTGCCGAAGTAGCCGAGCACCTCGTTGGCGACGCAGTTGAGCAGTGGCACCTGCTGCGAGGCATCGGGGATCCCGCCTGTCGGCACGCCGATCGTGAACTGCTCGAGCATGATCGCGCGCTCCTCAGGCGTGAGGGACTGCCACACGGCCTTGGAGTACGCGACGGTGTTCTGGACCACGTGCTGCAGCAGGGCCTCGATGCGCAGCAGGTCCGCGAACGACAGCTCGGGCGGCAGACGCTTGGCCGCGACGGGCATGACGACGGGCATGCGCTCGGTGCCGCCGGCGCCGTTGTAGGCCTCGATGACGTCGAGCGGTCCGATCACGGCCGTCGGGTCGGCGACCACCGGACCGCCCAGCTCACGCTCGAGCTCGTCGGCGTTCATCGTGACGTCGAGGCTGCGCAGGATGTCGAACAGGTTCGTCAACGAGCCCAGGTCGATGCCCGCGAACGGGTCGGTCTTGTAGCTGAACGTGCGCCACGTGCGCGAGAACTCGAACCGCGACAGCTCGCTGCGTGCGATGTAGTCGGGCAGCGTGAGGGCTGCGGTCCGCGTCTCGAACGCGCCGTTGCGCCGGTCCCGCAGGTTCTGCAGCAGGGCGGCCTTCGTCGCCAGACCCGTGGTCACCGACGCGCTCGCGGCCGTCATCTTGACCGGCCCGACGCGCGCACCCGTGTTGGACACCGCGGTGACGTACAGGTCCTCGAACGGCAGGAACGTGCCCGTGATCGAGAGGTTGACGATGTCGGAGGCGCTGCCGGACGACGCCTGCACGGTCATCGTCGGGTTGCCCGCGAGCGAACGCAGCACCTTCAGGCCGCGCACCAGCTCGGGGCGGAACCTGATCCGCGGCTCGATGACGTCGTGGTGGCGCAGCAGGCCGTCGTACCGGTCCAGGAGCTGCGAGCGCGTGTAGCTGCCGGTGGCGAGCGATCGCGGCTGGAACGACGGCAGGAACTGCACGAGCTCGAGCGGCACGAAGGCGACGAGCTGCACGTCGTCGACCTGGCTGCTGACCCCGAAGTGTCGCAGGACCTGCCAGTACTGCATGGTCAGCGCGTGGTTGTGGTTGTGGTTCGTGATCACCTTCGTGACCACCTCGCGTCGCTCGGACGACGAGGCGAGCCGCACGCTCGTGCGCGACGAGCGCCGACGAGCCGCCGCCTGCCGGCTCAGGTTCGAGTGGAAGTCCTGCGACGCGTTCGACACGTAGTCCCTGCTCGCGGTCTGCCAGCTCGACGTCGACCCGGTCGTCGTCGAGTCCGAGTACCCGCCCGCGAGGCCGAGGCCCGCGACGACACCCGAGAACATCGCGCCGATGCCGAGCCCGCCGCCGAAGCTCCCGGACTCCGTGTTGACCTTCATGCGGCTGCCGCCGCGCGCGGACTCGTCGAACGCCGACTGGAACACCGCGTTCGTCGAGGAGTCCGCCTGCTCGTTGTAGGTCTGCAGCTCCTCGGCGGTCATCGACTCGAAGTCGCGCACCGAGAGCGACTCGCGCTCGTCGGACACCGCGATCCGCTGCTGCTCACCCGGGGCGAGCGGCAGCGAGTACACGAGGTCACCCAGCGACAGGCCCTGCGGGATCCACGTCTGGTGCATCTTCACGACGTAGCCCATGCCGAGGCTCGCGGCTTTCGGCACCGAGCGCGGGTCCGTCTCGACGCGCGCCAGGTACGCCTGCACGTCGATCGGCTGCTCGATCGGCACCCGCTCGACGATCTCCCACGAGCCGAGCTCACCCATCGCCTCCGCGATCTGCCCGGCACCCAGGTAGCGCCCGAGGCCCACGGTGCTCGCCGAGAGAGACGCGAACGTCCGGTCTCCGCGGGAAAGCCGCGATGCGAGACGCCGGTTGCTCAGCTGCGGTGCGACGAGCCGCACGAGCATCGAGTAGCGGAACCGGTCGACCACGCCCGCGTTCGACCGGAACGACTGCCCGCAGTCGCCCTGCCCGAGCGTGAACGTCGGGACGGGCTGCGCGAACTCGGCCGGGTCGCCCAGCACGTCGTCCTCGCCCGTGGGCACGATCACGTCCCCGAGCTGCGCGACGACGCTGCGCGGCAAGGGCGCGACGATCTCCTCGAGCGGCAGCACCCCGACGTTGCCGTTGCCGGCGATCAGGTCGGTCCGCCGCAGCCCGTACTCGACGATCCGGTTCCCGCCGCGCACGAGCAGGCGCAGCCCGTCGTCGGGCAGCGGCCGTGACGGCAGCGCGAGCCGGAACGCGCCCCGCGCGTCGGTGCGCGTCTCGGGGTTCGGCCACGGCAGCAGCTGCTCGTACGCGGTCCCGTTCCCCGACGACGACGGACCCTGCGGCGCGAGCGCGCGGACCGCGACGAGCGCCGCGGGGGAGCCGTCGGGGTTCACGAACCGGCCCGTGAGCGTGGCCGGGAGCTGCTCGGGCACGATCGGGAGGTACTGCACGAGGTCCTTGCGCACCGCGGTCAGGGTGGTGAACACCTGCGCGGTGGCGCGCACGCGGTCCTCGAGGACCTCCTTGACCTGGTCGATGCCGATCTCGACCTGCAGGCCGAGGTCCTCCAGGTCGAGGCTGGGTACCGACCCCCGGCCCTCGACGTCCGCTCGCGACCCGCTGCCGTCGGCGGCCTGGTCGTCGGGGACGCGCACGCCCGGCAGCGGCCCCCGGGACATGGACGAACCGGCGGGCGCGTCGCCCACGGTCCCGGTGCGCATCGAGACCTTGATGCCCTGCTTCTCGCGTGCCATGACGTCGCTCCCTGGTCGGCGGCCGCAACGCACCCCATCCCACGGCTCGACCGTTTCGCCCCCGTCACTCCCGCGTCACCACCGCCACCCTCTCCCACCTTTCACCCCCGCCCCCCGCGACCCAGCGCCCGCTCCGGCTTCCTGCCGCACGACCCGGAGCCTCCGCTGGGTCACGTTGCGGCGACGCACCCGGACGTGGGCCGTCCTCACACGAGGGGTGTCCGTCGTCGGCCGTGAGCGTGTGCATCGACATCATCGGGAGCCACCTGGTTCCGCCGCCGACCGTCGCCACCGGGAGGTGTGCAGCGGGTGGGAGAAGGTGGATCGCCCCTGTCGCACCCGGGGGCGGGTCGTGCGGTCGCGGCAAGCTCGCTCAGGGGCGAGAGCCAAACCGAGACGGAACCGCGCCCCCGCGGCGATGCGATGACGCGTTGGGCCAGCGCGGTCCGCGTCATCGGTCGTGCGGCGTGCGTCATCGGGCGGGCGCAGGCGTCATCGGCTCCGCGCCCGCCCCGTCATCGGACGTGGCTGAAGGCGAGGCCGGTCAGGAGCCGGTGACGTCCCGCGCGGTGTCGACCATGCGTGTCGCCCAGTCGACGGACTTCGTCGCATCCGCTCGACTGATCGGCCCGGCCTGGTACTGCGCGGCGGTCTTGAGTCCGAGCAGCCGGCGGAAGGTCGACTCGAGTGCCTTGCCGGCCGGACCGGCAGCGGCCAGCTCGGGCACGGCGGAGCGGTGGTCATCGGACTTGCCGGTGCGGCCGGTCAGCTGGAGGCAGATCGCGTCCTTGGCGTTGATGCCGGCGAGCACGGCCGATGACGCGGCCGCAGAGTGGAGCTCCATGTCCAGCTCCAGGCCGGCGGCGTCGAGGAACTCGCGGGCCTTGCGCAGATGGCTGAGCGCGTCCTCCCGGCCGCCCACGTCAGGCCGCCTCGGGGGCCGGGACCAGTGAGATCGAGCCCACGATCGCTCGCCCGTCGCGGCGGATCTCGCTCAGGAGGCGCTCACCCGCTGCGGCCATGGCCCGAAGCTCCTGGCCGGAGCGGTCGAGGATCTCGCAGGGGTTGCCGGACCAGCGGGTGACGCGTGCGGCGAGGTCCGTGACGTTCGCGTGCCAGTCTGCGTCGTCGGTGTCCACGTCGGCGGGGCGGATGACGAGGACGTCGATGTCGCTGCCCGTGCCGCCGTCGCCACGAGCGGCAGACCCGTAGACGACGACGCCGTCCGGAGGGTTGTCCCAGCCGCCCGCATGATCGGCGATCCTGCTCCACAGTCGCTGACGCAGGGAGGTGAGCGCCTCGACGGCCGATGCGGCGACGTGCTCGCGGTTCAGGGAGAAGAGCGACGCGGCTCCCGCGGGGGTCCGGTCGACTAGGCCGGTCTCAGTGAGCTCGGCGAGGATGCGTGCAACGCGCGGCTGCGAGACTCGTGGGCGGGTGAGCTCGGCGATCGCACGGCCGGTGAGCGGTGCCGAGGTCGACGCCAGCACGGCAAGCACAGGGCCGTGCGCGGAGGGCACCACATCGGCGATCGGGTTCGAGACATCCACCATTGGCTCCAAGTGAGTCGTGAAGTACTCACGTGAGAACTATAGTACTCGCTCGACTCGTTGGGTCCCCCGGCCCTACCGTCAAGCCATGCCAGGTTCCGCCCGCCTCCAGGGTCAGGTCGACGGTGTGGTGCCGCGGTTGGCGAAGCTCCGGGCGAACCGTGCCCGCATCGACACCATCGCCAGCGGCCATGGCGCCTCGAACGTCAGGGTGTTCGGCTCGGTGGCGAGGGGCGACGATGGGCCGGGGTCCGACGTCGACCTACTCGTCGACCTCGATGTGCACACGCGCGGCTTGCTGCCCCTCGCGGCGATGTCGGATGAGCTGTCCGCGCTTCTGGACATGCGGATCGACGTCGTGGCGTCGGGTGCCCTCGCGCGCGAAGTCCTCACCTCCGCTCTCTCGGAGGCGGTACCGCTGTAGGCGGAGTCTCAGCCCCACCGAGGCGATGACGGGCCGTGGCTCGCGGCGTGACGCGCCTCGGCGTCGACGCCGCCCGGCCCACCGCTCGCCGGCCCGCCGCGACGCCTCGGCCAGCACGGCGGCGTCCCACTCGCGCACTGCCGCTGGCGTCACGGACGCGAGCGACATCGCCCTCAGCCGCACGATCCGTGGCCGCGTCTCGCCCACGACGGGCACCTCGGCGTCGATCCACCGCTCCAGCAACCGCGAGGACAGCGCTCGAGCACTCGGAGCCAGATCCCCGCGCGTCGCGATCCACCCGCGGAACCACTCCCCGAGCGGCTGATCACCGAGGCGCGGATCCCGCCACACCCCCGCGCCATCCGGGAGACCTCGTGCGCCAACTCCTGGTCGGCCTCGGCCTTGGTCGGGAACGTCCCGAGGGGTTCGAAGCGCGCCGTCGGGCCCGTGTACCGCGCCTGCCACTTCCCGGACGGCAGTCGGCGGACGGCGCCGGAGGCGCGGCGGTGGTGTCGGGCAGTGGTCGCAGTCGTCATGGTCGGATCACACTTCGCTATGGCACGAGCCGATCAGCAGAAGGGTCACAGGGAGGTTCGACGGAGCGTCCGTGACGCTCTGACCTGCGGAAACGATGGAGCGGGTGACGGGAATCGAACCCGCGCTGTCAGCTTGGGAAACAGATGGCTGCGGGTTCTTGAGCCACCCGAATGCAGCGTTATTGCAGGTCACGGCGGTTCAATGTGACAACTCACGCCAGCAGCGGACAGTCCGTGACGGCTCGCTATGGTGCAATATGGTGCAACCGGAGGGGCTGTACGGCCACTACTCGCGCGGCGCGGTCGCCGGGTCAGCGGCCCCGTCCGCCCACCGCGTCAGCAGCTCGCAGGTGAGCGCGTCGGCGGGCTCGAAGACGATGCCGTGCCCCAGGCCCCACAGGGCGGCGTACTCCCGGTAGGCGTCGACCGCGTCCCACGCGCCGGGCTCGACGGGGGTCAGGAGGTCGCAGCCGCCGTCGCCGTGCTGGATGACACGAACGACCGGGACCCCGCTGTGGGTGAGGACAGCGTCGACCCACACCCCGCGGGTTGCGACTCCGCACCGGACCGCGGTCAGTGCGTACGGACAGTCATCAGGCAGCGGCAGCGGGGTGTCGTCGTCGTGGGTCAAAGGGCGCCTCCAGGGGTGTTGGGGTTGGGTGGGGTAGAGCGGTGCGCGGGACGGCGTGCGGTCAGCGGGATGCCGCCATCTGCCGCTCACGCTCGAGCGCCCGGTACGGGCTCGACCTGCCCACGCCGAGCGTCCGGGCGACGCTGACGACGGACTGACCGGAGTCGATGAGCGCCCTGGCCGCTGCGAGACGCTCCTGGTCGACCACCACAGGACGACCACCAACCCGGCCCCTGGCACGAGCCGCAGCGAGGCCGGACTTCGTGCGCTCCACCAGCACCTCGCGCTCCAGTGCCGCCAGTGCGCTGAACAGGCCGATGAGGAGGGTGCCCGTTGCGGCGCTGGTGTCGATGCCCTGCGTGAGCGACCGCAGATGGATGCCCTGTGTGGCCAGGTCGTCGACCATCACGACCAGGCCGCGCATCGTGCGCCCCAGACGGCTGAGCTCCGTGACCACGATGACATCCCCGGCGCGCGCGTATCCGAGCATCGCGTCCAGCTCAGGGCGAGACGCGACTGTGCCGCTGATGCCGTGGTCCGTCCAGACGCGCTCGCACCCGGCGCGCAGGAGCTCATCGACCTGGCGGCGTGGGTCCTGCTCGCGCGTACTGACGCGGGCGTAGCCGAGAAGTGCCATCGGTGTGCCTCCTGTCCCGCCAGCACTTGCTGGCGTTCGGTGCACCGGTGTAGCCGGCTAGCGGGCAACGGTGTCCCGAAAACGCTCGAGTTCCCTCTTTCGGGTCAGCTCGTTTCGGTCACGAGTTATGGCACAGGCGGCCCCGCATGCCAGCGGGACGACCGCAGGCGCGCGGCGGGTGTCTCGCTATCGGTCCATT
>JAEYUL010000016.1 GCA_023432565.1 Actinomycetes bacterium | reverse complement strand
GGAGTCCAGCCGGCTGCTCCACATGGAGGAGAACCTGCACAAGCGGGTCGTCGGCCAGGACGCCGCCATCAAGGCGCTCTCGCAGGCCATCCGCCGCACGCGTGCGGGCCTCAAGGACCCGAAGCGTCCCGGTGGGTCGTTCATCTTCGCCGGCCCCACGGGCGTCGGGAAGACCGAGCTCGCCAAGGCGCTCGCGGAGTTCCTGTTCGGTGACGAGGACGCGCTGATCCAGCTCGACATGTCCGAGTTCTCGGAGAAGCACACGGTCTCGCGACTGTTCGGCTCGCCCCCCGGGTACGTCGGGTACGACGAGGGTGGTCAGCTCCCCGAGAAGGTGCGCCGTCGGCCGTTCTCCGTCGTGCTGTTCGACGAGGTCGAGAAGGCACACGCGGACATCTTCAACTCGCTGCTGCAGATCCTCGAGGACGGTCGCCTGACCGACTCGCAGGGCCGCGTCATCGACTTCAAGAACACCGTCATCATCATGACGACCAACCTCGGCACGCGGGACATCGCCAAGGGCGTCATGACGGGGTTCCAGGCCGGTGGTGAGCTCGCCACCGACTACGAGCGCATGAAGGCGAAGGTCAACGACGAGCTCAAGCAGCACTTCCGGCCGGAGTTCCTCAACCGCGTCGACGACGTGGTGGTCTTCCCGCAGCTGTCGCAGCCCGAGATCTTCCAGATCGTCGACCTGATGATCGCGAAGCTCGACCTGCGGCTGCGGGACAAGGACATGGGTATCGAGATCACGCCTGCGGCCAAGAAGCTGCTGTCCGAGAAGGGCTACGACCCGGTCCTGGGCGCCCGGCCGCTGCGCCGCGCGATCCAGCGGGACATCGAGGACGCGCTGTCCGAGAAGATCCTGTTCGGCGAGCTCAAGGCCGGTCAGCTCGTGATCGTCGACGCCGAGGGCGACGGGCTCCTCGGGGAGTTCACGTTCCGGGGCGTCCCGCGCGGGTCGGTCGATCGTGAGCCCGCAGTCGTCGGAGCGTCCGCAGGGACCCCCGGCTCGGGCCGTGACCTGCCGGCAGCGCCGCCCATCGGCGCGTCGGGCGACGGCGGCTCGGGTCTGCAGCCCGCCTGACGCACAGCACCACCGGACGAGGGCCGGAGCCGATGTGGCTCCGGCCCTCGCCGTGTGTCCAGGACGTGATCGATGAACCCTCTGGGCCTCGACCGCCGGTGTGCGAGGGAGCACGATCGTCGTCGTGGACCCACGTGCGCGCCGAACCGGTGACCGCGCCCCTGACGCGGGGCGGGCTCACGCACGACGAGCGCCCTCTGCCGCCGAGCGAGCCGTCCGGATCCTCGTCGGGATCGTGGTGCTCGCGACCTCCGGCGCGACCGCCGCGGCGTGCACGGCGGCGGCCGACAGGTCCGCGCCGCCGAGCGTGCCGCCGGATCGCGCCACCGAGAGTGCGAGGTGGCCGGGTCCGCTCCCGGCGCACGTGCTGGCCGGGCTCGACGTGTCGCTCGCGCAGGCGCGGCTCGACCGGGAGCGACGCGTGGTGCAGGTGCGGGTCGCGAACGGCTCGGCGGTCGATGTCACGGTCGTCGAGGCACGCCTTGTCGCCCCAGGTGCAGCGGGGACCGCGGTGTCGACGCGCGCACGGGCCGTGCGCAGCGGGGTGGACCGTGACCTGTCGGTCGCGCTCGGCACGCCACGGTGCGACGAGGCGGCGAGCACGCCCGCGGGTGGGGCGCGGGTCGAGCTCGACGTCGTGGCCGACGACGGGCGGACCGGCTCGTGGGCCGGGGTGCCCGACGACCCGAACGACGTGCTCGCCCGCATCGAGCGTGAGGACTGCGCCGCGATCGCGATCGCCTCCGGCGCGCGGCTGAGCCTCGGCCCTCAGGTCGCGGTCACCGAGCCGACTGACGGGGGCCGGCTCACCGGGTCGGTCACGCTGCGGCTCGAACCCGTGCCGGGCGGGCCGCGGGTCGAGGTGGTCCAGGTCGACGGCACGACGCTGCTCACGCCCTCGGGCGGAGCTGCCTCCTGGCCGCTGTCGCTCGACTCCGCCGACGGGCCCGGTGAGGTGACGCTCGCGTTCGAGCCTGCCCGCTGCGACGCGCACGCGGTCGCCGAGGACAAGCGGGGCACGTTCCTGGGCGTGCGGACGAAGGTCGACGGGGTCGAGCAGGCGGTCGTCTACCTCCCGCCCGGGGACGCGCTACGCGGGGCGATCCACGCGTACGTGGGCGCGGCGTGCGGCTGGCCCGACGCGTGAGGGCGACCGTCGCGGCTGGACGAAGGTCCGGACGTGTGTCGGTGGCGCGTGCCAGGATCGCGACATGACCAGCACCGATGCTGACCCGGCCCCCGTACCCGTTGCACTCGAGGAGCGGCCCGCCGGTGACGGCCTGGCGCTGCCGCGCAGCACGCCGCAGGAGCAGGGAGTCGATCCGCGTGGTCTGGCCGGGCTCGTGCGCGCTCTCGCGGACGGCCTGCCCGAGCAGGAGCTGCGTTCGCTCGTCGTCGTGCGGCACGGGCACGTCGTCGTCGAGGGCGCGCGTGCCCCGTACGCGACGGGCCGCCCGCACGCGCTGTACTCGCTGAGCAAGACGTTCACGGCCACTGCGGTCGGTCTCGCCGTGGCCGAGGGTCTGCTGGGGCTCGACGGCGCCGTCGTGGACCTCGTCCCGGGCGAGGTCCCGGCCGGCGGCCTGTCCGACGACGAGCGCGCGAGGCTCGGGCGGCTGACCGTCCGCCACCTGCTGACGATGCGCTCGGGCCATGACGTCGAGCCGGAGGTCTTCCCGTCCCGCCGCTGGGTCGCGGCGTTCCTCGCGGCGCCGCTCGCGCACGAGCCCGGCACGCACTTCGTCTACAACACCGCGGCGACCGCCGTGCTCGCGGCGCTCGTCGAGCGCGCGACCGGCTGCGGCCTGCTCGACTACCTGCGGCCGCGCGTGCTCGACCCGCTGGGCTTCGGCCCGGCCACGTGGGAGGTCTCGCCCGAGGGGCACGCCACGGGCGGGTTCGGGCTCTCGGCGGCTCCGCGGGACGTCGCGGCGTTCGGTGAGCTCCTGCTGCGCGACGGCGTGTGGCGCGGGCGGCGGCTGCTGCCCGAGGGCTGGGTCGAGCTTGCGACACGCGCGCACGTGCCGCCCGGTACGGCTCCGGGCGACGAGCGCAGCGACTGGGCGCAGGGCTACGGCTTCCAGGTGTGGCGCTCGCGGCACGGCTTTCGCGGCGACGGCGCGTTCGGTCAGTTCTGCCTGGTGGTGCCCGAGCAGGACGTCGTCGTCGCGATGTCGTCGGCGGTACGCGACATGCAGGTGCCGCTCGACGCCGTGTGGGAGCACCTGCTGCCCGCGTGCGGCGACGCTCCTCTTCCCCCGGACGACGAGGCGAGCGCCGAGCTGAGCAGCGTGCTCGCCGGTCTGCAGGTCACGTGGCCGCAGGGCGACGCGACGTCGCCGGTGGCCGCGCAGCTCGACGGGCGCCGGGTGTTGTTCGACCCGAACCCGATCGGCGTCACGCACGCGACCGTCACGTTCGGCGACGAGCACGACCGCATCGAGGTGCACCGCGAGGGCGAGCCGATCGTGCTGCTCGTCGGGCACGACGAGCCGCTCGTCGGCGAGGTCCCGCCGGCGTACCCGGGCAAGCCCGGGCCGGACCCGGTCGCGGCGCGCGCCGTGTGGACCTCCAGAGACGAGTACGTCGTCACCGTCCGCGCGCTCGAGGACACGCCGGTGCTCACGGTGACGGCGCACGTCACGGGTGACCTCGTCGAGGTCAGGCCGAGGGTCAACGTGTCCTTCGGGGCGACCGACCTTCCGATGCTCAGGGGTGTGCTCGCCGACCGCGTGTGAGACGGCGGCGTGCGCCGCCGGACCACGCGGTGCTCGGGCGCGGTGTCGGGCGACAGTTGCTCGGACGCGGTGTCGGGCGACGGCTGCTCGGGCGCGGTGTCGGGCGACGGCTGCTCGTGCCTGCGGCGCGGCTGACGCTCCACGGACCAGCACCGACGCTCGACGGACCAGCGCACTGACGCTCCACGGACCAGCGGCGCGCCTGACGCCTCACGGACCGCGGCACCGAGTCCCGTGGTCCCGGCCCTCGGTGTCGTCGTGCCCGGGCGCGCTTTCCTGGAACGGTCGACTGACACGTGTCGACAATTGTCGACAAACGCAGAGCGGGCTCCGCCGCGGTGCCGGACGGACGCCTTTCGTCTCATGGTGACAGGTGTCGCGTTGACCCGAAATGTCCGCACGCTCTAGCGTGCGTGCTGCGCTCGTCCACGGCGGCGCGTGCGGTGCAGGGCGCGGCGCCAGCTGGTGCGCCTCGTCCGGCTGAACGCGCTGACCAGGGACGATGCGACGCGTCGTGCCGGGGGCGGGCCGGCGCCGAGCATCGCACCCGGTCGGGCGCGACGACTGGAGCCGCCTCGGCGCACGGCCGAGCGATTGCCGATCAGAAATGTAGGAACCCTCCACATGCCTGGATTTGTCATGCCCGCTTCGCGACGCGGTCGGCGAATGGTCCCTGCTTCGTCCGGCGCTTTCCGCGAGCGGGTGAGGCAGCGGGACGGGGTGTGTCGCGCCGACGCGCGGCGGTGTTCGGCGCTCCGGACCCGGCGGCGCGTGGACGTGGGGGGTACGGCGTGACCGCGGTCCAGGAGCGTCCGCCGCTGCTCGCGGAGCCGGAGCCCGTGACGGACCGACGCGCCACGCTCGTCGACCTGTTCCGGTTCGTCGGTGCGCAGCGCGGGTTCGTCGGGGTCGTGCTCGGGCTGAGTGTGCTGACGGCGGTCACGACGCTCGCCCAGCCGGCACTCGTGGGACGCGTGCTCGAACGTGTCGCCGAGGCCGAGCCTGTCGGCCGGCTCCTGTGGGTGCTCGGTGCGGTGGTGGTCGCGGGCGGGGTGCTCAGCGGGGTCCAGCACTACCTGGTCCAGCGGACGGCCGAGGGTGCGGTCCGGACCTCCCGCCGCCAGCTCGTCGCGCACCTGCTGCGCCTGCCGATCGCCGAGCTCGACCGGCGCCGCACCGGCGACCTCGTCTCGCGGGTCGCGCACGACACGAGCGTGGTGCGTGCCGTACTGACCCAGGGGTTCGTCGAGAGCATCGCCGGGGTGTTCACGCTCGTCGGCGCGATGGGCGCGATGCTGTTCCTGGACCCGATGCTGCTGGGCGTCGCGTTCGTCGTCGCACTCGTGGCTGTGGCGTGCGTCGCGGCCGTGACGCAGCAGCTCGAGCGCTCGAGCCACGGGCTGCAGCGCGCCGTCGGCGAGCTCGGCACCGCGACCGACCGCGCGCTGCGCAGCGTGCGGACGGTGCGCGCGGCCAACGCGACGGAAGCCGAGACAGCACGGGTGGTCGCCCGCGTCGACCGGACGTGGAAGGTCGGGGTCGACGTCGCGTGGGTCACGGCCCTCGTCGCGCCCCTGTCGAGCATGGCGACCCAGGTCTGCTTCCTCACCGTGCTGGGCCTGGGCGGGTGGCGGGTCGCCACCGAGCACCTGACCGTCGCCGAGCTCGTGCAGTTCATCCTCTACCTGTTCCTGCTGATCCTGCCGCTGGGCAGGATCGTCAGCACGGTCGGCGCGGTCGGTGAGGCGCTCGGCGGGCTCACGCGCATCAGGGAGCTGCTCGACGTGCCCGAGGAGGACGACCGAGCGACGCGGCTCGCGTTCGCGGGAGCGCGGCCGAACCCCGAGCTCGCGCTCGTCCTGGACAACGTCTCGTTCCGCTACGACGACGGCCCCGCGGTGCTCGACCGCCTCACCTTCGCGGTCCGCCGCGGACAGCGGGTCGCCGTCGTCGGGCCGTCCGGGGCCGGCAAGAGCACCCTGCTCAACGTGATCGTCCGGCTGTACGACCCCGTGGCAGGGGTGGTGCGGGTCGACGGCCAGGACGTGCGGGAACGCTCGCGCTCCCAGGTGCGAGCGGGAGTCGGCTACGTCGAGCAGGACGCGCCCGTGCTCGCCGGCACGCTGCGCGACAACCTCACCTTCGCGGTCCCCGCGACGGACGACGAGTGCCGTCGCGCGCTCGCGGACGTGAACCTCCTGGATGTGCTCGACCGGTCTCCCGCGGGTCTCGACGCCCAGGTCGGCGAGGGCGGCGTGATGCTCTCCGGTGGTGAGCGCCAGCGGCTCGCGCTCGCCCGCGCGCTGCTCGCCCGACCGACCACCCTCCTGCTCGACGAGTCGACGTCGCACCTCGACGGGCTGAACGAGGCGCTCGTGCGTGACCTGATCGACCGCGTGGCCGCGGGCTGCACGCTCGTCGTGGTCGCCCACCGGCTCTCGACCGTCGTCGACAGCGACGTGATCCTCGTGATGGACCGCGGCCGCCTCGTCGCCCAGGGCACGCACGACGAGCTGGTGCGCACGTCGCGGCTCTACCGCGAGCTGGCTCGCACGCAGCTCGTCCGCTGAGCCGAGGCGCCACCTGGTCCGTGCCAGGTGGAGGCCCCGGCGCCCGGTGTGGAACCCTCGCCTGACGACGACGGGAGGACGACGGTGCAGCACCTGGTGGTGATGGGGGTCGCGGGCTCGGGCAAGACGACGGTCGCGGTGCTCCTCGCACGGCGCCTGGGGTGGACGTTCGCGGAGGCGGACGACTTCCACCCCGAGGCGAACGTCACCAAGATGGCCGCCGGCATCCCGCTCGACGACGACGACCGCGCGCCGTGGCTCGCGCAGATGGCGCGGTGGACGTCGCAGATGGACGCCGCAGGCACGAACACCGTGGTCACGTGCTCGGCGCTGCGGCGCGCCTACCGGGACGTCCTGGCGGCGGCGGCCGGCGAGGTGCGGTTCGTGCACCTGACGGGCGACCCGGCGCTCATCGGCGAACGCATCGCGAGCCGGACGGGCCACTTCATGCCCGCGTCGTTGCTGCCGTCCCAGCTCGCGGCGCTCGAGCCCTTGCAGCCGGACGAGGCCGGTGTGGAGGTCCCGATCGGGCTCGCGCCGGAGGCGGTCGTCGACCAGGCGCTCGCCGCGCTGGGGCTCGAGACGCACGTCGAGCCGCGCTGAGGTCGCCCGCAGGCGGTCGGGCCGCCGGGCGCGGCGCCGTCAGGCGGGTGCTGCGGTGCTGCTGCGGACCACGAGCTCGGTGGCGAGGTCGATCCGCAGGTTCGCGGGCCGCGCGCCCCCGGCGATCTCCAGCAGCATGCGCGCCGCGGTCGCGGCCATGTCCGCGAGCGGCTGACGCACGGTGGTCAACCCGGGCTGGACCCACTCGGTGACCGGCAGGTCGTCGTAGCCGACGACCGACACGTCCTCGGGGACCCGCAGCCCGAGCTCGCGGGCCGCGCGGATGACGCCGAGCGCCTGGAAGTCGGCGCCGGCGAAGATGGCGGTGGGGCGGTCGGGGCGGCTGAGCAGCTCGTGCCCGTGCTGGTAGCCGCCGTCCACGAAGAAGTTGCCCCATCGGACGAGCTCGGCGTCGTAGGGCAGACCGGCCTCGTCCAGCGCGGACCGGTACCCGTCGACCCGCGCGCGGGAGCACAGCACGTCCCGTGCACCGGAGATCACACCGATGCGGCGGTGCCCGAGCTGCAGCAGGTGCCGCGTCGCGGCCAGGCCGCCGGCCCAGTTCTGCGACCCGACGACCGGGATGCCCGCCGGCTGCTCGCCGGCCGTGTCGACCACGACGAACGGGATCGAGCGGCTCTTGAGCTGCGCCTGCTGCGCGGTGTCGAGCTCGGACAGCACGAAGATCACGCCGCGCGGACGCCGCGCGAGCACGTCGTCGAGCCACTCCTGCGGCGGCCGGTGCTCGCCGCCGAGCTCGGACAGCACCACGCCGACGCGTGCGGGGCCGGCGACCGTCTCGACGCCCTTGATGATCTGCAGCGCCCACGGGGAGTCGAGCTCGTGGAAGACGAGCTCGATCAGGCCGGACCCTGTGCCGGACGACGAGCGCCTGCGTCGGTAGCCGTGACGCTCGATGACCTTCTCGACGCGCGCACGCGTCGCAGCGGCCACGTCGGCACGTCCGTTGAGGACCTTGGAGACGGTCGGCACGGAGACGCCGGCCTCCGCGGCGATCGCCGCGATCGTCGTCTGCGAACCGCGCCCGGAGCCGCCGGACGGCTCGGGCAGGCTCGTCGTGTCCTCCTGGCCGTGCGTGAGCGTGGCGACGTCCCCGTCGGCGCGCACGCCGTCCTGCCCGGTCGTCGTCATGTGGTCCTCCTGTGTCCCGGGGGCGACGGTAGCACCGCGGACCGAAACCTTCGGGGGTGGCTCGCGGACCGCGGGCCACAGGCGCCCGGCCGAGCCTGCGAGGATGTGCCGGTGCTTCACCTGGTCTACTTCGAGCCGCGCATCCCGGGCAACACCGGAAGCGCCATCAGGCTGGCTGCGGGGACGGGATCGACGCTGCATCTCGTCGAGCCGTTGGGCTTCGACCTGAGCGAGGCGAAGCTGCGGCGTGCGGGGCTCGACTACCACGACCTCGCCCACGTCGTCGTGCACCCCGACCTCGAGGCGCTGCTGTCCGCCGTGCCCGGACGGGTCCTCGCGTTCACGACGAGCGCGACCCGTCGGTACACGGACGTCGAGTACCGCGACGACGACGTGCTGCTGTTCGGGCCGGAGCCCACGGGGCTGCCCCCCGAGGTGCTCGCGCACCCGCGCGTCGTCGAGCAGGTGCGCATCCCGATGCTGGCCGGACGTCGCTCCATGAACCTCACGAACGCCGCGGCGGTGGCGACGTACGAGGCGTGGCGCCAGCTCGGCTTCCCGGGCGGGGTGTGACGAGACGCCTCGACCTGGCGGTGCACGGCCCCGTTAGCCTGCGGGCACCCTGACGAGAGGACCGCGCATGCCCGTCTCGCCCGTGCCGAGCTCTGCCGGGGTGCCCGTGCGGCGCGCCGGCGTCGACGACGCCGCGGCACTCACCCGGCTGCGTCGCACGATGCTGCAGGCGATGGGCGTGCCCAGGGCCGACGAGCCGGACTGGCAGGTGACGTGCACCCGCTGGTTCGCGCAGCGGTTGGCCGAGCCCGCGCGCGTCGTCGCGTTCGTCGTCGACGGCGAGCTCCCGGACGGCACGGTGGGGCCGGTCGCGTGCGCCGTCGGGGACTTCCAGGAGCACGCGCCCGAGCCGTGGAACCCCAGCGGCCGGCGGGGGCACGTGTTCAACGTGTCGACCGAGCCCGAGGCGCGCCGTCAGGGCTACGCACGCGCGTGCGTCGTCGCGCTGATGCGCTGGTTCCACGACGAGACCGAGGTGACGCGCGTCGGTCTGTCCGCCACGCCGGAGGGCGTCGGGCTGTACGCGGACCTCGGTTTCGCCGAGCCGCACGGCCACGAGCTGGTCTGGCGGATCGCACGCTGAGAGCCGGCTCCGCCATTGCTGCAGCGGCTGGCGTCCCCGCACCGGGACGGCCCGGTTCCTCCCACCGATGTGGACGAGCTCGTCACCTCGTTTCGCCCCGGGATGTCCGTCCGAGTGTCTAGGCTCGGTGGTCGGGCTGAGGGGCCCGGGTCCGGTCCGCCCCCGCCCGATCAGCTGACTGAGGGAGATCATGGGTTTCTTCACCAAGGACGCGTCGCAGCCGGAGCAGTCGGCGCTCGAGCCGCTGAGCAAGGAGCGCGTGACGGCCTGTCTCGACGCGCGTGACATGAGCTACGGGCTGGACGACGACGGCGACATCGGTGGCTACTGGGACGGTCACCTGTTCTACTTCTTCGTCCTCGGTCAGCGCAGCGAGTACCTGCAGGCGCGTGGCCGGTGGAACCGCAAGGTGGGGATCGACCAGCTCGACGCGGTGACCCGGCTGGTGAACGAGTGGAACGCGACGCGGCTGTGGCCCAAGGGCTACGTCCGCGACGAGGACGACGTGGTCGGTGTCTACGCCGAGCACACCGTGGACTACGAGCACGGCGTGACCGACCAGCAGATCGACCTGCAGCTCGCCTGCAGCATCGCGACGGGCCTGCAGCTGTTCGAGTACCTCGACGAGCAGTACCCGCAGGAGGCCGCCGCGGCCAAGGCCGAGCAGGAGCAGCGGGCCTGAGCGCGCCGGATCCCACCGCGGCGGGTCAGGCCTTCCAGGTCGACCTGCGCGGGGTCGTCGACCTGCTCGCGCGGCACCTGTACTCGGGCCCGCGCGTCTACGTGCGCGAGCTGCTGCAGAACGGCGTCGACGCGATCACCGCCCGCCGTGCGCACGACCCGGGTGCACCGGGGCGCGTGCGGCTGCGGCCACGCGAGGACGGCGGCCTCGAGGTCTCCGACACGGGCATCGGGCTGACCGCCGAGCAGGCGCGTGAGCTGCTCGCGACCGTCGGCCGGTCCTCGAAGCGCGACCTGGACCTCGGGCTGGGCCGCGAGGAGTTCCTCGGGCAGTTCGGGATCGGGCTGCTCTCGGCGTTCATGGTGGCCGACGAGATCGAGCTCGTCTCGCGGTCCGCGGTCGAGCCGCAGGCACCGCCCGTGCGCTGGGTCGGGTATGCCGACGGCAGGTACGACCTGTCGGTGCTGCCGGTGGACGCGGACGTGCCTGTGGGCAGCACGGTGCGGCTGCAGCCGCGTCGGGACGCCGAGCACTGGCTCGCCGTGGAGACGGTCGTCGCGCTCGCGCAGGAGTTCGGCGGACTGCTGCCCGTCGACGTGTCGGTCGAGGTCCCCTTGCCCGACGGCTCGGGGACGGCGTGGCGGCGGGTCAGCGAACCGACTCTGCCCTGGCGTGCCACGTACCCCGACGAGGCGGCGCGTGCCGCCGAGCTCGCGCGCTACTGCGAACGCACGCTCGGCTTCACGCCGCTCGCGCACATCGACCTCGACGTCCCGCTCGCCGGGTTGTCGGGCGTTGCGTTCGTGCTGCCGACGGCCGTCCCGCCGGGTGCGGGCAGCCGGCACCGCGTCTACCTCAAGCGCATGCTGCTGGGCGCGCACGTCGACGACCTGCTGCCCGAGTGGGCGTTCTTCGTGCGCTGCGTCGTCGACACGAGCGTGCTGCGCCCCACCGCCTCGCGCGAGCAGCTCTACACCGACGAGGCGCTGCTCGCCACGCAGGAAGTGCTCGCCGCGCAGGTGCGTGCGTGGACCGTCGCGACCCTCGGGTCGTCGTCGGCGACGAGCCGGGCAGTCGTCTCGACGCACCACCTCGCGCTGCGTTCGCTGGCCGTCTCGGACGACGAGGTGCTCGACCTTGCGGCGCAGGTCCTGCCGTTCGAGACGACCGACGGCTCACGCACGCTCGCGCAGGTCCGCGACGACCACGCAGAGGTGCTGTTCACCTCCCGGGTCGAGGACTTCCGGCGCGTCGCACCCGTGGCGCGCGCGCAGGGGATGCCCGTGGTCAACGCCGGCTACGTGTACGACGCGGAGCTGCTCTCGCGGCTCGCGCGTCGGCCCGGCTGGCGGGTGCGCGAGCTGCAGTCCGGTGACGTCGCGCAGGTGCTCACTCCCGTCGACCCGCACCGCGAGCTCGAGGTGCTGGACCAGCTGCGCGCGGCACAAGCCGTCGTGCAGCCGCTGGACTGCGAGATCGTCCTGCGCACGTTCGAGCCGAGCGAGGTCCCCGCGGTGCTCTTGCAGGACCGCGACGGCGAGTACCGCAGCGACGTGCGCGAGGTGCTCGCCGCGGAGCAGGACCTGTGGGGCGGCGTCCTGTCCGGCATGGCCGGTGACAGCGCAGAGCCCGGCCGGCGCCTCGTCGTGAACGACGCCAACCCCACCGTGCGGCGACTGCTCGCGGCGGACCCCGCCGCCAGGGTGCTCGCCGCCGGCGTGCGGTCCCTGTACGTCACGGCCGTGCTGCTGGCGGGCGAGCCGCTGCGCGCACGCGAGGCCGTGCTGATGAACGACGCCATGAGCGTCCTGCTCGAGGCCGGGCTCACCGGCGGGCAGGTGCGCGACGAGACGCAGGAGGACGTGTGACCCGCTCGCTGGACGAGGCGAACCGCGAGATCATGCAGGTGCGGTCCATGCCGTACGGCATCGCCCGGACGCAGGCCGCTGAGCAGCAGGTTCGCCTCGTGGAGGCGGAAGGTCCCGACGGCGCACGCTCGTTCGCGCTGCTCGTGCTCGTCGAGTCGCTCGTGTGGAACGGCGAGGTCGACCGCGCCTACCTGCCGTTCACGAAGGCGGTGCGCTGGTACGACGAGCACCCCGAGCACGTCGACGCGAGCGACCTGCACTCGCTGTTCTGGTCGTTCAAGTGGATGGTCGGGCACCTCTCGGACTTCCCGAACATCCCCGCGACGCAGATCGACGCGACGCTCCAGGACATGGAGCGTCGCTACGCGCTCGCGGGGCTGGGCCGTGACGCCGTCGCGCGGGAGAAGTTCTCCTGGGCGCGGGCGAGGGGGGCCGCGGACGCCGACGCGTTGTTCGACGAGTGGGTACGCACGCCGCGGGACGAGTACTCGCAGTGCGAGGCGTGCGACCCGGGCGACCGTGCCGCGTACCTGATCGCTCGCGGCGACGTCGACGAGGGCATCCGGCTCACCGAGGAGACCGTCGCGAGCGGCGTGTCCTGCGCGACCGAGCCGGCGGACATGCTCTCGACCCTCGCGCTCGCCTACCTCGACGCGGGCCGGGCCGACGACGCCGTGCGTGCGCACCGGAAGGCCGTGGCAGCGCTGGCGCAGTCCAGCTCCGACATGGCCGGAGCACGCGGTGAGCGGTTCGAGCTGCTGGCACGCGGCGGCCAGCCGGTGCGCGCCCTGCGGGCCCTGAGCACCGACGCCCGACTGCTCCTCGCCGCCGACACCCCCGCCGACCGGTTCTACTTCCTGCTGCACGTGGTCTCGGGCACCGCCGCCCTCCTGAGCTCGCACGCCCAGGAGCCCGTCGCGCTCGACGGCGTTCCGGTGAGTGACGTCGCGTCGCTGCACGCGTGGGCGCTCGCACAGGCCGGCGAGCTCGCCGCGGCGTTCGACGCGCGCAACGGGACCGACCGCTTCGCGAGCCTGCTCGCCGGCGCACGCGACGCCCGGCCCGCGGAGGTGACGCTCGACCTCGAGGTGATCCCCGCAGGCTCGGTGGGGCGCCGACCCGAGGCCGCCTCGGGGGGTGTCGCCCTCGGGTCCGACGCCGGCTCCGGACCGGACGCGGACCGCTCCGGGGCAGGGACCTCGCAGTCTCCTGCCGTCCGTGCGGAGCAGCTCGTGCGCGAGGGCGACCTCGTCGCGGCGGCGCGCGCGTGGCTCGAGGCGGCGGAGCTGGCGCAGTCCGAGGGGCGCCTGGGCGACGCGGGTCTGGCAACCGCCGAGGCCGCGCGTTGCGCGCAGGAGGTCGGCGACGAGGACGGCGCTGCCGCGGCGTACCCCGGCGCGGTCGCGCGCATGCGCGCGGGCGGCGTGCCTGCGCACGACGTCGTGCCGGTCGTCGTCGCCTGGGCCCCCGTCGCGGTGGCCACGGGAGACATCGACGGCGTGCTCGCGGCGGTGGACGGCCTGCTCGCCGACCTCGGCGACTCCGACGGGCAGCGCGACGGCGCCGACGCCTCGGCGAATGCCGCAGGAGCCGAGCTCGCCACGCGCGTCGCCGCGGTCCGCACCCGCGCGCGGGCCGACCTCGACGACACCGCTGCCCGCGTGCTCGCATCCGCCGGGCCGCACCACGCTGCCGACTCCGCGAGACGGGCCGTCCGCGCAGCCGAGGCGTATGCCGGGGTCGGCGCGGTCGCGGACGCCGCGCACGCGTTCTGGCTCGCGGGCCGGCTGTACGACTCCCTGGGCAACGTGGACGACGCGATCTGGAACCTGGAGTCCGCGGTCGAGGGCTTCGGCATCGCGCGTCAGAGGGGCCCGCGTGGCGATGCTGCGTCGGCGCTCGTCGCCACGCTGCGCGCCGCCGGTCGGGACGACCGTGCCGAGGAGGTCCTGCGCACCCTCACCCGCTGACAGCCCGGAGGCCCGGCGAGCGCCAGTGTTGCTCGCCGGGCCTCAGAGCGGTGCTGGTGGCCGCTGGTCAGCGGACGATGCAGGAGCTGCCGTTGAGCGTCGCCGCGGTCACCGGGCCGGGCGTGCCGGATCCGATGAAGCCGAACGACACCGCGTTGTGGTGCGCGATCGTCGCGTTCCAGGACAGGTTCTTCGCGGTCACCGTGGAGCCGGACTGCGTGGTCGAGCTGTTCCACGCCTGCTGGACGGTCTCGCCGTTGCCGAACTTCCACGTGACGGTCCAGCCGTTGACGGGCTGCATCGTCCCGTTGAACACGGTGACGTTGCCCTGGAAGCCACCGGGCCAGGTGCTGACGGCGCCGACCTCGATCTCGCACTGACCGTCCGGGACGGGCGTCGGGGTGGTGGTCACGACGGGCGACGGGCTGGTGTTCGGCGTGCCGGTGGGCGTCGGCGTGGGGGTCGCGGTGGGCGTCGGCGTGACGGTGGGCGTCGGTGTCGGGGTCGGGGTCGGGGTGGGCGTCGGGGTGGGCGTGGGCGTCGGCGTCGTGGTGCTCCCGCCGAAGTCGACGTCGACGCAGTTGTAGAACGACTCGGGGCTGTCCGTGCGCTCCCAGATGTTGAACAGCACGTGCTTGCCGGTCTTGTTCGACGGGAGCGTGACGTTCCACCAGTACTCGGGGCCGGCGACGCCACCCTCGCGCAGCGGCGGGTTCAGGACGCGGTCGAACGGGGCCGGCTCAAGGTCGTCCCAGCCGATCGGCTCGTTCGGGTTCCAGCCGGTCTTCGTGATCCACGTCGTGAAGTAGCCGGGATGCCGCGCGACGGCCGCGTACTTGAAGGTCATCTGCTGCCCCGGCGTGACCTTCGTCGTCGGCCACGCGCTGGACGGCGTGTTGTACGACGCGAACTTCGCGTCCGGCCCGCACAGCTTGCCGTCGGGGATCGTCTCGTGGCGGCCCGCGATCGTGCCGAGCAGGTTGCCGAACCAGTTGTAGAACGAGTAGCTGCCTTCGTTGGTGAAGGCGTTGGCGCACGCGGGGTTGCGGGGCTTCATGTTGCCCGCCTCGCCCGCTGCCGCCCCGCCGGCCAGGCCGTCCTGGTAGCAGACCCACGTGCGGGTCGGGGGGTCGGTCAGGCCGCCGTGCGCCTGTGCGGCGCTCGGGATCACGGCCAGGGCGAGTGCGGCGGCGACGACCGCCGCGAGGCCGCGGCCGGTCCGGAGGATGGTGCGGTGCCGTGTCATGTCGGATCACCCTGCTTCATCTGCGCGGCCTCGTCGCCGCAGGACTGGACACCCGCTGGAGCGGTGTCCGTCCAGGCTGGGATCACGCGACGACGCCGACAACCGAGCAAATCGTTTCCGGCAGCAGCGACGTGCGCGGCGGCCGGTCACCGAGCCGGCGGTGCGACGCCCGCGCCGGCGACCGGTCGGTGCCGCGCGGTTCGCCGCTGCGTCGAGGAGCGGGCGGCTCGCGCTCAGCCGGCGAGGGCCGCCAGCACCCCCTCGCCGTAGCGGTCGAGCTTGGTCGCACCGACCCCGCCGATGGTGCCGAGCTCGTCGACGGACGACGGGCGGCGCAGGACGATGTCGCGCAGCGTCGCGTCGTGGAACACGACGTACGCGGGCACGCCCTGCTCCTTGGCCACGCTCGCGCGCCACGCTCGCAGCTTCTCGAACAGCTCGAGGGCCTCGCCGTCCAGGTCCGCTGCGGCCTTCGAGGTCGACGAGCCGCCGGACGACGAGCCCGCCGACGAGCGCCGCCGTGCCCGCTCCGGCTCGCGACGCATCGCCACCGTCCGCTCGCCCTTGAGCACCTCCCCGGACGCCTCGACGAGCTGGAGCGTGCCGTAGCCCTCGGCGTCGACGGCCAGCAGCTCGGCGGCGATCAGCTGGCGCACGATGCCGCGCCACTCCGCGTCCGACAGGTCCGCACCGAGCCCGAACGTCGACAGCTCGTCGTGCCGCAGCTGCGCCACGCGTGGCGTGCGCTTGCCGCGCAGCACGTCCACGACGTGCCCGACGCCGTACCGCTGCCCGCGCTGGGCCATCCGCACGACCGTGGACAGCAGCTTCTGCGCCGCGACCGTGCCGTCCCACGTCACCGGCGGGGTCAGGCACGTGTCGCAGTTGCCGCACGGCTGCGCGCTCTGCCCGAAGTAGTTGAGCAGCTGCACCCGCCGGCACGAGACGGTCTCGCACAGGGCGAGCATCGCGTCGAGGTGCTGCGTCAGCCGACGCCTGTGCGCGGCGTCGCCCTCGGACGTGTCGATGAGCCGACGCTGCTGCACGACGTCCGCGAGGCCGTACGCCATCCACGCGGTCGACGGCAGGCCGTCGCGCCCCGCGCGCCCCGTCTCCTGGTAGTAGCCCTCGACGGACTTCGGCAGGTCCAGGTGCGCGACGAACCGCACGTCCGGCTTGTCGATCCCCATGCCGAACGCGATGGTCGCGACCATCACGATCCCGTCCTCACGCAGGAACCGCGCCTGGTTGTGCGCGCGCACCTGCCGGTCGAGGCCCGCGTGGTACGGCAGCGCCGGGATGCCCTGGCCGACGAGGAACTCGGCGGTCTGCTCGACCGACGCGCGCGACAGGCAGTAGACGATCCCCGAGTCGCCCACGTGCTCGGTCCGCAGCAGCTCCAGCAGCTGGGCGCGCGGGTTGTCCTTGGGGACGATCCGGTACTGGATGTTCGGCCGGTCGAAGCTCGCGACGAAGTGCTGCGCGTCCTCGAGCTGCAGGCGCTGCGCGATCTCCCGGTGCGTGGCGGCGGTCGCGGTGGCGGTGAGCGCGATGCGCGGCACGTCCGGCCAGCGTTCGTGGAGCATCGACAGCCGCAGGTAGTCGGGCCGGAAGTCGTGACCCCACTGCGACACGCAGTGCGCCTCGTCGATCGCGAACAGCGCGACCGTCCCGCGGTCGAGCAGCTCGATCGTGTCCGGCACGTTGAGGCGCTCGGGCGCGAGGTAGAGCAGGTCGAGCTCACCCGCGAGGTAGGCCTCCTCGACCTCGCGGCGCTGCCACGCCTGCTGCGTGGAGTTGAGGAACCCGGCGCGCACGCCGAGCGCGGACAGCGCGTCCACCTGGTCCTGCATGAGCGCGATCAGCGGCGAGACGACGACGCCCGTGCCCTCCCGCACGAGTGCGGGCACCTGGTAGCACAGCGACTTCCCGCCGCCGGTCGGCATGAGCACGAGCGCGTCCCCGCCGCCGACGACCGTGTCGATGATCGCCGCCTGGTCCCCGCGGAACTCGTCGTACCCCCACACCCGTCGCAGCACCTCGAGAGGCGTCCCCGCGGCGGCCGCCGCGGCGCGCACGGCAGGCGCGGACGATCCCTCGAGCAGCGAGCCGTGCGCCGGGCCCGACGAGCGTGCGGACGACGAGCGTGCGGACGACGAGCGCGCGCGGCCACCGGCGCCGCCGGCCGCGACCGCCGCGGCGAGCTCGGGCGACCCTGCGTCGTGCGGGACGCCGTGCGACCACGCGTCGAGGTCGGGCGGGGCCTCGTCGTAGAAAGGGTCGAACGGCGGCTCGTCGGGCCAGGGCTCGTCGGTGAGCCGGTCGTGAGGCGAGGCGTCGTCCGGGTGCACGCGCCCACCCTACGAGCCCTCGCCCACACCCGGTCCCGCGCCTGCACAGCCCGCAGGCCCGCGACACGCGCCTGCGGGTGACCTCGGGGCCTCGTCGTCCGTAGGGTGGCCGCGTGGGAACCGCACTCGTCACCGGCGCCAGCGCCGGACTGGGCCTGGAGTTCGCCTGGCAGCTGGCGACCGCCAAGCACGACCTCGTGCTCGTCGCGCGCGACGAGCAGCGGCTGGGCCGGCTCGCCGCGCAGCTCGAGGCCGGGGCCGGCGTACGCGCCGAGGTCCTGGTCGCCGACCTCACCGACCGCATGCAGGTCGAGCTCGTCGCCGAACGCCTGCGCGACCAGGAACGGCCCGTGGGGCTGCTCGTCAACAACGCCGGGCTCGGGCTGAACCAGCGCTTCGTCGGCGGGGACCTCGCCCGTGAGGAGGCGGCGCTGGACCTGATGGTCCGCACGCCGCTCGTCCTGTCGCACGCGGCCGCGGGTGCGATGCTCGAGCGCGGACGCGGCGCGATCCTCAACGTCGCCTCGATCGCGGCGCTGCTTGCGTCGGGCACGTACTCGGCGCACAAGGCGTGGGTGCGGACCTTCACCGAGGGGCTCGCGGTCGAGCTCACGGGGACGGGCGTGACCGCCACCGCGCTGTGCCCGGGGTTCGTGCACACCGAGTTCCACGAGCGCGGGAGCATCGACGTCTCGGCCTACCCGCAGCTCGCCTGGCTCAACGCCGACGACGTCGTGGCCAAGGCGCTCGCGGACGTGCGCCGCGGCGTGGTGATCTCGACGCCGAGCCTGCGCTACCGCACCGTCGCGGCCGTCGCGAGGATCGCCCCGCGCTCGGCCGTCCGCGCGGTGGGTCGCTACCGGAAGGCCATCGAGGGCGGTCCTGACGCTGGGGACGAACCCGCCGGCTGAGACCGCCCGTCCCGGTAGCCTTCACGCGTGACCGACGACGCACTCGCGGCCAGCCCGCGCGACCAGCTCCGCCAGCTCATCACCGACCTCGCCGTCGTGCACGGCAAGGTCACGCTCGCGTCGGGCCGCGAGGCCGACTACTACGTGGACCTGCGCCGTGTGACGCTGCATCACCGCGCCGCGCCGCTGATCGGCCACCTCATGCTGGACATGCTCGAGGAGGTCGGGCTGGGCACGGCCGAGGTCGACGCGGTCGGCGGTCTGACCCTCGGGGCGGACCCGGTCGCCACCGCCGTGCTGCACGCCGCAGCGAGCCGCGGCCAGGACGTCGACGCGTTCGTCGTCCGCAAGGAGGGCAAGGCGCACGGGCTGCAGCGCCGCATCGAGGGACCGGACGTCGCGGGGCGACGAGTCGTCGTGCTCGAGGACACCTCGACGACGGGCGGCTCGGCGATCACGGCCGTCGAGGCCGTCCGCGAGGCGGGCGGCGAGGTCGCCGGGGTCGCGGTGATCGTGGACCGCGGCACGGGTGCACGCGAGGCGATCGAGGCGCTCGGGGTCCCGTACCACTACCTGTTCGACCTGTCGGACCTCGGTCTGGCCTGACGGCCGCAGCCGGGGAGCTGACGATGCGGACGTGGCCGGACCACCGCCGACTCGGCCTGGCGGCGACCGTCGTCGTCGCGATCCCGGCGCACGTGTGGCAGGACGCGCGAGCGGGGCGTCGTGCTTGATCCGGGGTTCGGGAGCGGACCGAACCCGATGGTCCTCATGCTCGTCGTCGGCCTCGTGCTCGTGGGCGGGCTCCTGACCTGGTCCGTCGTGTCCCACCGCAGGCACCAGGCGGCTCTCGACGCGTGGCTGCAGCCCCGCGGGTGGCAGCGGCAGCCCACGGACCGTTCGCTCGTGAGCCGGTGGCGCGGCGCCCCGTTCGGCCGGGGTGACAACCGGAAGGTGACCGACGTGATCGCGGGCTCGTTCCGAGGTCACGCGCTGCAGTCGTTCGTGTACTCCTACGAGACGTCGAGCACCGACAGCGACGGCGGCAGCTCGACGACGACCCACACGTTCCACGTGCTGACGCTCCGGCTCCCGGCGTTCCTGCCGGACCTCGAGGTGACCCCCGAGTCGGTCGGCTCGCGGCTGGCCACGGCGTTCGGCAAGGTCGACCTGGACGTCGAGTCCGCCGAGTTCAACAAGCGGTTCGCGGTCCGCGCGACGGACCTGGCGGTCGGGCACGCGATCCTGCACCCCCGCCTCGTCGAGCGCCTGCTGCGCGAGGGGCGCGTCACGTGGCGCATCGAGGGGACGACCGTGCTGACCTGGGCGCCCGGCCGGACCGACCTGCGTCGCCTCGACGCGCGCATCGCGCTGCTCGCGGCGATCGCCGACGCCGTGCCGCGGCACGTCTGGCTGGACCACGGCCACGATCCACTCGCCCGCTAGGCTCACGTCTATCCCTGGAGAAGGAGCTGCCGTGCCTGCTGGAGCCATCGTCGCGATCGTCGTGGTCGCGCTCGTCGTCATCGTCCTGCTGTGGGCGGTCGCGCAGTACAACGGCCTGGTCCGGCTGCGGAACCTCGTCCAGGAGTCGTGGCGCCAGATCGACGTCGAGCTGCACCGTCGGCACGACCTGATCCCGAACCTCGTGGAGACCGTCAAGGGCTACGCCGCGCACGAGCGCGCCGTGTTCGACGAGGTCACCCAGGCTCGTGCCGCCGCGGCCGGACCGACGGCGTCGGTCGCCGAGCAGGCCGCGCAGGAGAACCAGCTGACTCAGGCGCTCGGCCGGCTGTTCGCCGTCGCCGAGAACTACCCGGTGCTGCGCGCGAGCGAGAACTTCCAGCAGCTGCAGAACGAGCTGTCGACGACCGAGGACCGGATCGCGGCGGCGCGGCGGTTCTACAACGCCAACGTCCGCAGCCTCAACACCAAGATCGAGACCTTCCCGACGAACGTCATCGCGGGCATGTTCCACTTCGAGCGGGCTGAGTACTTCGAGGTCGAGGACCCGCAGGTGCGCCAGGCTCCCACCGTGCAGTTCTGACGCTGTGCTCTCCTGACGCAGCCCTGACGCAGTGCTCTCCTGACGCAGCCCTGACGCAGTGCAGCTCTGACGCACCGAAGGCCGGTCCCCAGGGGGACCGGCCTTCGACGTGCAGCGAGCCTGTCAGGGCCGCGGCATCACATCGTCGTCGAGTCGAACGAGACGCCTCCGGAGACGTCCCACCCGCCGTCGACGAGCAGCACCTGGCCGTTGATGAACGAGCCCTCGTTGAGCAGGAACGCGACCGCGGCGGCCAGCTCGTACGGCTGGCCCCAGCGCCCGATCGTCGTGGTCGCGAGGCTCGCGGCCGCACCCTCGGGCGTCGCCAGGTGCGCCGCGTTGATCGACGTCTCGATCGTGCCCGGAGCGACGGCGTTGATGAGGATGCCCTTGCGGCCGTACTCGACCGAGGCCTGACGGGTCAGGGCCTCCACGGCGCCCTTCGAGGCGCTGTACGACGCGAGGCCGGCGAGGCCCTTGTGCGCCGCGAGCGACGCGATGTTGACGATGCGTCCGCCGCCGCGCTCGAGCATCGAGGGGATGACGGCGCGCATGCCGAGCCAGATGCCCTTGGCGTTGATGTCGAGCACGTTGTCCCACGCCTCTTCGGTGAGCTCCACGACGGTGTCCGTGCTCAGCCGGTTGACGACACCGGCGACCGCGGCGAGCAGGTCGACGCCACCGAACCGCTCGGTGATGGTCGCCATCGCGGCATCCCAGTCGGCGGCCTTGGACACGTCGAGCGTGAGCCCGAGAGCGGTACCTCCCGCGGACTCGATCTCGGCCACGGTCTCGTCGGTGCCGGCGATGTCCGCGCACACGACGATGTGGCCGTCGGAGGCGAGCCGGATGGCGGTGGCCCGCCCGATTCCTCCGTGCGCACCGGTGACGAGAGCGACCTTCTGGGTCGTGAGCATGGGACCTCCTTGTCCGGCCCCCGCAGATGGTGCGGTGGCGGTCTACTCACGGTAGGCCGGGCCCCGAGGTGCGCCAGTGGGACGAACGGACTGGCGGACTATTCCGACTCGTTCCGGGCGGATGGGGGATTCGGGTCGCGAAGGGCAAGTCACGGCTCCGAGCTGTCGCGTCCACGTCTCGGGCGGGCGTCGTCGGTCGCCATCACAGGAGTGCCGGTGCCCGCCGCCCGTGAGGTCCGTCGCGCACGGTGCCGGCGCGGCTCGGTGGGAGCGGAGGTGACGCGCCGTGCCTCCTCAGTGCACGCGGCCCACGAGGTCCGCGATCGAGTCGACGATCTCCGACGGCCGGAACGGGAAGCGGTCGACGTCGGCGGGGCGCGTCGAGCCGGTGAGCACCAGGAAGGTCTTGAGACCCGCCTCGATGCCCGCGACGACGTCGGTGTCCATGCGGTCGCCGACCATCGCGGTGTGCTCCGAGTGCGCGTCGATCCGGTTGAGCGCCGAGCGGATCATCATGGGGTTGGGCTTGCCGACGTAGTAGGGCTGGCGCCGGGTCGCGGCCTGGACCATGGCGGCGACAGCGCCCGTCGCCGGCAGGTCGCCCTCGATGGACGGGCCCGTCACGTCCGGGTTGGTGCAGATGAACCGCGCGCCGCCCTGGATGAGCCGGATCGCCTTGGTGATGGCCTCGAACGAGTAGGTGCGCGTCTCGCCGAGCACGACGAAGTCCGGCTCGGCGGCGGTCAGGGTGTACCCCGCCTCGTAGAGCGCCGTGGTGAGCCCGGCCTCGCCGATCACGTACGCCGAGCCTGACGGCATCTGGTCGACGAGGAACTGCGCCGTGGCGAGCGCGGACGTCCAGATGGCCTCCTCGGGGAGGTCGATGCCCGAGGAGGCCAGCCGCGCGCGCAGGTCGCGCGGGGTGAAGATCGAGTTGTTGGTGAGCACGAGGAACGGCCGCTCGGCCTCGCGCAGCGCGCGCACGAACTCCGCGGCGCCGGGCACGGCGATGCCCTCGTGGACGAGCACGCCGTCCATGTCGGACAGCCAGGCCTTGATCTCGCGGGTCACTCGAACGTCTTCCGCTCGACCTCGGCGCGCTCGTCGGGCTCGTCGTACCGCTCGTCCCGTGCGCGCGCGCGGCCACGCCGCGACCGCCAGACCTCCACGGCCATCGGGACCACCGAGACGAGCACGATCGCGACGAGCAGCGCCTCGATGTTGTCCTTGACGAAGCCGACGTTCCCGAGCGCGTACCCCAGCAGCGTCACGCCCACACCCCACAGCAGCGCGCCGACGACGTTGTAGGACACGAAGTGCCGGTAGCGCATGTTGCCGACCCCGGCTGCGACCGGCGCGTACGTGCGCACGATCGGCACGAACCTGGCCACGATGATCGTGCGCCCGCCGTACTTGTCGAAGTACGCGTACGTCTGGTCGATGTACGCCTGCTTGAAGAAGCGCGAGTCGGGTTTGTTGAACACCTTCGGCCCGAGCTTGCGACCGATGAGGAACGCGGTCTGGTCCCCCAGGAACGCGGCCAGGAAGATCAGCAGGCACGCGAGCCACAGCGGGAAGTCGAGCAGGTCCTGCGCGACGAGGGCGCCCGCCGTGAACAGCAGCGAGTCGCCGGGCAGGAACGGGAACAGCAGGCCCGTCTCGACGAACACCACGACGACGATGCCGAGCAGCGCGAACGTGCCGAACGACTCGATGAGGTGCTCGGCGTTGAGGAAGTCCGGTCCGAGGGCGGGCAGCGGCCCGGAGGCAGGCGCGATGGCCGCGAGCGCGGTCGTCGTGAGCATGTGGCCAGCCTACGTGGCTGCTCGTGAGACGGGTGCGGCTCACGTGTGCGCGGTCTGTGCACGTCTCGCCGCGACGTGCCCGACTCCGACGCCGTGCCTCTCTCCGCCGGTGGGCGACACGCGCGGCCCGACGCGAAGCGCACGGGCGCGCGGGTTACGTTGGCGGCGTGGAGGAGTCCGAGGTCGGGGTCCCTCCGTGGCCAGGGGGTCCGGAGGCATGGCCGCGCGACCCCCGCTTCGACCCCGAGCTCCTGGCGCACGGGGACCGCCGCAACGTCGCGGACCGGTACCGGTACTGGACCGTCGAGGCGATCGTCGCCGACCTCGACGCGCGGCGGCACGCCTTCCATGTCGCGATCGAGAACTGGCAGCACGACCTGAACATCGGGTCGGTCGTGCGGACCGCCAACGCCTTCCTCGCGGCGCGTGTGCACATCGTCGGGCGGCGCCGGTGGAACCGGCGCGGCGCGATGGTCACGGACCGCTACCAGCACGTCGACCACCACGCGAGCATCGAGGACCTCATCCGGTGGGCCAACGCCGAGGACCTGCCCGTCCTCGGGATCGACAACCTGCCCGGGTCGGTGCCGCTGGAGGGCTACCCGCTGCCACGCGGGTGCGTGCTGCTGTTCGGCCAGGAGTCCGTGGGCCTGTCCGAGGACGCGCGCGCGGCGGCCGTCGACGTCCTGCACATCGCGCAGTTCGGCTCGACACGGTCGATCAACGCGGGCGCGGCCGCGGCGATCGCGATGCACGCCTGGGTCCTGCAGCACGCCGGCCTGCCTGCCGGCACGCAGCTGCCGGGCTGACTCGCCGTCCCGCGAGGCGCACGCCGCGCGGAGCGCGCGACGTCCATGGGAAGGACGTCCCGGACGCGTGAACGCCCAGAAGTGGCAAACTCGGAGTCGACACCACCCCCATACAAGCCACAGGAGATGTGAGCAGATGGCAATCGCCACCCCCGAGGTGTACGCGGAGATGATCGACCGGGCAAAGGCGGGCAAGTTCGCCTACCCGGCCGTGAACATCACGTCGTCGCAGACCGTCACCGCCGCGATCCAGGGCTTCGCGGAGGCCGAGTCGGACGGCATCATCCAGGTCTCGGTCGGTGGCGCGGAGTACGCGTCGGGCTCGACGATCAAGGACAGGATCACCGGGTCGCTCGCGCTCGCGGCGTACGCGACCGAGGTCGCCAAGAACTACGGCGTGACGATCGCGCTGCACACCGACCACTGCGTCAAGAAGAACCTGGACTCCTGGGTGCGCCCGCTGCTGGCGCTCGAGGCCGAGCAGGTCAAGCGCGGCGAGAACCCGACGTTCCAGTCGCACATGTTCGACGGCTCGGACATCCCGCTCGAGGAGAACCTCGTGATCGCCGCGGAGCTCCTCGAGCTCTCGCAGGCCGCGCGCACCATCCTGGAGATCGAGGTCGGCGTCGTCGGTGGCGAGGAGGACGGCCACGAGGCGGAGATCAACGAGAAGCTCTACACGACGGCTGAGGACGGTCTCGCGACGGTCCGCGCGCTCGGCGCCGGTGAGAAGGGCCGCTACCTGACGGCCCTGACGTTCGGCAACGTGCACGGCGTGTACAAGCCGGGTGCCGTCAAGCTGCGCCCGTCGATCCTCGCGGACATCCAGAAGGCCGTCGGCGCGGAGATCGGCAAGGAGTCGCCGTTCGACCTCGTGTTCCACGGCGGGTCCGGCTCGACGGCGGAGGAGATCTCCGAGGCTGTCGACAACGGCGTGATCAAGATGAACATCGACACCGACACGCAGTACGCGTTCACGCGCCCGGTCGTCGGCCACATGTTCACCAACTACGACGGCGTGCTGAAGATCGACGGCGAGGTCGGCAACAAGAAGGCCTACGACCCGCGTGCGTGGGGCAAGCTCGCCGAGGCCGGTATGGCCGCGCGTGTCGTCGAGGCGTGCCAGCAGCTGCGTTCGGCGGGCCAGAAGCTGCGCTGAGCCCGTCGCCCAGACGAGCACGAGCCGCGCGGTCCCTCAGGGGATCGCGCGGCTCGTGCCGTGTGGGGTCGTGGACCTCAGGTGGTGGTGCCGGCCTCGGGAGCGACGGGCTGGAAGTGCCGTTCGTCGCTCTCCTCGACCACGTCGAGCAGCTCGCCGATGCGCGTGACCTCGAGGAGGAAGCGCACGGTCGGCGGGACGCGCAGCAGCCGCACGCGGTGCTGCGACCGGATCGACAGGCGCGCCAGGAAGGCGACACCCGACGAGTCCATGAAGGTGACGTGATGCGCGTCCACCTCGATCGGCAGGCCCGCGTTCTCGGCCTCCGTCGTCGCCTCGTGCAGCTCTGCCCCGAGGTCCGCATCGACCTCTCCCGACAGAACGATCCTCGTGGCGTCTGCCCCGACGATCACATGCACGCCCCCCTGCTCCCCGTCGTGCGACAGGTCGCGTGCGGATCCGGTCCGTGGCTGGACAGGCCCGCCATCCATCGTGCTGTTACCGTCGCGCACGGTGCTCCTTCCGGCGAGGGCGACGCCAGGACGGCGTAGCTCCCCGTTCGGCACGCTAGACGATCGGAGGTGGTGGAGGTCAACACCCAGGCCACGACGAGTACATCCGGGTCTGTCGGGGTTCGGGGTGCGCACGGCGCTGCCGCCGCTCCCCAGCCGCCCTCGATCGACGTGCTGGCGCATGCGCTGGAGGCCACCCAGGTCCCGTTCGCCCTGTGCGAGTCGGGCGACCTGCGGGTCGTCTGGGCGAACGCCGCGTTCGAGCGGACGACGGGCTACGACGCCGCGGGTGCCCGGGAGCGTCAGACCCAGCGGGTCCCGGTGCACGCCCGGCGGCCCGGGGAGATGTCCCGTCTGCGCGCGAGCCTGCGGCGCGGCGAGCCGACGACGGCTGAGCTGACGATCCCGCGCGCGGACGGCTCGATGTTCCGGTGCCGGGTGTGCTTCTCCCCGGTCCCGACGCCGGACGGCAGCCCGCCGCGGCTGTGGATCGTCGCGTTCGAGGACCGCACCGAGCAGCTGACGCGCGCCGCGGAGCAGGAGCGCAGCCTCGAGGCCGAGCGGCAGGAGCGGCGCAGCGTCAACATCATCGTGCAGGTCTCCGACCTGCTGATGGACGTCGCGGACCGGGTGACGCCGCTGCACGAGATCGCGGCGCTGCTCCAGCGGACCCTCGTGCGGTCGGCGGCGTTCTACGTCAACGACAACGGGTTGCGGTCGCTGGACGCCTCGAGCGACCTGCGGCCGCCGTCGGGCCGCGGCAGCCGGCACGGGGAGTCCCGCCGGGCCGACGGGGGCGACGAGGCGCACGCCCCGCAGGACGCGGTGCAGCGCCTGCTCGACGGTGACACGGACCGTCCGGTCGAGCTCCGGCTCGACTACCCGCACCCGCGCGCGTCCGCGTCGCACTGGCTCGCCGAGCAGATCGCACGCGAGACCAGCGCGGACCCGGTGAGCCGGGACGTGATGGGCGCGGAGGGTGCGCGCGGCGGCCGGGTGTTCGTGCTGCCGGTTCCCGGCCGGCGCAGGGTGATCGGGGTGCTCGTCGTGCAGCCCCGGGACGGCGCCGAGCTCGACGAGGCGACCGCGACCGTGCTGGAGCTGATCGCCCGACGAGTCGGGCTCGTGCTGGACAACGCCCGGCTCTACGACCGCGAGCACCGCCTCGCGGAGACCTTGCAGCGCGCGATGCTCCCGCAGCAGGCGGAGGTCGAGGGGCTCGACGTCTGGACGTACTACGCCCCCAACTCCGCCAACGCCCAGGTGGGCGGGGACTGGTACGACGTGCTGCAGATCGGCCCCGACGTGGTGGGCGTCGTGATCGGCGACGTGGTGGGCCACGACGTGGAGGCGGCGGCCGCGATGGGGCAGCTACGGTCCGTCGTGCGCTCGTACGCCTACGACGTGACGCTGCCGGGCCCCGTGCTCGAGCGGGTGGACCAGCTCGTCGCCGGCATGCGCATTCCCCGCGCAGCGGGCCTGGTGCTGTCGACCCTGCACCGTGACGGGGAGTCCTGGCGTCTGCGGTGGTCGCGCGCGGGTCACCTCCCCGTGCTGCACGTGCGCGGCGGGAAGGTCACGCAGCTCCTGTCGGCGGGCGGGCCGCTCGTCGGGTTCGGCGGCGGGCAGCGTGAGACGGCGGAGCTGGTCCTCGGGCCGGGTGACGTGCTCGTCTACCACACCGACGGCCTCGTCGAGCGGCGCGAGCGCGACCTGCGTGAGGGTCTGCACGCGCTCGGCCAGGTGCTGGCCGGGGTGACCGCACTGGACTCGGCGGGCATCGGCGAGGAGCTGCTGTCGCGTCTCGCGGACCACCCGGAGGACGACGTCGCGGTCGTCGTCGTGCGCGTGCCCGACCCGCGCGACACGGCGGAACGCGGCCGCAGCCCGCGCCGCCGCCGGTGGTCGCTGCCGAGCGAGGCGGCCTCCGTGGCGCGTGCGAGGCACGCGGTCGTGCGCACGTGCCACGCGTGGGAGATGCCGGACGCCGCCAATGCCGAGCTCGTCGTCTCCGAGCTCGTCGCGAACGCCGTCCTGCACGGGTTCGGTCACGTCTCGCTGCAGCTCTACGACACGGGTGACGGTCTGCGCATCGAGGTCGAGGACGGCAACCCGGCACCGCCGGTCGCGACCGACGGCCACCCGGGTCGCATCGGCGGGTTCGGCATGCAGATCGTGGAGAGGCTCGCGGACTGGGGCTGGCGGCAGTCGGGCCGCGGCAAGGTCGTGTGGGCCAAGGTGCGCCCGGGCGCCCTGCCGGAGCCCGGGCGCTGAGACCTGCTCGGCGCGCGGTCGTCCGAGGCGTGGAGCAGGCCGGCGCCCGACGAGGGCGGCCGATGCGCTCCGGGCTCGGGGCTCAGGTGCTGCTGGGCGTGGAGAAGTCGGACGCCGGACGCGCGTCCTCGCAGCGGTGCTCCGCGTCGAGCCGGAACATGTCGAGCGCGCCGCAGACCTCCAGCACGAACAGGTCGCGGGGGTCGGCGCCGCGCAGGGCGACGGCGCCGCCGCGCTTGCGCGCCGAGTCGGCCAGCGCGATGAGGAAGGCCGCACCCGTGGAGTCCATGAAGGTCACCCGGCACATGTCGATGACGATGAGCTGGCGACGCAGCCCGACGACGCGCGCGGCGACCTCGGGGAACTGGTCCCGCTCGGCGAGGTCGAGGTCGCCGGAGATCACGAGCGTGGTGCTCGTCGGCGACGTGGAGATCTCGATCATGTCCGTCCCCAGGGGGTGTGGTGGCTCGGCTGCTCGACAGTAGTTGGCGGCGGCGGCCGCCGCACGCCGAACCCGCCCGAAGTCTGGACGTGCGTCCGAGACCTCCTGGGTTGTCCTGATCCGGGGTGCCTGGGTCGGGGTCGGACGCGGCACACTGACCCCATGACGCACGAGAACCTGCTCGGTGGCCCCGAGCCCACGCTCCTGCCCGCCGACGGTCCGGACGCGGCAGCGCGCGCAGCGCTGGCGACGGGCGACGACGCGCGCGACGCCGTCCGTGCGGCACCCGCCGCCTCGATCGTGTGGGCCCTGCTCGCCGAGGCGGCGCTGCAGGACGCGGGCGACCCCGTCGCGGCGTACGCCTACGCGCGTACCGGCTACCACCGCGGCCTCGACGCGCTGCGCAAGGCGGGCTGGCGCGGGCGCGGCCCGATCCCCGTGGACCACGAGCCCAACCAGGGCTTCCTGCGCTCGGTCCTGGCGCTCGCGGAGGCGGCCGACGCGATCGGGGAGGCCGACGAGGCCGAGCGCTGCGGCCAGCTCCTGGTCGACTCCGGGACGTCGCTCGAGGAGGTCTCCGGCCTGCGCTGAGGCGCCACGCCCTGCTCGCCGCGTCGGGCGCGTGTGGACGGCCCAGAGGCGCACGGTGGCGGTCGGGTACCCTCTCGGAGGTACCGGGTACCTGCCGCCCCGTGCCCTTCTGGCCCGTCAGGCAGCGTGGGAGTGGTGATCAGATGCCCGCCGTCGTGGTGCTCGGCGTCCAGTGGGGCGACGAGGGCAAGGGCAAGGCGACCGACCAGCTCGGCTCGCGCATCGACTACGTCGTGAAGTTCAACGGCGGCAACAACGCCGG